>NZ_SVCB01000073.1 GCF_015058545.1 Veillonella sp.
GTATCAGGTGTCAATATGTGCTAAGGATAGTGTCGGCCCATACCATTATGATATAGTAACCGGATTGATCGAAGCGGCTCAGAATGGTAATGTGGATTATGCCGTTGATATTTATCCCCATTATGCTTCTGATGTTGATTCCGCATTGACAGCTGGACATGAAGTGAGACATGGACTGATTGGGCCAGGGGTATATGCTACCCACGGATAAGAAAGAAGTCATAAAGATGCTATTCTAAATACTTTTTTGCTTTTAACAGAATATTTAAAATAAATTGCTTTTGTGAGAATCATTTTAAAATCCCCCGCCAACATATTGTTTGCGGGGGGATTGTTTACCAGGAACAGGTAAACATATCAATCCGATTTAACGATATTCCTGTGTATGACCAACCGAATCGTCTGTCCCAGCGGAAGCCTGACACGCTGTCACGCCAGATCTGAATTGGAAAGAACCAGAACTCCTGTCCGTTGCTCATCCATATATAGGTAAAACGTCCGATACAGTTTTGCATGGAACCTGGGCTGACCATTTTGGTAGCTGATCCAGAACGGGCCTGTGCGGGCTTTGGCGGCGCGGACGACGGTGGAGGACCCATAGGCATTGGACCGCCTGGAGGGTTGCCGTAAGGTGGGAATGGGGGCATATTCTACACCCTTTCGTTTTATGTTATTATTATTATATGAGATTTATGGATTGCAGTTAACAAAATCTGAAAAGGATAAAAAGGGGCGGAAGTCTACAGGAGATTGAGACTTCCGCCCGGAAATGCGGGTGCAAAAGAAGCACCTAAGTACCACCTTGACAGGTATGTACAGTAATATATATGACTGAATATGAAAAAATATGTTTTTCAAAAAAGACAATAAAAAAATCACACATAAAGTGTGATTAAAAACTCCCCGAGTAGGACTTGAACCTACGACCCAACGGTTAACAGCCGTTTGCTCTACCGACTGAGCTATCGAGGAATGGTACAAGAGATATTTTATACTAAATTCAAAGTAAAAGCAAGTACTTTTTTATTAAATTTTTACAAATTCCATACGAATTTTAAATCCGTCCACCCAAACCACGCGCAAAAAAAGCGGTCAGGCATTACTTACCTGACCGCTCTTACGCCGAGTATACTTCTTTCATTATATTATTTAGCAAGGTGGCTACGCATAGCCTGTTAGACAGTCATACTTAGCGTTGTATAAGTTGTACGGACTCAATCAGTACTCACTACTGTTTGGCCGTTAAAAGCAAGTGTAAAGTATTCTTAAAGCTGTAGTCAGCTGTTAGTTCATATTAAACGAGTTTGCTCTCGTTATTATCAGCCGTTGAAACCACGAAGTTTGCTGGCGTCAACCAAGCGTTTCAAAGCTACCATGTAAGCAGCTAAACGAGGATATACTTTGTATTGTTGTTGCATTTCCCAAACTTCTTCAAAGCTCATTTTCATGTTCTTTTCGAGGCGAGCATTTACTTCGTCTTCATCCCAGTAGAAGCCGGCTTTGTTCTGTACCCATTCATAGTAAGAAGTTACAACACCGCCGCCGTTAGCTAATACGTCAGGAATGATTTCGATGCCTTTTTCGAAGAAGTATAAGTCAGCTTCATTAGTTGTAGGGCCGTTAGCACCTTCCAAGATAGTTTTAGCTTTAACTTCTTTCATGTTGCTGCCGTTCAATTGGTTTTCCAAAGCAGCAAGATATAATACATCTACGTCGAGAAGTAATAATTCAGGGTTAGGAATACGAGTCATGCCGGCTTCTTCGTAGCCTTCCAAGGAACGGCCATGAGAGTTAGCATATTCGTATGCTTTTTCAACGTCGATACCGTTTTCATTGTAAATGGAGCCGTGTACGTCGCCGATAGCAACGATTTTAGCACCTTCACGATGCATCAGCAAAGCACCAACGCTACCTACGTTACCGAAGCCTTGAACGGCGATGGTTACGTCGGTCATTTTTTTACCTTTCTTTTCAAGGTAGCTCTTCAACGTGAACATGCAACCGCGACCGGTAGCTTCGTTACGGCCTTTAGAACCGCCAACGGCCAATGGTTTACCGGTTACAACGCCTGGGGACCATACGCCTTTTAATGTGGAGAATTCGTCCACAATCCAGGCCATGATTTGAGGATTAGTATTAACATCAGGAGCCGGTACGTCTGTATCAACACCGATGATTGGAGCGATTTTGCGAACAAATCCGCGAGTCAAGCGTTCTAATTCGCGCTGGCTTAATTTCTTAGGATCTACTTTAATCCCGCCTTTACCGCCGCCATATGGAAGATGAGCAATCGAGTTTTTGATTGTCATCCAAGCTGCCAAAGCACGTACTTCGTTTTCATCGGAATCAGGATGGAAACGGAGACCGCCTTTAGCGGCGCCCATAATTGTGCTGTGCTGCGTACGATAACCGCTAAATACTTCAATATGACCATCATCCATTTGTACCGGTACGGCTACTGTCATTTCACGTTCAGGGTGACGAATAACTTCATAGTCATTACGTGTTAAACCTAATTTTTCAGCCGCTTGATCAAGAGTGTTAAGCATGTTTTCGTAGGGATTATAATTTGCCATAATTATCGTGTCTCCTTTTGCGCATACACTATAAAATCAAAAGTTCAACATATCTAATCCATGTCTTGTATACACTATACCACAGCGACGCCATAATAACTATTTATTTTTCATGAGAGGCATTTTTACCATGACTTGCACGCATGATTTATGAAGGTAAGCAAATAAAAGAGTCCGCCTTGATTTTTCAAAGCGAACTCTTACTATTTTTATGCATATATGACAATTCAATATAGATAAAATTCCATAAATAGCCTTCTTTTTGGCCATTCTATAGAGTATAAATCAAAAATCTCTGTCAAAAACTATACTTCGACGGTGATTAAAGGTTAATTTCCAATTCAACCGGGCAATGATCGCTACCGAAAATATCCGGATGGATTTTAGCTTCCACGATGTCGTTATCGAGGCGAGCCGACGTAATGAAGTAGTCAATTCTCCACCCTACGTTCCTATCGCGCGCTTTGCCCATATAGGACCACCAGCTGTATGCATCGGTTACATCCGGATAGAGCTTACGGAAGGTATCGGTAAAGCCGGCGCCCAATAATTCCGTCATTTTTTCACGCTCTTCGTCGGTAAAACCGGCGTTTTTACGGTTTGTCTTCGGATTTTTCAAGTCGATTTCCTGATGGGCCACGTTAAGGTCACCACAGAGAATGACCGGCTTCTTCGCATCCAATTCCAATAAATACGCGCGGAACGCATCTTCCCAAGTCATGCGGTATTCCAAGCGCGCCAATTCACGTTGGCTGTTCGGCGTGTAGCATGTTACAAGGTAAAATTTATCATATTCCGCCGTAATAACACGGCCTTCCTGGTCGTGTTCTTCAATGCCGATACCGTACGTCACATTAAGCGGTTTAATGCGGGTGAAAATAGCCGTACCGCTGTACCCTTTTTTCACCGCACTGTTCCAATATTGCTCATAGCCCGGTAATTCCAATTCAATCTGGTGCGGTTGCAGTTTAGTTTCCTGCAAACAAAACATATCCGCATCAAGTTTTTCAAAACTTTCCATAAAACCTTTAGTTACCGCGGCGCGCAGGCCGTTAACATTCCAAGAAATTAATTTCATCAAAGACTCCTTTCATAAGAAGCTGAGAGCTTCCTTAATAAGCATCCTGTAAGTACAGACTTTAGCTTATTCTTAACATCTATCATTTAACTTTATGTTCAACATCAACCGTATTTTCTGTATTCGAATCAACTGTTTCGCCCCGTGCAGCCGCTGCTTTGGCTGCTTCGGCCGCTTCTTTAGCTTCAATTTCCGCCTCTTTACGGGCAAAATAAGCTTCCAATTTAGCCTTGCGCGCCTTACGAGTCACTTCGAAAGCAAGGGAGAATAACAATAATACAACGGCAATTATATTCGTTGTAGTAAATCCGTGAGTATAAATGTGATACAAAATATAGAGAAATGCAATTATCAATAAAGCTCGCTGTAGTCCTACCATGACTAGCTCCTTTCATCGCCCCAAGCGGGATTAATCTATTAATACCTAAGTTTGCAACATTAAAGTTTTCAACAGTAAAGTTTCACCCTTTAATGTTTTAGCCCTTAAGTTTTCAAATTAATCTTTCGCATACGGGGTTATAACCAACTCACCATGCACGAGCTCGGCCATATATATATCCGACGGTTGATAGCCTTGCTCTGCTACGCTTGTTTCCAACCATTCTCTATCTTTTTCTACCAAGGATAATACTCTTTCATCCACCTGGCCATCCGCAATCAGCGGATAGTGTACTGAATCTTCCCCAAACTTAACTACCGTCAATTGGCCGTTTTGTTCCAAAACAGCCCATTTCACTTCCCCTACGCGCGTTACCCCGTTGGCGCGCAGTTTTAAATGTAAGTCACCGGCACTGATGCCGTTGCGCATACATTCTTCTATTTGAATTTTACCATAATCCACCACAATTGTGGGACTGCCGTCAATAATTCGTTTCACATGACGATTGTAGGCCGATAAAAAACGCAGCCCCATAACAACGATAGTCCAGCCGGTGAGCACCAGCAAAAATTGCAGCACCCCGATGGCCTCATTATAAATAACACCCCCGATAATACCGCCCAATACATAGTTTTGTACCTGATCGATGGCTGAGTTCGGCGCCAAATTGCCCTTGCCCATCAAATTGATTTGCAGTACCAAACATAATATGCCCAGCACCAGCTTTATCATAATCAACGTATAACCCGTTATCATGCTCTATGCTACTCCTTCGCTATATCAATCACTTTAATTTGCGTTTCTACTACATGAACTTGTGTCAACGAGTAGGCGCCATAGCCTTTGGTAAAATGGGCCCGATAAAAGCGGTTGTCCGCATTAACTATAACATCGTCATCAAGACGCGTGGAATTCACCTTCACGTTTTCTTTATTCGTTCCCAACCGCTCCGAAACGGATACGATAAAGCTGGCCATACGGCTGCTTTCTTCCGAGTTTCGCATAGATGAGTCATATTCACTCCAACGAATCCCCAGAATAAACACGATTAACAGGGATAATAAGATTGTCAAGTCGCGGTAGCGGCTGTTCAAGCGGTGACGCATGAATAAAATGCTGACCCCCAACAGCGCCACCAACAGCAGGAAGGATACACCATATTGTAACAGCGCATTAAACTGCCCTTGTTGCACGATATAAGCATAAGTATAGAAATTCAAACGTTCTCACCTCGACTACATTAATGATTCATCATAAACGGCTCTGCCCCCGCCGATATATTTAGGGCGCACGCGAGCCGCCGTAACATGGGCTTCACCAATAGCTTTAACGGCTAAGCGAACCGGCACGGCTACGCGTTTTAAATGCATGCCGATAAAGGTATCGCCAATATCAATGCCCGCATCAGCCTCTATGGCTTCTACCACGACCGGTTCTGAAAAATGCTTGTACGCCGCCATTGACGCCGCCCCGCCGGCATGAAGTTGCGGTACGGCATTGCAAATCGGCCAATTATGTTTGACCGCCACGGACTTCTCTACTACCAAGGCTCGATTCAAATGTTCACAGCATTGTACGGCCAACGCGATATTTAGTAGCTCTAATACGGCCGTAGCAGCCTCAATAATTGTCTCCCCAACTTCGGTGGCCGAATCGGTACCGATGCGACTGCCGCGCACTTCACTGGTGGAACAACCGATAACAAACACATCACCGGCTTCCAGCTTGGCAACGGTCACCAATTCCTTCACCGCCGCTGTCACCGCGTCACCGATAGGCCCCAGCAATTGTGCTTCATCTACCGAGGTTAATTCATCCTTTGCCATTATACCCCTTCTTTCTGTGCGGACTCTTTTAACACATACGCATAAGCCCGCTTATAACCGGTTTCATCCGCTTCAATGTAAACGCCTTGAAGTTCCGGTGCAAAGCCCGGCAATTCATTAATACCTTCTTCGAGGGCTACGAAATAATCGCGTGCCGGTTCCGACCAAAGTTCGCCCGGTTGCACACAAATTACGCCCGGCGGATACGGCAAGGCCCCTTCTAAAGCCATTCGTCCCACGCAATCAGCAATAGGAATCAATTCCCCTTCACCGCGGACAAAATCAATATTGGCCGCCTGCGGTGTTTTCACATAGGTCGGGAAATACTCCCGTTTAAATAATTGCTGTTGCAACTCGCTCACCTGACGATTTTTATAAAAATCATGCATTTCCTGACAGAGCTGACGAATCGTATAACCGCGATAGCGATCAATATTCTGAGCAAACACGCTTGGGAGCACATCTTGGAGCGGCGCATCTTCTTCGATTAATTGCTCAAAGCGCAATAATTTAGCGATGAGGGCATCCATTTTCGTAAAGGACTCCGCCGGTGTGAGCAGGAATAAAATTGTGTTCAAGTCACATTTCTCCGGCACAACCTGATGTTCACGCAGGTAATTGGCTAAAATAGTAGCCGGGATACCGAAGTCTTCGTATTCACCGGTTTCCATATCGATGCCCGGTGTTATGAGCTGGAATTTGCAAGGATCAATAAAATATTGACCTTCTCCATAACCACTGAAGGAATGCCATTTAGCATCCGGTTCAAAAGCAAAGTAGGATACATCGTCGGCCATAACTTCTGTTTCACCGTCTTCCCACGCTTTGCCGTGAACCATCGGCGGCACGAGGGGCCGTAAATATTTACAATTGCGAAGCACCGTTTTGCGCGCTTCAATGCCTACTGTGACACAATCACGCCAGAGAGCCCTGCCGCCTTCGCCGGCATGAATTTTAGCATTCACGTCGAGAGCCGCAAAGAGCGGATAGAACGGTGACGTAGAGGCATGCATCATAAAGGCGTTGTTAAAACGCTTCTGATTCACATAACGGGCTTGCCCACGGATATGCGAATCCTTCTTGTGGATTTGCGATGTTTGTGAAAAACCCGCCATTTGTTTGTGCACCGACTGGGTTACCAAAATCCCCGGATCGTCCGGCCCCAATTCCAACAAGAGAGGCGAGCAATCTTTCATCATCGGAATAAATTGTTCATAGCCTACCCAAGCGGAATCGAAGAGGATGTAATCGCATAAGTGCCCGATTTTATCGACCACCTGGCGGGCGTTATAAATCGTCCCGTCATAGGTACCGAGCTGAATTACGGCTAAGCGAATCGGACGCTGCGCTTTGGCTTTTTCAGGATCACGCTCCGCAATGCGCTGCCGAAGTTCTTTTTCATCAAAACAAGCTTCCGGAATGCCGCCGATGGAGCCGAACGGATTGCGAGCCGTTTCCAAATACACCGGAATGGCACCGGCCTGCACCAAAGCACCGTGGGACACGGATTTATGATTATTGCGATCGTAAAGCACGATGTCACCGGGCGCCAACAAGGCATTCAAAACCACTTTATTGGAAGATGATGTACCATTGAGTACGAAGTACGTTTTGTCCGCATTAAATACTTGCGCCGCATGTTCCTGGGCCTCTAAGGCATAACCCTCATGAATCAATAAATCGCCTAATTGCACATCCGCATTACATAAATCACTGCGGAAAATGTGTTCCCCGAAGTAATCGTAAAAAGCCCGTCCCGCCGGATGTTTGCGGAAAAATTGACCACCTTGATGGCCCGGACAGTCAAATTGGGAATTGCCCATTTCCACATAACGGCGTAAGGAGCGGAAAAACGGCGGCAGCGAACGATGCTCATAGTTTTGAACGGCCGTTTCCAAGCGGCGTATGTAAAACTCACGATCCGACGGCTCATTATCGAGCACCGCATAGGCATCGCGCAGCACCGTATCTTCCGCCTGCGACACTTGGTTTGGGCTAAGCCCTTCCATACCGGTCCCGGTGCGCACTACGAAAACGGGAATATCAAAGACTTTAACGGGCGTACTTTTTAATATATCTATTTCACAGTCACAAACGAGGACTGCTCCCACATCGGTAAAATCGGTTTGATTCGGCCGAATAACGTTGCGTTTCGTCAATATGCCGACTACTGCTTCCGCCTGCTCTGATACTACTACTTTTAACCCGGTCATACAAAACCTCCTTTATCGCTATTACCTTATAAATATTTTTTAAAAAGCTTATATTCAAAAAACTCTTACTATTTATTATACCCTATTTTTCTCGAATCGGTATATTTAATGGTAGAAACAAATCAACAAAAAGAGTATCATAGTATTAACGATTACTGAAACTAAAGAAAGGATTTCATTTTATGAATAGCATCATCGAAAACGGCCTGATTTGTACCTCCACAGAGCATTTCAAAGGCGATATTGTTATTACGGATGGCAAAATTAGTGCTATTACGGGGCCTAAAGAGGCGCGGCAACTTATTGCTGCCTCCGCCTCCACTGATTGGGGCACCGCATCAAACCAAGAGCGTACTACCGTAGCCTCCGATTATAAAATCATTGACGCCACCGACCACTATGTCGTACCCGGCGGCATCGATCCGCATACCCATTTTGACCTGCAACAATCGCCGAAACACCGAGCGTGCGATGATTTTCTGCACGGCGGCATAGCAGCCGCTTGCGGCGGCACTACTACGATTATCGATCACATGGCGTTCGGACCTACCGGTTGTACCTTGCATCATCAATTTGATATATATCGCCACTTAGCTAAAGATTGCCCCATTGACTACAGTTTTCACGGCGTGTTCCAGCATGTGGACGCCTCTATCTTAGACGAAGCGAAGAACCTCGTCCAAAAAGAGGGCTTTCCGTCCTTTAAGGCCTATACCACGTACGGTGCGCCCATGCATGAACCGGAACTCTTTGCCTTGTTGGAGCGTTTAAAGGAATGCGGTGGTCTTTTGACCGTCCATGCGGAAGACGACACGGTAACCAACCTGCTGCGCAATCGCTTAACCAAAGAAGAACTGGTACCTATAGGCCACGCCCTAACACGGCCAAACGCAGCCGAATCAATGAGCGTCAATACGGTTATCAGCCTTGCTCATGTAGCCGGTGATGCGCCGGTCTATCTGGTGCATATGTCAGCGCATGAAAGTTTGAACGAAATCCGCCTGGCCCGCCAAGAAGGACAAACGAATATTTTTGCGGAAACTTGCCCACAGTATCTCTTCTTAACAGATGATAAATTTAAAGACGGCGGACCGCTGGAAGGCATTAAGTACATGCTGGCCCCACCACTACGGAAGAAAGAAGATCAAGACGCCCTGTGGCAAGGTCTCGAAGACGGCACAATTCAAGTGGTAGCCACCGACCATTGCCCATTTACCATCGAAGAAAAGCAAGCCTATGTGGATGATTTCAGGAATTGTCCCGGTGGCATCAGCGGCGTGGAAGAACGGATGCCACTCCTCTTTAGCGAAAGTGTTTTGAAAAAAAGACTCACCCCGGAACAATTCGTCCAGGTGACGGCCACTAACGCGGCGCGCATCTTCGGAATCCCAAACAAAGGGGATATTAAGGTCGGTTACGATGCAGATCTAGTTCTCTTTAATCCCAACGAATCACGGACATTCCGTGCCGATAATTTGAAAACTACCTGCGGTTACTCCGCCTACGAAGGCATGACGGTCAATGCCACGGTGGCCAAGGTATTCCTGCGCGGTGAACTCATCGCGGCGAACAATACATTCTGCGGTGAAAAAGGCTTTGGACGACTCATCGAGCGTCACATTGAGAGATAGACCATCGGCTTATAGATAAACCATTAGCTTATAGATAAATCATTGGCTATCTGAATTTAACAAATGGTTATAGGCCTTATAGTCAAAATTAATTATCTTACACACAAAAGCCCTGTTGCGATTTCAACATCACAACAGGGCTTACTTTATGAGTATGGGCTAATTATCTCCCACAACAGTGCCGATTACTCTGGGATTAACCGGTACATGGAGTATTCAATTATTCAGCCGGTTCAATGGTGCCTTTAAATTTATCGGCAATGAACTGCTTAATAGCCGCCGAGTGATAAATGTCGGCGATTTTTTTATACGTAGGATTGTCTTTATCCTTTTCACGAGCCGCTAAGACCATGACTGCCAACGGTTCATTCTTAGGCTCTAAGAAAATCCCCTGTTTAGCTACATCAATACCGGCACTCATTACATAGTTCATCGGAATAGCGGCTACCGTTACATCAGCCAAGCTACGTGGCAATTGAGCTGCTTCCAATTCTCTGATTTCCAAATTCTTAGGATTAGCTACGATATCCGCCGGCGTTGCTTTGAAGCCCACACCTTCTTTTAAGGTAATGAGGCCTGCTTTAGCCAATAAAGCTAAGCCGCGACCACCGTTAGTCGGATCGTTTGGAATGGCCACAACGGCACCATCCGGAATTTCGTCAACGCTTTTCACCGTATTGCTGTATAAGCCCATGCGCATCAAAATCGTTTTACCGATAGATACTAAATTGGCATTATTATTTTTGTTAAAGTTTTCCATGAATGGTACGTGTTGGTAGCTATTTAAGTCCAAATCACCTTCCGCCAAGGCTTTATCCGGTGTTACATAATCGGAGAATTCCACCAATTTAACATTGATACCTTCTTTAGCTGCTTCTTTGGCCACCGCTTCCACAACTTCCGCATGCGGACCGGCGGTCGCACCGATTCGGATTTCTTTTGAATCGGAATCTGTACCGCAACCGGCAATACCGATTGCCAAAATACCCACCAATACAGGTGCTAACCATTTTTTTAAATTCATTTGTAAGACCTCTCTCTCATTGACACTGCCCTATGGGCCCCTCAAAAATCCACTCAACGCAGCCCCGGTTTCTCAATCCGGATGCAAGTTTTATAACCCCAACATCGTTAAGCTTATTTATTATCCTATCACATACAGAGGAAATAAAAAAGACTTTCGTGTAAAAAATTTAGTACAAAATTATCTAAAACTGAATCGCCAAAACTTAATTACCTAAAACTTAATCACTAAAAACTGAATCGCCAAATACAACCGACAAGAAGACTATAAAGCGTAAATACAAAAGAAGCCCCACGATAACGAATTATCGCGAGACTTCTTCACACGTCAACTATATTATTTAATGGCCGTTACCGAACCTTCCGCTGCCGTATCCGCTTCAGCAGCCGGACCGCCGGCGCCGAGACCGTCTTCATGGACGAATTCTTCATGGACAACCGGGCGTTTGTTCATGCCGAGACCATAATAGAACGCCGTAATAATGGCGATGAACAACCAACCTACTACTAAGGAAATACGAGTATCTTCATTCCAAATCATACCGATAGTAACGAGTACCAAGAACCCTAAACAGAAATAATTGGAATATGGATACAATGGCGATTTAAACGGATGTTGATCCATAATTTCCTTGCCCCAACGTGCTCTGAATTTGCGCTGTGCCCCGGCTAATACAAACCAGGATACCATGGCAGGGAAAACGCTGGCACTGTAAATATATAAGAACAATTTGGAGTCCGGAATTAAATAATTCAACACTACCCCGAATACTAAGGAAAGCATGGACACGTAAATGCCGTTGCGCGGTACGCCGGATTTAGATAATTTCGCAAACATTTTTGGCGCCTGGCCGTTTTTAGCCAACGTATATAACATACGACCGCAGCTATAAATACCACTGTTACAGCCCGATAAAGCAGCTGTCAAAACTACGAAGTTAATGATACCGGCTGCACTGGCAATCCCGACTTTAGAGAATGTCGTTACGAACGGACTGCCTACAAAACCCAATTCATTCCAAGGATAAATACAAAGAATAACAAAAATAGCACCAACATAGAAAATCAAGATACGCCAAACAATGCCTTTAACCGCTTTAACTAAGGTATGGCGCGGATTTTGCGCTTCACCGGCTGTAATGCCTACCAATTCAACCCCTTGGAAGGCTGCTGCTACAACACACATAGCTGCCAACATACCGCCGAAACCGTGCGGTGCAAAACCGCCATGTTCCCACAAGTTGGAGAACCCGATGGCTACACCACCATTACCGAAACCAAATAAAATCATCATGGCCCCGATAACGAGCATGAATACGATGGTCCCTACTTTAATCAAAGCAAACCAGAACTCAAACTCGCCGTAGTATTTAACGGACGCAAGATTGGCTGCCACAATAATTGCCATAGCTACAAAGGCCGATACCCAGTGAGGCAGTTCAGGGAACCAATAACTCATGTAAATCCCCACCGCCGTTACTTCCGCAAGCCCTACGGATATCCACATAAACCAATAGCACCAAGCCGTTATATAGCCGATATACGGTGAAATATAGCGATAGCCATAGGCTGCAAATGAACCCGGTACCGGTTCCAAGTACAACATTTCACCCATAATACGCATAATTAAAAACATTACGACCCCGGATAAAGCATAACACAATAATACGGCCGGCCCGGCTGTTTGTATCGTGCTCGCAGAACCCATGAATAAGCCTACCCCAATCGTACCGCCCAGGGCGATCATTTCCACGTGACGGGGTTTTAAATTACGCTCTAAGTTTTTTCCCGATTCCATATTTTTACTCCTACTCTATGTGTTTAATCTGTTTCCTCTATATGTGTCATCTCCCTAAAAACACTCTCCCTTTAACGCATGGCTCTATACTATCGCAAAATAGCCGGGAAGCCGTTTTCCGACAAGGTAGCCAAAAGGCTGGTAACATGTTTTTCATTCATGGTTTCAATTTCCAGTGCTACATGCACATAACCGACTTCAATGTCGCGCTGACTGCGATCGTGATAAATACTCAAAATATTAGCATTACTGTCAGAGATTATGGTCGTAATTTTAGATAATACATGCGGTTTATCTTGTACCACAACATCAAAATAAGCACGGCGCCAAGTTTTTACAAGGCCGTTGTTGATGATGCGGTCAATCATGTTCACGTCAATATTACCGCCGCTTACTAAGGCAACTACGTTTTTGCCTTCAACGCCGGCAATTTTATGATTCATCAACGCTGCCACAGGACAAGCGCCGGCTCCTTCAGACGCGGTTTTCACGCGTTCTAAAAGGAACAAAATAGCTTCCGCAATTTCCGATTCACTAACGGTAACAATTTCATCCACATATTTTGACACGATGTCAAACGTCAAAGTACCCGGTGTGCCTACGGTAATCCCGTCGGCCAAGCTCTTTAAAGCCGGTACGGTTGTAATTTTATGAAGTTCTACCGATTCTTTCATAGATGGCATGTTCTGTGTCTGCACACCGACAATGCGAATGCTCGGTTTTAATTCCTTAGCAGCCACAGCAATGCCGGAAATTAAACCGCCGCCACCGATTGGTACCACGATAACATCCGTTTCCGGTAGTTTTTCAAGAATTTCCAAACCGATTGTACCTTGACCGGCAATAACCAACGGATCATCAAAAGGATGACAGAAAGTATAGCCCTTTTCTTTTTGCAATTGACATGCTTTTTCATAACAATCGGCGTAAAAATCCCCGGCCAACACTACGTCCGCACCGTAACTTTTAGTCGCATCGATTTTAGCAATCGGTGCATTCGTCGGCATACAAATCGTTGCTTTACAGCCGTATTCTTTAGCGGCCAAAGCCACGCCTTGGGCGTGATTACCGGCGGACGAAGCCACGATACCGCGAGCTCGTTCTTCCGGCGTCAACGACGCTACCTTATTATACGCACCGCGCAATTTGAACGAACCGGTACGCTGGAAGTTTTCCATTTTCAAATGGACTTCACAACCGCATTGTTCACTCAAAGAAGTAGAATGCATCATAGATGTTCGTTGTGCTACCCCTTTCAGATGTTCTTGCGCTTCCCTAATCATTTCCAGTGTTACTAATGCCATGCGTTTAATCCTCCTCATCAAAGAAAACTCTCAGTGATTCTCTCTCAGGCATATAGCGGTACTTAAATTTAGGATATCCCACCATAATAGCTCCGGCAACCCTATACCCGTCCGGTAAATTTAATAATTTCAGTAGTGGTTCATAGCCTACTTGTGCACAAAATTCGACAAAGCCGGACCAGCAACTTCCCAGGCCTAAGGAAGGGGCCATTAATTCCGCATAAGTAAGAGCAAAATGACCATTATCGCGGCCGCGTTCAATCAATTTATCCTTGCTTATTGCCAATACCAAGGCAGGGGCTTTATGTAAAATAAAATCACGCCCTGTCCGGTTATAACGCTTTGCATTATGCGCATAAATTCGCATACGACTATTTTCTTTCCCCAATCCGGTCATCCAGTCCATAACAGCTTCGCTAATAGCAGTTAATGTTTCCTTCTTTTGAATTACTCGGTAAGAAATACCTTGGCTATTGGAACCTGTAGGGGCCATACGAGCTATGTTTAATAATCTCGTAAGTGCCTCTTTCGGAACCGGTGTATCACGGAATGTACGAATAGAACGGCGATACCGTAAAAACTTCTCTGCCTCTTCAGGACTTGGTACTTGGTAATCCCCAACCGGAATTTGTTCGGCCCGCGGTGTTACTGTATAATCAATCGCATTCGTCGGACAAACTGCTACACAATGTCCACAAGAAATACAGCTGCCAAAACCGGCGGCCGGACCGTTTTCTTTCATAACCAACAAACCTGTCGGGCACTCTGCCACACACATTTTACACCGGATACATACATCTGTACGCACCGAAAAGCTCATCGTAAAGCCCTCCATTCGTAATATCACGACTAAATTATACTCCTAAATTTCAAATCTGTATATTCTACATGTACATCCCTCTAATACAAAAGCATTTATATCTCAAAGTTATTCCATGTATGAGTTTTTAGGATAGTTCATTAAATATAGTCTCTGTCAAATTGAATAAATATAGATTTTGCCAAATGTAAAAAAATAGCTTCAATTATATAAATTGAGAATACTTAAGTAATGCTAATAATCGACTCAGAGGAAATCGAATAAATTCGTTCGTCATCGGTATTTACGGCACTGCAACGAAGCCACGCCTGATTTTGATGATGACTTTTTTTTAAAGCATGTACGGCATCTCAAAATATTACTATAGCACGATTTGCAAAAAAATAAAAGGGTAAAGTCATCTAATAAACCCCATAATTCAAATTCAGTTTTCTAAATTAAAAACTCTTCTTATTTAATCCTTTTTCTGTACAACGGTTTTCTCATGTCCCGTATTCGCCCATCAATAAAAACATGAACTTTTTCAACGAAAACCTGAAACATATTCTCAATTTAAAATTGTGAATGATAAATTTATAATTTTTAACTAGGTAATTCCCCTAAAATCAATTAAAATAGAGAGGAAAGGAGTATCCCCATGAACTTAATAACAACTAAAGACTTAGTTTTTTACAATATGATTCAATACCCCGATATGGCCATTGAAAAAGGTAAAATGACCTTCATTCAAGGGGCCAGCGGATCCGGCAAAAGCACCCTATTTCGCTTATTTAACGCCACTATTAACCCTTCGCAAGGGGCCATCTATTACAACAATGTAGATATCAGCACAATCAATGCGTTGGAATTACGCCGTCAAATTTTACTGATTAATCAGCAAGTATATCTCTTCCCCGGCACCATTGCCGATAATTTTCGCCAATTTCATGCCTATCGCGGGTCTACCCCACCGACCGAGGCAAATATGAAGGAATTTCTCCATTTGGCGGCCGCCCCATTCACACCGGAACAAGAGATTGCGAGATTATCCGGCGGTGAAAAACAGCGCGTCTTTAACGCCATTATGCTCTCCTTTAATGCAGATGTCTATATGTGGGACGAACCGAGTGCCGCTCTCGACTCACCGACAGCCATGACCTTTTTCACGCGCATGAAAGAATATATGACCAAACACGATAAAACTACGCTGGTCATTTCCCATGACGATACGCTCTATCCTAAGTTCAGCGATGCTTTGATTGAGCTACAAAGTCGCCATGAGGTATAAGTCTAGCCCGGCTTATTGTTCATCCGTTAGTACGCAATACATTTACTTCATAAGATTGGAGTTTTTAACATGACTGAATCTATTTCTATGCAGCTCGGTGGCTTCTTATCCATCTATTTGTTGCTCCTCGTCATCGCCGGGATTTTCACGTACTGTAAAATTCCGCAAACTAAATTTCTCTTGCTGGGCACCTTGCAAATGACGGTACAATTAATCATTGCCGGTTACGTGTTGCTCTATATTTTTCAAAACCCGTCACCGATTTTTGTCTTAACCTATCTATCCTTGATGGTCGGTTTTGCCGTGACGCGAACGCTTCGCAAAAATCCTTGGCTTAACCGCAAATTCAAGTGGATTACGGCCTTGTCCGTTATCGGCACCTGCATCAGTATTACGAGCTTCATGCTCCTTATTGTTATTCGCAAGGATATTTTTACACCCCAATATGTAATCCCAATCAGCGGTATGCTCGTAAGTGCTACCATGAACGGCGCTACCTTGGCGTTAAAATCGTTTAAGGAAAATCTCGACTCTCATCAGCAACAAATCGAGGTGCTCTTAAATATCGGCACACCGCCGTCTAAGATATTACATCCGTTTGTGGTACAATCCTTGGAAACGGCCTTCTTACCGACTATGAATTCCATGGTGGGCATGGGGATTATCGCACTCCCCGGTATGATGACCGGTCAGATTTTGGCCGGTGCCATGCCGAATGAAGCGGTACTGTACCAGATTACCATCATGGTTGCCAACTGTACCACCGTGTGCTTGTCGTCGTTTTGCCTATTATATTTTGGTGCCCGCACCCTCTGGAACGATAGGTATCAGTTATAACTAAGCACATCGGGGCATTCTAAAAAAGGCGCAAGGCCTTACTCTCGGACTCCTGGTTCTACAAGAACAAAGTCGTCTACGAGTAAGGCCTTGCGTCTTTTCTACGTTACGCCGTTCCCTCAGTACGTTATTTATGTCTGATTACTATAAAGACTGTGCGGAATTAACTCGGAGTCCTTACGAGTAAAGCTTGTTCTTTTTACGTTAGCCTGCGCCCTCCGTGCATTAGTTATAACTTAAGGTGGGGAGGATAAATAAGGACTCTGGGTCCATATTCATTTCTTTTTATTTTTGCGTTAGAACATCGTCGTTAAAGTTATACTGAGTAATGTTCCATTTATTCGTATCAACATATTTTTTTTGATAATCATCTTTTATCTGCTTTTGCACTGCTTCTTTCAACGGAGTTATGTCACCGTCTTTTAAACGCTGTAAAACGATGCTCCCACTTACCAGAGTATCATTTTTACTATCATAGGTATATTCAAGGCCATTTTTATCTACATATAAAACATTATCCCGTTCCGTCATAGTTAATGGCGCATTCTTACCCGTTACATCCATCAATTTATAATTAATAGCTATATTTGGCAATACTCCCTTACTATCCGGCCCTTCCGGTAAAGATATAATATAACTCATATAAGGATTAACCGGTACATACGCATCACGATTCAAAAAGCTTTTGCCTTCCGTTCTATACTGATAATCTTTACTGTCAATCGTGTAGGTATGTTCTGTCTTTTTCTCGATAGTAATTACATAGAAGGTATCGCTAAAGTCATTATTAAATAAGTTATTTTTTTGAGGAGCTCCGATATATCCCCATGTGCCCGAAAAGTCTTGAGAGCTGCCCAAACCGCCGCAGCCACTGAGGACGAACATCAAAGCCGTAGCCAAAGCCAGCAACATATAGGTTACATATCGTTTCGTTTTCATAACAATCCCTCCCCTATACCGTGGTTTGACGGCGACGATAAATCACATAGCCGATGCCTGCCAAAATAACTATCACCAGGGCGCCTCCGATAAGAAGACCGGAGTTACCGCCTTTTTTGAATTGGAAATAGATTGGATCGCCGGCGGCATAAATTACCGTGTCATCATCTTTCATAATACCCTTGCCAATGCTTTCCTTGACGATTTTGCCATCCACTTCAATGGTCGTAGCACCGGATGCTTTACCTAAATTAAAGGTATACATATCCGGGTCATCGCCGTACGGATAAATAACATTTGTTTTTGCATCAGCATTGCGCCCGAACACGGCGGCACTCATCTTAGCCAGTTCATCCTTATTGGCAAACTTTGCTTCCAATTTCCACATTTGCGACTGCACTGTCGCGCTGTCCCCTTTTAGTTCCTTACCATCGGGACCGATGGCTTCAAGTTCTACTTTACTAATATCAATCGGCGTCTGCCCGTTTGAATTTTGCGTCACCGCACTCAACAAATCGCCCTTACTGATAGGTACCGGTGATTGAATCGTAGCCTTCCATTCCCCGCTGAAATCTGAGTTAACCTCAATCTCAGAAGTTACTTGTGCACAACCTGCCGCCAGTAACAGGCACAAGGCTAAACATAAAAACACTAACCGCTTCATACGCTCCACTCCTTACTTACCTAACATCTAGCCATAACCATATTAAGCTAAATACAAATGCACTTCTCTATACAGCTGTACTTCTCCATACAGCTACACTTCTCCCCGAATGTACATTTGTGCGCCAAAGTTACTTTCATTATATCAGTTTTATCCGTTATTTTGTATCATATGTAGCAGAATTAATATGAATGTTAATTATATAATATATTTGTGAGCAGGTTATTTTGAAAAAACTATATCATGTTATTCGTTTCCGATGTTTTATTCTAAAAAAGCAACCGTCGTTCACTCTTGTCTCGTTTCACCGGAACAATACCGCATCAAGGTTTCTAAATCAAGGATTCGAATTTGTTTACGGGCCGTATCAATAACCCCTTCTTCACGAAGGCGCCCGATATGGCGCGTCAAATTGACACGACTCATGCCGACAAGTTCTGCCAGCTCCTCTTGGGATAAAAGCAGTATTTGTTCACCCATTTCATGCTGTGCATTATGAAGCAATAGAAGCACATTGCACACCTTAATGAAACCCGAATTATATTCTTGATGGGCCGTTTCAAAAAGCAGCAGATTAATGTAACGAACGTAAGAATCGACCAGATAGCGATAAATCTGAGGATTTACTTCTATCATCTGCCGAAAATCATCCCGTGTGAAGCGCCATATTTTCATGGGCGTAATCGCTTCGGTCACCAAAGTATGTTCAATTTTAAACTCTAATTCGTGAAACCCCGGATAGATTGTGCCAGCACCATGATAAGAGATGATCTTACGTCGCCCCGTTTCATGGACTAAATACGTGCTGGCCACGCCGGAAATGATGTAGTTAATAACATGGGCAAACTCATCCGGCTGCCATAAAAAATCACCCGCTTTGAGTTCCATTTCAACATGATGGGACGCCGCAAATATATCCTTTAAATCGACAAAATCATTGGTAAAAATATAGCGTGGGATTAACATGGTGTCACCTCGAATAAAATCTACTATAATTTACCCTCATTATACCATATCAACTCTTAAGGAGGCTTTATTATGAAACCCAAAAATAATCAACAGAACAAAACGTTACAACTCGTCTACCCGCAGTGGCAGGGCGGTGCCAATCCGAATTACCAAATCGGAGCCCGCGTATTGGACGCTTTATTACCTACATCAACAGCTACTGAAAAAGCATATATCCCGGTAGCTGACGAAGAAGCCACGGCAGCCGCTTATGAAGCACAACCTAACAAAGACGTCTTCGCCGAAGAAATCCTATTAAGCCAGCAGGCGGCAGCGCGTGAAATTTTGAACGTAAAACAACCAAGTAAGATTATCACCATCGGCGGTGACTGCTCCATTTCGCAAGTGCCTTTTGATTATTTACATCAGCAATATCCGAATAATACGGCGATTCTATGGCTCGATGCCCATCCCGATATTATGACGCCAAAAGAGTATCCCAACGAACACGCCATGGTATTGGGCAACTTATTGGGACATGGTGCCCCTAGTTTTGCAAAAACAGTACAAGCACCGTTTAAACCGAGCCAAGTCCTCTATGCCGGACTCATCGATACCGGTCTTTTACCTCATGAAAAACAGTTCCTTGCCGACCATTCCATGGCATATCTGCCACCACGTGAGTTAAATACAAGCAAACCGATTTTAGAATGGCTCAAAAATAATAAGATTGAACATGTTATGGTTCATTTGGATTTAGATGTTTTGAGCCCTACCGATTTTCGCAGTCTCCTCTGCAACAAACCGCATCAAGGCCCGGTTGAATACGCCGTTGGTGAAATGACATTAGCTAAAATTTTCCAAATTCTTCAAGATGTAAGCAAAGAAACCAATCTCGTAGGTCTTTCTATCGCCGAATACTTGCCATGGGATATTATCAACCTTCGCAATGGCTTCTCAAAACTGGATATTTTTAAGTAAAAGTTATTTTAATAACTAAATATACAAACCAAAAACCACTCTCCACAAAATGGCCCGGTTCTTAAGAACGTAAGCCACTTTAAGAGAGTGGTTTCCTTTTTACTTAACTATTAACAATTAAACTATAAAGTTCAACTATTAAAATTTAAGATTTACGCCGCCACGGAAGCGATTAGCTTTCACGCTGCTGCCTTTTTGATATTCATAACCTAAGCTGTAGGTAACATCGCCGTTAGATGCTTCAAGACCTAATTTACCGATGAAGCTGCCACGGTCGGTTAAGTCATAGGTGAAGCCATTAGATACGCCGCCAAAGCTTACAGTCTGATCAACACTGCGACCGGAGTTCCAAACATAACCTAATTCAGCAATCGGTAAAACATTCCAGTTACCACGTTGGAAATTAGCACTGTATTTAACGCCCAATGGTACTAAGAACATATTCTTATCCGATTGATCATAGTTAAAACCGAAGTTATTTGCATAATCATCAGTCTGAATACGTAAGAAACGAGCGCCTACATATGGTACCAACGTAGCTGATTCACCGCGAGCAATGCGTTTTTCAGCACGTATACCAATGCTGAAGGCTTTTGTATCCGGCGAACCTTCAATACGGTTACCACTGTTATATTGGGTTACATCGTTGCTACCGCTCAAGTAGGAGATATCGCCGATTAAAGCATAATCATCACGTTCCATACCGCCATACAAGCTAAGGCCGTAGAACTTGGAATCAGTTTTAGTAGTTGTAGCTAATGTATGAGCATCAACATCACCTTTCACATATGTGAAAGCTGCACCTAAAGTACGACCTTCTTTATGATAGAAGTCAGCACCGACTACAACACCGTTCAATTTGCTGTCATAATCAGCATCCATACCGCCCATAGCTAAGCCGGAAACAGAATTTTTAGTATGAATTAACTGTGCCCATACGTCTTTATCATGGGTAAGATTATTCGCTAAAGACATATGGTCCGTAATAGCTTCATGAGTAATACCGGAAACAGTATACGTATTATGTGTAGCACCACTCAAGGCTGTTAAATTCCCCAAGCTGTTGAAAGCATCAATTTGCGCTGCTTCGGTTGTATTCACTTTATCATCAGCAATCGCATTAACTAACTGATAAGCTTTAGAATCTGTATCACCGGAGAAAGCTTCATCAACAACATCACCAATAATAACTTTGCCGTCATAAATATCTTTAACGGAACTGGAAGTTGCTACGATATTATACGTTGTATTATCATCGCTTACCACACCGATTAAGGAAACTAAGCGTTTATTGGTCAATAAGTTATCATCTGTCCAGCTGTCTGTATCTACGCCGTCGATTTCTGCTTCACCATCATTAATTAAAATGTGGTACGTATTACCTGCTACGGCATCGTCTACATATAATTTAGCACCTTCACCAATGGCTACTGTTTGTACACCACTTAACGCAGCTGTTTCAGTAATGGCACTACCGTCAACCATGGTAACAGAGTTATCTGCCGCACTAAATGTACCGGCTGCCAAAGTAGCTGCTGTAGCTTGCAATTCTGCATCAGTCATAGCGCCATCCATGTAAACAGCACCGGCATCACCTAAGGATTGATTGCCTTTAATATAAAGAGCTGCCGTAATAGCATCTTCGCCAAATGTTAAGCCGGTTTTAGCAAACATAGCTTTCGCATCGTTACCATCACCAATAGTTGCATAGGTATTTTGGCCAACTAATAATTTACCGTCAATAACATTGGTACCCTCTTCAGCATCAGTGAAATCAACTGCTACTTCATTAGCCACTACATCCCAAGACGGATCAAGAATGAGACTACCACCGTTTAATTTTACGTTGGTAAATTTAGCGATTGCATTCTTATCTTCAGAGCCCACAGTTAAAGCGGCATCTTCGTCTTCAAGACTTAATGCACCTGTTACATTACCGATAATTGAAGAATCCGTACCTGTTACTGCTACACTTGCATTTAATTGACCGGCAGTAGCATCAATCGAACCGTTGTTTAAGGTTACCCCTTCAGAGACTGTAGCGTTACTTGCAACACCTAAGGTACTGCCACTATTGACAGCCACAGCGCCTGTTAAGTTTACACTTGTAGTTGCACTCGCACTGCTATTACCCAATACTAATTTAGCCGTTGTATCTGCAGAACCATCTAAACCTACAATTACGTTAAGGTCTTTACTAGTTTTGCCGTCAACTAAAATTACATCACCACCGTCTTGGCCACCTAGTGCTAAACTTTCATTGCCTGTAATAATTACACCTTCAGAACCAGCTTGTAAGTTGATTACACCTGCTGAGAAGCCTTGTTTATTATTACTGGAATCAGTAGCAACAATACCATCTTGACCGATTGTATTAACAGGAACTTTACCATAGATAACGAGGTTTTTATTACCATCAACATTAATAGTTGTATTATCATAGGACAAGTCCAAACTAGAGTTTTGAGCTTCTCTTACGTCAGAAAGAGTTAAAGATTTATCAACTAAAGATCCTGCCATTGTTAATGTGGTTGTCTCATAATCATCCGCAGTTTTTAAAGCTTTTAAAGCTTCTTTTGCATAAGCTAACGAATATTTATCTGTAGTAATCTCTACTGTACCACTTTTAAAGATAACTTTATCATCTACAACATCTCTGATTGTCGTTGGTAATACTTTATCCCCATTTGTAGTAATTGTAGTATCATCAGCACTACTACCAAAAAGTTGATCTGCCGTTGTAACGAGTATGCCTTTTCACCTAGAGTAAACTGTCCCTGTCCAACAATATTTTTTTCAAAATCAACAACATTAACTCGAGCTTGATCTTCAATATAAATATGTCCGTCCTCAGGATTATTTAATTTATACGTTCCTGTATAGTTACCATATAGGAAGGCTACATCAGAACCTGCAATATTCAACTTATCTGTAAAGTTCATATTTCCTTTGAAATTAATATCACCATCACCTGATACAGTACCTTCAATAGAATTTACATTTTCAAAATGAATAGCGCCACCTTCATGCGAAACAAAATTACCAACAGCCGATTGCGTGTCTTTAATGTATACTTCACCTTTATTAAAAACTTCTAAATCGCCATTATAATTTTTTAAATTATTTAAATTCAATGTGGCCGATTTAGCGGAAGAATAATCTACATCATTATTAACAGCAACAGTTGCATCTAGAGAATATTGACCTTGACCATCTATGGTCATTTCATTAGAATCATAATCCATGCCCGGACGCGCCCCATTTACTAATTCTAAAGCGTAGTTTCCGTCTGATTCTATTTCTAAGTCTTTATATAGATTTATTTGATCCTTTTTAGTCCCATTAGCCATTAATTCGCCAATAGTTCCACCATAATAATTAACTGTCGCATTATCTACATTTCCATGTATTTTATTTGTAAAATGCGTATTGTTATTCGAAGAATATGCATTCAAAGATAAATACTCTACATTACCACCGTACAAGTTAATAGTACTATTTTTTACATTAGAAGTTGTATTTACATTATCAACTTCTGCTATATTTTCAAAAGAACTGTCAACCGGTATAGCCTCCTGAAGATTTTCTTTATCCGGCACCGTTAATTGACCACCCACAACATAACCGCCGGCAATAATTTCTAATTCACCGCCGGAATAAACATTGATAGTCGAGTCTGAAACATTAACTGTACCACCTGCTTGCGCCAAGCCACCTCCAAAAACAGCACCTATATATGTGTCATTGCCTCCATCAATGGTAATGTTAACTTTATCAATCGTTGATTCTGTATTACCACCTATAGCTGCGCCGGCAAAAACGGCATCGGTGGCATAATTAAATGGATTTGCATCATCATCTTCTTCAGAAAAATTATCCGGCAAGTAATTATCAATAAACTTTCCGCCTTTTACTGTTAAATTCACATTTTTATCTGTAACAGACAATTTCCCCTCATCTGTATACACTCCGGTCCGCTGAGCTACTGATCCACCAAATACCAAGGCCGTAATATCGCCACCGGATATCGTAACATTTGTATTTTCAGTAGTGCCTGTTACGTCTCCTTCAAAAGTATGAAACGCCGTAATATAATGCCCACCAATCACAGATCGGCTCAATTCAACACCATCAGCTTCTTTAATTTCCTTGGCTAGAGTTCCTCCGGAAATAGCAATCGTTGTATTTACCGGTGCTTGAATACTCTTATTTTCATTACCTGTGAAATGCTCTTTTATTCCTCCTACAACACCATAATGCGTACCACTAGTAATCGTTGTAACTTTACTTGCATCAGCTGCCAATACCGGCTGACTATAGCTAAAGTACACGCCCCCTGTTAAACTAACTGCCATCAATGCCAACATAATTTTCTTGCTAAGTTTTAAATGTTTCTTGCCCGTTTTTGATTTCCCCACAGGACACATCCTTTCTGTCTATATGGCCTCCTATACCTAATCCCAGCCAATATAAACAAACAACAAAATATGTTCATGAAAAGCTCATGCATACTAAAATTTTATCATAATAAAGTATGCTATACAATAAGATAAATAATGCGTTTTTTGAATTTTAACTCCTATTGATTGTAAAGGGATTTATAGCGTCGAATTTCATATCGAAAATTTTCCTCATCGTTTATTAATCTATATTTTTACACAGCAAAAAACCTCGACAGATATCTCTGCCGAGGTTTTCTTTGTATGCTTATAACATTTTGTCGATGCTACAATTTACTTCTTTTGCTTAAGCAACTTCTGTGTCGCCACCGGTTTTATTGCTTACCGGGCGGTCGATGGTGGAAGTATCATTAAATGCTTCCTGGTCGAAAGTGCCCATAAGTTTATCTACAACGATGGCATTGGTCATAGAACCACTTACGTTAAGCATGGTACGACCCATATCGATGATTGGGTCGATAGCCAATACTGGGGAGATGGAGCTGAAGAACGCGCCAAGGCCGGTACCGGACAAGGATACGGATGCAGCCATAGTGGCTGTACCAGGTACACCGGCAATACCGATGGAACCTAAAGCGATTACGATAACACTCATAACATACATGGTCATATCAAGCGGTACACCGGCTACGTTCGCAATGTATACGATACATAAAGCCGGGAATACACCGGCACAACCCTGCATGCCGGCAGTAGTACCGAAGCTGCCTACTGTATTAGCAGTAGCGGCGTTAACGCCTAAACGTTTAGTCAAGGTATCTACCGTTAACGGCAATACACCCATACTGGAACGGGATGTGAAAGCTAAGAACAATGGTGCTCTTGCTTTACGGAAGTACATAATTGGGCTTACGCCGAAGATTGTCAAAAGTACAGCCTGTACAATCAACATAATCACGACACCAACGTAGATCAATACGATGAAAAGACCCATGTCGGCAATCGCTTGGAAGCCTTTTTGAGCCAATGTTGTTGCCAACAAGCCCAATACGCCGTAAGGCATAAGACCGATGATGAAATCTGCCACCCAAGAAATAATGAGGTGTAATTCATCAAATAATTTAGTAACCAATTCAAGTTTGTCGGTACCGGTTTGTTTAATCAAACGAGCAATACCGCCAATGATAACGCCAAATACTACAACGGCGATAACGTTAGTTTCCGCCATAGCGCTGATTGGGTTATTCGGAATCAAGGCACGCAAGGTATCAACAACAGGTTTTACTTCACGCATCTTGGCAGGGGCACCGCCGGCAGCAATACCTTCACCCAAATGAGTTACGGAACCAAGCACAAGACCTACAACAGCAGCGATAGCTACCATTACTAAGGCTACGAAAGCTGTGGAGCTAACTAATTTTTTCAAGTCAGCGCCGCGTTCCATGTGCAAAATAACATGAATAATGGAAATAAATACCAATGGAATAACGAGCATACGGATTAAATCAATAAACCCGCCACCGATTAAGGAGAACCATTTAGTACTTTCCTTAATGTATACGACCTTCATTGGATCGTCCGGGAATTGTGCAATGAACTGCACGATGAAGCCCAAAACGGCCCCTAATAAAGTACCGATGATAACAAGGTTACCAAAGGCTGTTTGGCGACGTTGTAAGTAATATACAAACCCCAACATTGCAACAAACAAGATTAGAATACCGATTGTCATCGGATTGCTAACCATTAAAAACTCTTGGAAAAATGGAATATCCACTTTATTTCCTCCTTACTGTATTCAATTGTGAATGTGACACTGATATTATATCATAACTCTTTTTAAATTCCTACTTTTTTAATAGAAAAACGTTCAAATTTTTTCGATATATTATCAATCACACTTCACCCAATGAGTATCCATATAAAATGCGTATTGACGAATATAGCCAAAAATTCTTATCAACATATTTAATAATATCAAAATATAAAATGTTTTGACTAATATTAGTCTGTAAAAAAGTCCGACGTCATAGGGCACAGTGTGTGCTTTTGGCGTCGGACATTTCCTTACCTAGTCAACGAGAATAAACGTTACATTGATAGGACCATGAACCCCTACTACACGAACCAATTCGATATCGGCTGTGTTGGAAGGACCTGAAATGTGAACCACATTGGATGGGAACCCTTCAGGATTTTCTTTATATACTTTGGTAAGAGCACGCATAGACTGCGTCATGCGAGGCACGATGTCAGAAGTGCGGATAACCGCAATGTGACAAAGTGGCAATAAACCGATGGAACGGCCACTGGCTTCAAAGCTTGGTTGAATAACAGTTGCTGTTTCGGCAATCCCCAAGATTGGGAATGTAACACCGATTTCAGCTACTTTAGCTTCGTCGATATTAGCTTGACGACCGGCCGACGGATTCCATTGATAGAAGGTGGTACCTTCTTTATTTACCTTATCAAAGTTTTCTTTCAATTGGAATTTTTCAGCTTCTTCGCAGCAAGGATAAATTACTTTACCGCCGCCGCGTGCTTCAATTTCATTTAAGATTGTTTCGACTACATGCGCTTCATCAGTAGTTACAAATTTAGTACCTACTTTTTCACATTCCACTTTGAACATATCTACAACTTGTTCGTGGGAAAGGTCGGAGTACATTGCCTCTTGAGGTCCTTTTTCATAAGGATACGGTGCTACGAAAGTAGGAATCTCTTTACGACCCAACGCATGAGAAATACGGCTAAAAAATGCTTTACGTTTTACATCATCCATTGTCTTGTCTCCTTACTTACGTTTGCTAGCTTCATATTCAGCATATACATCGCGGAATTTCTTGAGTTTTAATGTACCCATTTCTTTCGCTTTCATCCAGCCGCCAACAACCGGCAATAATTTAGTCCAATCGGCCATGTTACCGTTTTTACTCATAAGTTTCATGCCGATGGCACCTAACTTAGTACCATAGTCGAAGAGGAAGGAATTACTGAATACAGTAGCCACTGTTTTGAAAATAGCTTCTTCTGCTGCCGGACGAAGATGAGCTTTGTCGGCAATGTTTACGCGATGTTTCAAAAGTAATTCATGGAGCGGAATCTTAACCGGACAATGTTCCCAACATTCGCCGCACAAAGTGGAAGCGTATGGCAAATCGCCCGCTTTTTCATAACCAACCAATAATGGAGTCAATACCGCACCCATTGGCCCCGGATAGATGGAGCCGTATGCATGACCGGTGATATGACGATATACCGGACAGATATTCATACAAGCGCCGCAACGGATACAACGAAGCATGGAGTTGAATTCGCCGCCCAAAATATTGGAACGACCATTATCGATAATAATGATGTGAAGTTCTTCAGGACCGTCTGCTTCACCAGGTTTAGCAGGACCGGTAATCATGGAGAAGTAGTTGGAAATCTTAGCACCTACGGAGGAGCGAATTAAGAGTTCCATCATAATATCAAGACCGGCAAAGTCAGGTACAAGACGTTCCATACCCATGAGACAAATCATAGTCTTAGGCATGGAGCTACTCATACGACCGTTACCTTCATTGGATACGATAGTAATAGTACCGGTTTCGGCTACGGCGAAGTTACAGCCGGTGAAGCCGATGTCGGCGCGCAAGAAACGGTCGCGAATACGTTTACGTACGAAACGAGTCATTTCTTCCGGATCTTCGGTACCTTCATAGCCTAATTTGTCGTGGAACGTTTCACGAATACGACCACGAGCAAAGTGCAATGCCGGTACTACGATATGGGATGGTGGATTCCAGTCAGCTGTCTGCAAAATGAATTCGGCCAAGTCAGTTTCGTTAACTTCCACGCCTTCTTTCATCAATGCTTCGTTAAGGCTGATTTCTTCGGACACCATAGTTTTACCTTTTACGACCATTTTGGCGTTTTTGGCACGAACTACTTCCATAACATATTCATTTGCTTCTTCCGCTGTATGAGCAAAGTGCACTTTTGCACCGGCTTTAGTAGCGTTTTCAGCAAACTGATTCAAATAATAGTCGAGGTTGCTTAATACATGATCGCGAAGTTCAGCCGCTTCTTCACGGAAGTCTTCCCATTCAGGTACTTGATCAACCAACGCTTTACGTTTTGCATAGAATACATCTTGCGCTTTTTGGATGGCCTTTACCTTAAAGTCATTGGCAAGAACATCCTCAACACGTTTTTTAAACGGGCGTTCATCGTATAAAATAGCCATGTTCAGTTCCTCCTAACGACTAGCGGGAATTCAATAATTCCGCAATGTGCATTACTTTAATGCGACGGTCGATTTCGCCGTCTTTATAAAGGCGATCAAGCATACCTTCAATATTCATGAGACAAGCTTGGTCACCACCGGCTACTACATTAGCGCCGGAATTGTAAATATTCATTGCTTTTTCGCGAGTCATAACAGCAGAAATTTCAGGCTGTTTTACGGTAAACGTACCACCGAAACCACAGCAGCCTTCCGCGCGATTCATTGGTAAATATTCTAGACCTTTAATATTTTCCAATAATTTCATAGGTGGTTCTTTGATACCCATGAGACGAGTTACGTGACAAGATTTGTGGTACGTAACTTTGTCGTTAAATGTAGCTCCTACGTCAGTTACGCCTAATACATTCACGATAAATTCGGTGAATTCATAGATGCGTTCGCTGACTTTGGCGGCACGGGCCATCCATTCAGGTTCGTCGGCCAAAATATGACGGTATTCGTCACGAATGGCAAAGGCACAAGAACCGGACATACTCACGATATACTCTGCGTTTTCGAAGACTTCAATAGTATTCTTGATAGCCCCTTTAGCCGCATCGTTATACCCGGAGTTCACGAACATCTGTCCGCAGCATACTTGCTTTTTAGGTACGGTAATATCGCAACCTAAACGTTCTAATACCTGTACGCCGGC
The DNA here is from genome assembly GCF_015058545.1 of Veillonella sp. GTDB lineage: Bacteria > Bacillota > Negativicutes > Veillonellales > Veillonellaceae > Veillonella_A. The sequence goes on from NZ_SVCB01000073.1 coordinate 29,613, forward strand.
CATCCCCACGTGGGGATAAAACATGTCAATCAAACATTGTGAAAATAAATGAATTTTCATTTCCTCACATCCTCAACTTTCCTACGTACTTACACTTACTAGATTACCCACACTTGCGTATACTTCCCATTTTTTTCAACATTAAACGGTCTATATTGTATATTCGCACGGAAATCATCACCCTTATTATATAGAATAACAAATGTATTGTCCAAAGAATTGCGATATTGGCAAACGCCCTATGTCATATGCATTTTACGAATGCTTGAAATAGGATTTAGTAAAATATTTGTATACAGAACGTAATTATTTGAATAGTGAATCTCATTAACGCTAAACCGCCCCTTTATCTCTTTAAAGGCCCCGTGGTTCGTGATATAATCAATGTATTAAGGGTATTTTTTTTAGTATTCGTAAAATCAATAATAAAGTACATACTTTATCAAGGTGAAAACCGTTATTTTAACAACCTGTATCAGAAAGGGGTCTCACTTATGACATCACGTTCTTTACGTTTAGCCGTTCTCGTGGCTACACTTTTAACAACAACTACCTACACCGGCTTGGCCGCCGATGCGGACAGCACTACCGCGTCTACCGCCACAACGGCTGCCGTAACAACAACCGCAACGGATAGCGATTCCATTGACACGGTAACGACTGCCACTACTTCGACCGTTCAAACTAAAGCATTAACCGAAGCGGATAAAGAAAAGGCGCAATTAGTTGAAACGATGAATGAAAAAGCCGCCGCCAATGCTGCTGCGGAAGAAGCCAAAGGTTTTAAAGATGTAAAAAATCATTGGGCTGCCGTACCAATCAACGTGATGCTTGAGGATGGTATCTTATCCGGCAACGGTCAAGGCGAATTCAAACCGGATGATGCTTTAAAAACTGCCGATGCAGCCGCGCTTTACAACAAGCTCATCGCTTATGACAAAGCACAGCAAGCTGCCAAAGCAGCTAAAAGCAGCCAAAACAAAAAGAACACTAAAAACACCACTACTGTTAAAGATGTGACCGGCGAAGAATTGCTCGCGCCTTTCAAAAATCAGGAGACTTTAACTCGTGAAGAATTCGCTCAGACCGCCGCTGAATATTTAGCTTACAAAGACGAACTGACCGTGGCTTCCATTAAGAGCAAAACGAAAGCTAAAGAATATAAACCAAATATCGTGGTAGCGCCTGACGAAGTGAACTTCCCGGATGAAAAGAAAATCGACAGCGATTATAAATCCTCCGTTACCACGTTGGCCAGCCGTGGCATCATCGCTTCCGGCGGTGACGACAACTACTTCCGTCCAACGGAAGACATCACCCGTGCCGAAGCAGTGGCCATGTTATTCCGCATTGAAAAAGGTATGACCGTCTCTCCGGCAACAAGCACTAAAGCGATCGATACCAATGCTAAAACTGTGAGCAGCGCAACCGGCGACAAAACAGCTACCACCACCAAAAACACTACCACCGGTAATGTAACCGCCAAAAAGACCAGCGAATTAGAAGCACAGTCTGATCTTGAAAATAAAGTTTTCAAAAAATTAAACAACCTCTACAAAACACCGGGCAATTTCCAAAACTACGGCGTAATGTATTGGCAAAATGATGTATTGCATGTAGCCTTCAAGAGCGATGACGATCTTGCTCAATTCGAAGACATTTTAGCTAAAAACGACAAAGATAAACTGGCTAGCGAAACATTGGCTAATCGTGTTCATTTAGAAACAACCCAATACAGCCAGGCTGAATATGACCGTATTGAAAACAACTTCCGTACGTTCTACGCTCAAAAACAGCCGGCCGGCACTATCTTGGGTGCTTATCCGAGCGTAGCTCACAATCAGCTTATTGTCCGCGTCGACAAAGGTTTTGATTATATGAATGATTCCATCCGTAATGCGTTCGGCAACAAGGTTCACGTTTTCTTGGTTACCGACAATGCCGACTCCACTACTGATACTGCTAAGAATTAATTAAGGAGTCTTCAGCCATGTTTGCAACACCTTTCACGCGCCGAGATTATCTCTACCTATCGGCCATCGGAATCTGGCTCTTATTCGCCTACGGGCTCTTCGCCTGGAACTTTCCGATTACCGACACGGTAGAATCCAATTATGCCTTAAGTGCCGTCAATATGCTGCAACATCAAAGCTATCTGTCTCCCATGATTTACGATGAGTACTGGTATGACAAACCGATTTTCACCTACTGGCTCTTAATGGCCTCCTTCAGCCTCTTCGGCATATCGGATTTTGCGGCGCGCCTGCCGTTCATCCTTTGTGCCGCCCTGAACGGCATGTTTATGTATTATGGCATGCGCCTCATTGCTAAGCGTCGCGATTTAGCGTTGTGGTGTGCCATTATGCTGGGCACTTCGTTAGAATTTTGGTATATCAGTCATGCCATTTTGACGGATGGTTATTTATTTCTATTCACCCAAGGAATTCTCTACTTTGCTTATTTAGGTCTCAGAGGCCGGCAAGTGCGTCGTCATATGATACTGGCCTACGCCTCCGCGGGCCTTGCCGTTTTGACAAAAGGGCCGGTCGGCCTCGTCCTACCCGGCATTATTCTCATAGCCTATGTCGCTCTTTTCCAGCGTGATACACTCACGTGGCAACGCTTGTTCCACCCATTGGGCCTGCTCGCCTTTGCGGTCGTCGCGTTGCCTTGGTACATCCTGATGTACAGCTACCACGGCATGGCCTTCATCGAAGAGTTCTTGGGCCTCCATAATGTAGTTCGTGCCACAATACCGGAACATCCGGAGCAAAACTGGTGGTTTATGTACTTTGTGCTTTGGCCCGTGTCCCTATTACCGTGGACAGGCCTCACGATTTACGAACTCATCTATGGTGAACGCAATTCTTGGTTCAAATATCTCCTAACTTGGGGGCTCGGCGTATTTATTTTTTACAATCTCATGGCCACCAAGTATATTACCTACACATTCTTGTGTATCATTCCGTTTATCATCTTGACGGCGCAAGGCTATATTCGTTTAAAAGGCCATCTTTTGCGAAATATCCCACCCCGCGAAGTTAAGGTTATCGCCATGGCACCGGACAGCGATTTCTGTTGGCTCCCGCAGCAAACAAAATCGTATAGCAAAAACCTGCTCGTCCTATTGCCGGCCTTGTTCTTAGTGGCTATCGCCATCATCGGTGTTTGGTTTGGTATTCGCACCCAACCGGATGTGGATCCGTCACAACTTAGCATGGCCTTAAGTATCGGTGCCGTGCTCTGTGCCTTGCCTCTTTTATACGCTCTTATCAGGCCCCATATCTGCCGAAGTATAAAAGCCGTGGCCATAAGCACCAGCATTCTCTATGTATTATTGCTCTGTGCTTTACCGCCGATTGTGGACGATGCTTCTACTGAAAAACTGGCCGATACCTTAGCCTTACGGCCAACTACGCAGATGTACTACTATCGCGATTATCGCACATCCCTCGTGTATTACACGGGCCATTCGGTAACGCAAATCATACCGGATCCGGACGAGGAAACCATCTGGGATAAGGGCAAAAATGTAATGCCCGTGCTGTCTGAAGCGGATACGGTAAAAGCCACTCAAGGTCAAACGGATTACTTTATCTTCGTGCCGAAGAAATATAAAGCGGACTTTTTAAAAACACCGCTCAGCCAACATACCACTGAATTCTATCAAGTGGAAAATATTATAGTTTTCAAACCGAAAGCACAATAATTACATAAATATATTTCAACTTACAATTTTTAACATACACTAAAACAGCTAGGTAACCTAACTTCCAGGGTACCTAGCTACGTTTTAATCCGTTTAAAGTAAATCTAAAGTAATTTATAAAACCCAATTTTGGAGGAGTACCATGTCTAAATTTTTTACCACAAAGTCTCTTGCCGTACTTTGTGCCCTCGTGCTCACCGGCGCTGTGGCTCAGGCCGGCACCGTAACGGTAACCGGTCCCGATGATGCCGTAAGCGACGATTATACCCCTGTTCGTGTTGTCAAAGAATCCGCGAGCAACGAAACAACATTCAGCCCATTGGCCTTAAAATATTACACCACGAACAACACGGCTCAAGCGGTGGGTGAGGCCGCTAAAGCAGCGGAAGCTGAAAAAGCCGCCGAGGTTAAAGCAGACTCTGTTGTAACCGCCACGGCTACCCCCGAAGAAGTACCTGTCACTAAAGCTTCTGCTAACCAAACTGCAGCTGCAAAATCTAATCAAGCAACCGCTAATACAAAAGCGTCTGCCAACTCACAAGTCACTCCCGGCACCTATAAACCGTTTAAATTTGACATGGCCACAACTGCTCCTACTGTTTTTGAAGAGGCTCGTAAATATACCTTTAAAGACATTCCGGCAGATTATTGGGCTGCCAAGGCCATTGCGGTTATGACTAACCAGCAGTTGATTTCCGGTTACAACGATAATACCTTCCGCCCCGAAAAACCAATCAGTCGTGAAGAAGTGGCCTCCTTATTCAGTAATTTAATTTCCGGCGAGTCCTCCGTCATGCTCTCCAGTTCCTTCAAAGACATTACCTCCGACCGCTGGTCCGCCAATGCCATTGAACGAGTGGCTCAGCTGAACCTTATCAGCGGCTATGGCGATAATACCTATCGTCCGGAACAATTCATGTCGCGCCAGGAATTCGCTGTGGTGGCGGATAATTATATTCACTACTTAGGCTATACCACCGACGACCAGACTGCTATTGACGCCGTTCATTACAACGACCAGAAATTCATTGCCCCTTGGGCGCAAACCGCCGTTCGTGAACTGGCGGCCTTGGGTTTTCTCCATTACCAGCCGCGTTTATTGTTTAATCCTGAAAAATACATTACCCGCGCGGAAGCAACAGAAATCATGTATCGCGTAACCAACAGTGATGCTGCCGTAGCTTTGCGTGAAAAAATTCTCCATCAACAGGTAGAAAATAAAATGCTCACTTTGATTGAGCAAACCTTCGGCAAAGAATACGTATTCCGCACCCACGGTGCCATGTACTGGCAGGACAATAAACTGGTAGCCGCCTTAAAAGACGAAAATGATGTTAAAAAATTAGGCGCCGCCCTTGCGTTCTCTAAAGATAGCGATTTGCGTAGCAATACCCAAGTAACAACAGGCGTTATGAACGAAATTGAACTGGGCAAACTGCAAACCGAAGCGGCTTACTACTATAACCAGCAGGAGCCGACCGGATCCATATTATCCGCCGTGCCAAATAAAAATGCGTCGGGGTTAATTTTGGTGGTTGATCAATTAAACCCAGGAAGTAATAAAGCGATGGCAAAAAAATTCGGTTCCAAAGTAACGATAACGGTTGCCGAAGAAGCAAACTAAGTGTACTGCTCGAAAAAGGATTGGCTCGACGAGCTAATAAAGAGACTATATTTAAGCGAGTGAGCTAAATAAACCCTTTAATATAAAGAAGGTTTACGCTTTCCAATACCCGCTCTCCTATTTGAGCGAGAATTAATCAATGTAACACATTACTAACATGAAAAAGAAGGTCTACTCCCTTCCCCGCTGTTTCACATCAAGGGGACCCCTTTGGAGTAGACCTTCTTTTTCATTGTTTATATCACAGTACCTATTATTATATGTTATCTCGCTCAAATATCACCAACGCCATAAACGCCAATAACGTAAACCTTCTTTTTAATTTCATAGAGCCTCTACCCCAGCCTCACTCGCTTAAATAACATAACTTCAATTAAAGCTATTCGAGCCAATCTTTTTTTCATCGCCCAAACACTTAACTCGCCATCTTCGGCAACGGTTATCTACTAGATGGAATCCGAATTTTTCTGCCGGTTAACGCAATTAAATACTTGTTCTGCGAGATAATTTGCTCAATTCACCAAAATTATTGTGTATTGAGGGAGAATACTACCATAAACACTTTATAACATAAAAAGAACGTCTACTCCTTCGCCATTGCTTTTGGCGGTGGGGAGAAGAGGAGGATTGAATGTATTTGTAATTAGTTTTTACCGTTTTTAGGGCATCAGATTGTTTGATTAACTTCAGATGTATTGGCCGGTGATGCTGTTTTGGTTGTTTTTGATGTCTGAAGGCGTGCCTTCAGCAACGATTTGGCCGCCTGCTTCACCACCGCCCGGGCCCATGTCGATTATGTAATCCGCATTTCGGATTACGTCGAGGTCGTGTTCGATGACGATAACGGTGGCCCCATTGTCCAGAAGGGCCTCAAATACGCCCAGTAGGACTTGTACATCCAATGGATGTAAGCCAATTGAAGGTTCATCAAAGACAAAGACGGAGTCTGATTGTGTTTTGCCAATTTCACTGGCTAATTTTAAACGCTGCGCTTCACCACCGGACAGACTTGGTGTTTCCTCAGCCAAGGTCAGATAACCAAGACCTAGTTGTTTCAAAATGTTCAACTTTTGATGAACACTTTTCATATCTTTACAAAACTCGATGGCTCTGTTTACATCCATTGCCATTAGTTCCGGCAAAGAAATGGCCGCACCGGATTTATTTTCGATTTTTATATCATAGGCTTCCTTGGCATAGCGCGAACCGCGACAATCGGGGCAAGGTATATTCACATCAGGCAAAAATTGCACATCGAGGCTTACCTGCCCGGTCCCATCACAGCCGGGGCAACGCAGGGAGCCGGTGTTATAGGAAAAGGCCCCCGCCTTATAGCCTTTTTCTTTTGCCGCGTCAGTTTTGGCAAATTGCTTACGCAATTCATCATGTACGCCGGCATAGGTAGCAACGGTGGAACGCACATTAATTCCGATTGGGGTCGCATCAATGAGTTTTACATGGGCAATCCCCTCCGCTTCAATCGCGCGAATATGATTCGGCAACACATTGCCGTTAGTAGAGGCCTCCAAGGCAGGCACCAGGCTTTCCAACACCATGGTAGTTTTACCGGAACCGGACACACCGGTAATAACCGTAAGTCGCCCCTTGGGAATAGTCACTTCAAGCGGTTTTACAGTATGAATCGCTGACGTTGACAGATGAATCGAGCCATGAACAAACATATCTTTTGGGGCAGCCTGACTGCGAACCTTCGTGTCAATTTTACCGGCAAGAAACGGCCCGATTTGGGACTTTGGATTTTTTTCAATAGCAGAAATATCCCCTTCGGCAATTACATACCCACCGTTAGCTCCAGCCTCCGGTCCCATTTCAACAACCCAATCGGCTTCTTTTAAAATCTGGGTATCATGGTCAACGAGAATGACAGAATTGCCATCCGCCACAAGATCGTGCATTACGCCGTTCAAGCCCACTATATTTGACGGATGCAAACCGATAGACGGTTCATCCAGCACATAGAGAACGCCCGTCGTGCGATTACGCACGGCGCGAGCGAGTTGCATACGCTGGCGTTCACCCGTCGACAGGGTAGCCGATGCTCGGTCTAAGCTCAGATACCCCAGACCTAAATCTATGAGTCGTTTGGCCGTACTCTGAAAAGCCTCACAAATACTATCCGCCATAGGCTTCATTTCTTTTGGCAAACTACCGGGCACAGCCTGTACCCAAGTAACCAGTTTGGAAAGGGTCCAGGTACAAGCGACATCTAACGAAATTCCTTGGATTTTGGGTGCCCGAGCCGCTTCTGAAAGGCGTGTGCCGTGACAGGTCGGACTATATCCTCTTTTAAAAACTTCGCCACCCGCTTCATGCCTTTTTCGTCCTTAACTTTTGCCAGGGCATTTTCAACAGTGTAAACCGCGTTATAATAGGTAAAATCCACCTCACCAGCTTCATTCGAGCTCTTTGATTTATAAAAAATATGCTTTTTCTCAGCCGGACCGTGATAGACAATTTCTTTTTCGGCATCCGTCAAATCTCGAAATGGTACATCCGTACGGACGCCCATGGCACGGCACACGTCGGTCATTAACGACCACATCAAGCTATTCCACGGTGCCACAGCTCCGTCGTCAATGCTAAGCGATTCATCCGGCACCAAACTCGCCATATTCACCGTCCGAACACTGCCCGTACCGCTACAAGTTTCACAAGCGCCTTGTGAATTAAAAGCCAACTCTTCTGCGGATGGCGCATAGAAATGAACACCACATTCAGGGCAAATAAGTTCTTTTTCAGCAGCCACAGCTAAAATCGGCGCCAAATAATGACCGTTCGGACAGCGATGACTGGCCAGCCTCGAGTACATGAGACGCAGACTGTTTAACAACTCCGTACCTGTCCCAAAAGTACTGCGGATTCCCGGCACACCGGGCCGCTGATGCAAAGCCAACGCCGCCGGCACATATAAAACCTCATCCACACTTGCTTTCGCAGCCTGCGTCATGCGCCGCCGCGTATACGTTGACAACGCCTCCAAATAACGACGAGACCCTTCCGTATACAAAACGCCAAGTGCCAGCGAAGACTTGCCGGAACCCGATACCCCTGCAATCCCGACAATCTTCCCCAACGGAATATCTACATCAACATTTTTAAGATTGTGAACCCTTGCGCCACGAACCAATATCTTATCAATCATAAAATCACTCCAAACTCTTTCCCCTTACACATCATTATATATCTAACTATCTAATTGAAAATATCATCTCACATTAAAATACACTTTTAATCAAGCTAATCATTCCATTAAAACTAACCATCTGCCCTCAGTATAATAAACTCACCCAAGTAAATCAATCCAACAGATAATTTCCTCCTCCCCACCCTTTTGGCGGAAGGGCGGCGAGAAATAAAAAGGCCGTATCTATACGAGCGCTTTAGCTATTCGAGATTGGAAGTGCGCTGTGAGATGAGGGTGTTGCTCTGAATTACACTAACACAAACAAAAGACCGCCTATCTCTTATGAAGCGACTTTTGCTGCGTGCAGCCCAGGAGCAAATAAGAGATAGGCGGTCTTTATTTAGTTGTAATAAGAAAATCCCTCATCTCACAGGAGCACTTCACTAACGATAGCTCTGCGCCGATAAGATACAACCTTTTTATTTTTTACGCGCTACGCCCGTTTTCACGGCCACTTCTGCAACGGCTTTAGATACTGCGAGCGGAACGCGTTCGTCGAATGCGTCAGCCACTACATAGTCTTCACGAAGGTCTTCGTCAGCTACGAGGTTAGCCAAAGCATCGGCAGCAGCCAATTTCATTTCATCATTGATTTTGGATGCGTGAACATCGATGGCACCGCGGAATAAACCAGGGAATACGTTAACGTTGTTAATCTGGTTTGGCGCGTCACTGCGGCCCGTACCCATAACGCGTACGCCGGCAGCTTTCGCATCGTCATACATAGCTTCCGGATTAGGGTTAGCCATGGCAAATACGATAGAGTCTTTTGCCAAGTTTTTCAAAATTTCAGGTGTGAAGGCACCGGCTGCGGATACGCCGAGTAATACGTCTGCGCCTTTAGCCACTTCAGCAAGGGTACCGGTCTTTTCTTCCTGACCTAACAATTGGATTAATTCAGCCTGCAAAGAGTCAAGGCGTTTATAGTTTTTGTTGAGTACGCCGGAGCTTACCATCAAGGTAATGTCGCGAGCGCCTGCAAGGTATAAAAGACGGGCAATGTTAGCACCGGCTGCACCGGCACCGTTTACAACGATTTTAACTTTGCTCAAATCTTTTTTCACAAAACGAAGAGCCGCTTTAACGCCTGCAAGGCAAGCAATGGCTGTACCGTGTTGGTCGTCATGGAATACAGGAATTTCCAATTCTTCTTTCAAGCGGTTTTCAATTTCGTAGCATTTAGGCGAGGAAATGTCTTCTAAGTTAATGCCGGCAAAGTTCTTCTGTAATAATTTAACCGTGCGGATGATTTCTTCCGTATCTTCCGAATCAATTACGATTGGCACGCAGTCTACATTACCGAAACGTTTGAAAAGTAAGGATTTACCTTCCATTACCGGCATAGCAGCGGCTGCCCCGATATTGCCAAGCCCGAGTACACGAGTCCCGTCAGATACAACTGCCACCATATTACCGCGGCAAGTTAAGTCGAAAGACAATTCTTCATTGTCTTTAATGCGAAGGCAAGGTTCAGCAACACCCGGTGTATAAGCTACGGATAAATCGTGAGCATCCTTCAAAGGATATTTTGTGCCGGTTGTCAAAAAGCCGCCTAATTCTAATTTCTTTTGTACTGCTTCTTCGCGTACGTCCATGAGTATTCCCCTCCTGTTATAGTTTACAATCGGTAGTTTGCTTTCGCAAAAATTGATTTCACGGCTTGCATGAAGTCAATTTCTACCACAAAACAGCTACATTACTGTTTTAATGTCGGTAGATTTCTACCATAAAAAATTTCTGCCATTTCCTGTTTCAATAATTGGTTAATGTGTTTACGTTCTTTTGGTGTCAAATCGTCTTCCGTAATACCGAAAAGGTAATTATTGATGTCATATTCTTTGAGCATCATTTTTGTATGGAAGATGTTTTCCTGGTACACATTCACATCAATCATGTTATACAAGTTTTTGGTTTTTGCATCAATATAATTCTGGATTGAGTTGATGCGGTGATCAATATAAAGTTTTTTGCCTTGTACATCGCGTGTAAAGCCACGAACTCGGTAGTCAAGGCTGATAATGTCCGAATCAAAACTGCCAATCAAGTAATTTAAAGCTTTGAGTGGCGAGATTTGGCCGCAAGTGGACACGTCAATATCCGCACGGAACGTGCTGATACCGCGGTACGGATGACTTTCCGGATAGGTGTGAACCGTCAAATGGCTTTTGTCCAAATGGCAAACCACATCTTCCTTCTGAATTTCTTCTTCAGAAATCAAAATCGTCACACTGGCGCCCTGCGGATCATAATCCTGCTTGGCCACGTTAAGTACGTTAGCACCAATAATATGAGACACTTCTGTCAAAATATCCGTTAGCCGTTGTGCATTATACACTTCATCAATGTATTCAATATACTGCCGTTTTTCAGCTTCGGTATTCGTATAGCAAATATCATAAATGTTAAAGCTCAATGTTTTCGTTAAGTTGTTAAAACCGTATAATTTCATCTTCTTAATCGGTTTCACGGATGTCTCCATAATATTTTGTACACCTTCCTCATTCAATACTTAATCCTATATTTTATTATATCGAAACTCTTCGTCGCATTCAATACTTTCGATATCTTATTTTATAATATTCATGTAAAAATCTAATTGATAATCGGCCTCTATGTAAATTCTACTTAATAACCGGCGGTTCCCAAGGTTGTTCTTTTAGGTAATAGAATTGGCCTGTGAAAAAACCGTCTTCATAGGTGGCTACCGCAAAGGTGCCGCCCGATTTATCCCGCGGCAAGGCGGGACTTCCCGGATTGATAAAAAGCCCATGTCCGTCACTATATTGAGCGTGGTAATGACTATGTCCCGCAACACACAAGGTGGCCCCCATACTTTCACCCAGTGACAAAACTTCTTGAATGCGGTTATAGGGCAAAAACTGGTCGCCGTGGATCATATAAATATAGGTATCCTTAAAAGGGATAAGTTGTTCCCGTGGTTCCAACGGTTTTTGTCGGTCATTATTACCGCGCACGGCAATAACCGGCACCTTAGTTTGCTGCGCCATATAGCGCGCATCATCACCATAGTCGCCGGCATGTAGCCATAGTTCGATAGGCCAATCGGCAGTAGCTTCCAAAATTTCATCAATCTTGTTCAAATAGCCGTGAGTATCGCTTAGAATTCCTACATGACTTATTGACTCTGCACTCATACAGCCTCTCTTTCCTTTTTCTTTATTTCTATCCTTTTTTATCTCATGTTTTTTATTTTTTGTTTTTAGCTTTTTATAGATTTTATGTTTCTAGCTTTTATGTTTCTATGCTTTTTCTATGTTTAGTTATTTATGGTTATTACTTTAACTTTTCCAATAGGTCTTTAAGGGCCAAACCACGATGGCTGATGGCATTTTTCTCTTCCATGGAGAGCTGAGCCATCGTCTTTTTAAATTGTGGTAAGTAAAAATACGGATCGTAACCGAAACCACCGTCACCTACCGCATCAGTCTGTATTAAACCTTCACAATAGCCGGTCGCATTTAGCTCACGGCCATCGGGATAAGCCAACACGAGCTCACATACGTAACGAGCCGTTCTTTTTTCAAAAGGAACATCCTTAACCGATTCAACGAGTTTCTGATTATTCGCTTCATCATCGCATTGAGGCCCCGCATAGCGCGCGGAATATACACCGGGCGCACCATCCAATGCATCAACGGCCAGACCGCTGTCATCAGCCAAACAAGGCAGGCCGCAAGCCTTCATGTAATATTGGGCCTTAATGCGCGCGTTTTCTAAAAAAGTGGTCCCCGTTTCTTCCGGTTCCGGCACGCTCACCACTTCGCCAATGCTGACCGCTTCAATGCCAACGGTTTGAAGAGCTGCCTTAAATTCACGCAACTTCCCCTTATTATGGGTTGCCACAACGATTTTCATATATGACTCCTACCAAAATCTCATACTTTGATACGTTTTATAACTTATGCGCCGGTTCCGATATATTTGGCTTCCTCACCGAGTGCTTCTTTTTGAGCTGCCATCAACGTATCGGTAGCCGCTTCGGCCAAATCGAGCAACGTATTGAGCTCGATGCGGCTGAAGGTGCCGTGTTCACCGGTGCCCTGCACTTCGATTAAATTGCCGGAGCCCGTACGAACTACGTTCATGTCCACGATAGCTTGGCTGTCTTCTTCATAGCACAAATCGGTAACCGGACCTTCTTGACCGATACCTACGGAAATAGCCGCGCAATAATCGCGAATCGGGTACATGCCTTCACCGCTATACATGGTGTTCACCGCATCAACCATGGCTACAAAAGCGCCCGTAATAGCAGCTGTACGCGTACCGCCGTCAGCCTGCAACACATCACAGTCGAGGGTAATTGTTTTTTCACCAAGAGCTTCAAGGTCTACAACGGCGCGCAAAGCACGACCGATAAGACGCTGAATTTCTACGGTACGACCGGTCTGTTTGCCTTTGGCCGCTTCACGGCTGTTACGGGTTTGCGTAGCACGTGGCAACAACGAGTATTCCGCCGTTACCCAACCGCGACCTTCTCCCTTCATAAAACGAGGCACTTTTTCTTCGATAGTGGCATTACAAAGCACCTTCGTATTGCCAAATTCAATTAACACCGAACCTTCTGCATAGGCCGTAAAATGGCGTGTAATTTTAATCGGCCGAACAGCCTTTGGATTTCTTCCGTCAATTCTCATGTTTGTCACTCCTAGCGGTTTTGTCATTCCTATTTATATTCATTTTCTATTATATCATATATTAAGGCTCTCTCATTATAGGCTTTTTACCTATATAATATCCAAATATTCTGCACGTCAACAGTCATAGTACCTTACAAGTCCTCCTGCACATCCTTCATAGGATCCACCACCACATAACGGTCCGCGTTACCGGCTTTCTTAGCGGCGAGGGTTGCGTCATAAGCATCTTTACGGCATTCCTCATCGGCCTGCCATGGAATGAACGTAGCATACACATGTTGTGAACCGAATGGGCCGCCATCGCTGCGAGAATCAATGCTCATATACCCCACCTTGTCCGGATAGAGGCGGATTTTTTCATCGCGGTATTCGGAGATGCCCGTTTCATCATAATAAATCTGACGGCGATCCTGCCAATAATCGCCTAAGCCTAATAAAGCATCCACTTGCATTTCATGGCGGCGATGCCACTGGTCCGCCCATTTTCGGATAATATCATCAATGCGGCGCGTTACATCCGGACGCTGACGGTTCGTATCTTCGTCAAAAGCCGGTTCCACTACTTGGCTGTAATCAAGGCCCGCCATGGACAAAACAATCCCTGTATTTACATAAGGCAACGCTTCCTGCACGGAATAGCCGCCTTCGAGAACAGCAATATCGGCTTTCAAAATATCCGTAAGTCGTGCATAGCCTTTAGCGGTAACCATCATATTCGCCAGAGGATCGCTGAAGTGATTGTCCTGACCGGCTGAGTTAATAACAATATCCGGTTTAAAATCATTGAGCATAGGCATAACCAGATTCTGTAATACTTTGAGCATGCCTTCATCGCCCGTGCCCGGTGGGAGCGGAATATTTACGGTTGCCCCGACCGCTTGAGGCCCGCCGTATTCATACATGAAGCCTGTCCCCGGATATAAGGTACGACCGTCTTGATGGAAGGAGATAAATAAAGTGTCAGGATCATGATAAAAAATATCCTGTGTCCCGTCACCATGATGCACGTCCGTATCGACGATGGCGATGCGACGCACGCCGTAATGACGACGAAGGTAAGCAATCATAATGGCTTCCACATTGACCGTACAGAAGCCGCGAATGCCGTGCACCATTTTCATCGCATGATGTCCCGGCGGACGTACCAGCGAAAAGGCCCGCGTTACTTCACCGCGCATAACCGCTTCAGCGGCGGCAATGGCACCGCCAACCGATACACGATGCGCTTCGGTGACCCATTTTTTGAGTGAAGGTGCCCCCACATGGACCCGTTCTATGTCCTGCCACGAAGCTAATAACGGATTATATTCTTTAATAGCCGGATGTTCCAAAAGGCCTTCTTCCAAGAGTTGATCGCGCGTATATAACAAGCGTTCCTGCCGTTCCGGATGGGTCGGCGAAATTTTCCAGTCAAAGGCCGGGAAAAATACGAGGCCCAAAGTATTCTTATTGTACATATTCACTCACCCCCGGTTCCAATTGAGCTTTCACGGTAATTAAACGATGCATGGACTGCCAACCTTCAATAATCGGCACGTCCTCCACCGAAATAATATGTCCTGACGGCGCATTCGTAAGGCCTAAGTCGCCTGCCGCCTTTTGCAAATAGTCTAACGCTAACGACTCCGCTTGCGCCGCTGTCTGTACCGATCTTTGTTTTTCGTGAATGCCTAATTCCGGTACCACTAAAATTCCTTTAGCCGTGTCCACATGAACCGTAAGCATCAAGGTTTCACGAGCCACCGCGGCACCTACCGCATTGGCTACCGGTGCGTTCTGCGGAATCTGAACCGGCAAGGCTAAGCGTTCACTTACAAATGGAGCCAGCGTTACGGCTGTACCGCCTACGGCTACCAGTTTTTCCGGTTTGAAAACCTTCGGTTCTACAATATCCCGAACTACATAGATAGGGAGCTTATTTTCCCGTTGCACCGAAGCGGATATGCCGTCAGTAATTACCGTAACAGCTGCCGCTACAATATCTTTGGCCAACGCCATAACAGCATCTTTATCGGTACTTACAGTCGAATTGCCTGCACCGGCCACCGACCCGGCTACGTATTCTTGAGGTGCTTTTTTCAACAAATCAGCCAACCCTTGCCAAGCCTTAGCCGAGTCGCCATAATCAGCTTTGCCTAACACGATGAGGGCGTCCCCTAACGTCGGCACGGTACCGCCCAACACGAGGGATGGGCCCAATCTCTCAGGGCCTACAATCAATTGGCCGTTTTCATCAAAAGCAACGGCCGATTCGCCGCCGATGCCTACGGAGCTTACCGCAAAGGAGCGTACGGCGCTTGGATAATTACGTATCATCGCACCGCCGCGAGCCATCATAGGCACACCGTTTTCCCACAACGAAATATCGGTAGTAGTACCGCCCATATCGAGGGCCACGGTCATATCTTTAGGCATAGAGCGAAGGGCCGCCATTCCCAAAACACTGGCAGCCGGTCCCGTAAAGGCCGTTTCAACAGGGCTTGCCTTCATTCGTTCTAACGGCAACGAACCGCCATCGGCTTTTAATATGTATATCGGTGCCGTCAAACCATAGCGCGCCAAGGCTGCTTTAACGGCTTCACTGAAGTCTTCAAAGGTTCCCTGCACGGCACTGTTAAAATACGCACTGACGGTACGGCGCGGGAAGTTTAAGGAACCGCTTAATTCGGCACCCGCCGACACTGTTTCATAGCCGGCTGCCAATAATTCTTCTTTTAAGGCTTGTTCCAATTTTGGATTACGCACACTGAATTTAGCCGATACAGCGGCTCGTGCATTTTGTTTTTCACCGGGAATTTGGTCCAATTCACGCTGTCGCAAAGGCGCTGCCAAGGAACCACGATGGTCCGTATAACCGCTAAGTACAATCGGTGTTACCGGCAGCATGGAGCGAATATCCATGCCCGGCCCCGGAATCACATATAAATCAACCGGATCAACTTGATTCATAACGAGTGCATTCGTTACAATCGTCGTGGACAAAGTCACCCGTGTCACCTTTGAAGGCTCAATAGCAGTCGCTACACCGGCCAAAGCGGCTTCAATACCTTCCATCAAATTTGGTTTGGTGGTGCGGCATTTATGACTTTTCAAAATCCGTCCCTCAGCTACGACTACGGCATCCGTAAAGGTACCGCCTACGTCAAGACCTACTAACATAGGAACAACTCCTTTCCCTAAGCTCCGCCATTTAATAGCAATAATACGTTAACTATATCATTGATACATCAAATATATATCTAAAAACTCTCAGAATTGCTTACAAAAAAACTCTCTATCTATAGTTTAACAAGGTTTTTAACAAACAAAAAGAGGCCCTAAGGCCTCCTTTTTATTTTCGCTCCGAAATGGAGGCGAAGTTTTTAATAATAACGATTGGCGTCATCTGATCATCATTACCAAACGGATTGTCAATCAAAATGCGCGCAATGCGTTTAGGGTCCATACCGCGACTGTGACCGAGGACGGCAGCGCGTTTCAAGTCATTAACGTCGGCTACTACCGCACCGTAACTGCCGGTACGTTGTACAATGCGTTCCGCCACTTTATCCGCATCTTTCGGACCATACACAATGTGTTTATCGAACGGCGGCATTGTGCCTGTTACGTCATCCGTAAGGGCCGCAGCGCGGGAAATTTGGTAAAAAACGCCGTCTTTGCGGAATACTTTAGCGATGGCCCCCAAAATAAAGGCACCAAATACCTTCCATTTACCGTCAAGTTCCATTGCGGACTGCATGCCGTATACGGAGCTCATAGAGCCTTCAGCCGGTACAAAACGGCATAACAAGCGAGCCTGCCAAGTAGGACGAAGCTCTTCCGGACGGGTGATGCGGCCCTGCGTAATTGCTACTACAGATTCCGCCACACATACAATATCTTCCGGCCCGATATCTTTGCCGGCATAATGCATAATTGCTTCTACAATATCATCTCGATGGGTCAGTATACGAGTATGAACCGGTACTAATTCTAAATTTGCCATGGTTACTACCTCCTACTGCCGCATAGCATGCTGTAATTCTTCAGCGGTCAAAATTAAACGATTTTTAGAAATATGCCAATCACTGCGACCGACAACCTGGTATACAATATCAATATTCATATCAGGGAAGCCTACCAAATCTTTACGAATATTGCCCGTTTTGGCAGTCAAAATAAGACGCAAGCGAACAGTGCCGCCTTTGCGCGGTTCGATAATAACAGATTTCCAATACCCGTCATGACGTTCTTCCGCTGCATCGGTCGTCCAAGATGTAATGGATACCTGATCAAACTGTTCCTGCGGCAACAAATGACGTGGATATAAATCCATGATAGTGCCGTTTTGACGGCCTTTATTGACGAATGGAATATCCGATACCAAGGTTACCTGATTAAAACTGATGTCTTCCACTTCAAATTGAGTACGACGTTTAGGTAACATGACAATTTCTTCATTCCCCTGTTTCCAGGCAAAAATACGAAACGCCACAAATAGGACGGCAACGATGAAAACAATCGTTACGATTATGTTAACTAATGTGTAAAAATACATATCCATATACTGCTCCCTTATAGTTTTATAGTGTAATAATCCGAACGTTGAAATCTTCCGGCGGAATCAATATTGAAGTCATGCGCTCAGCCAATTCTTTGTCTTTGGTAAAACAAATATCCAGCTTGCCTTTAGCTTGCTGCGGATTCAAGAGTTGCTGCGCCGCCAATATATCTTTCACTTCTTCAGCTGTTTCGTAGGCCGGGTCGATAAATGTCTTATCCCCGCCCGACATGTGCTGCATCAAATCCATCAAAAACGGAAAATGTGTACAGCCCAAAACAACGGTATCGGAACCACTCTTTATAATCGGATCCAAATACTCTTGAAGCGATGAATGAACAATATGGTCATCCAAGTGACCCTGTTCAATCAGATGGGCCAAATCAGGGCAAGCCTGTTCCCATACAGCAACAGCAGGCTGTAACACATGCGCTTCTTCAATATGTTTGTGACTATCAATAGTAGCCTTGGTAGCCATGACGGCAATCTTCTGAGTCTGACTCGTATCAATAGCGGTCCGCACACCTTTGGCCATACCTACCACGGGAAAGTCAAAGGTAGCTTGTAATTCATCCAAGGCCACCACGGAAAAGGTGTTGCACGCAACTACCGCCATTTTCACAGGCACCTTGGCTAAAAAATGACCGATATTCATAGCAATCTGACTGATTTCTTCCTTAGGTCGATTGCCAACCGGATTATTCATATTATCGCCAACAAAAATAAAGTCTTCATGGGGAAACATCCGTCGCAATACGGCTAATACGGTTAATCCCCCGACCCCGGAGTCAAATACTCCGATAGGTCTTTTAGAGGCCTCGGTTGCGGCTGCTTTACTCATGACTCTTTCTCTCCTTTATGGTGCGGCTGATTGGCTCATAATAGGTATCGCTTAAGCGAATTACCTTCCCCGTCGCCTTGTCGGTAAACACATTCTGCGTCTCACCGGTTGCTATCAAAGCACCATCCGCTTCACGCACTATACGATACGTAAAAACACATTGCGCTCGTGTTACTTTAGCAGGCGTTACTTCAACGGTCAACACATCATCAAAGCGAGCCGGCAGCTTATATTCACAAGCCACTTTTGTAATCGGGAAAACAATCCCGTTATCCATCATATCCCACAGGGAAATGCCACAGGTTCTGAAAAATTCCACCCGGCCTAACTCAAACCATCGCAAGTGATTGGTATGGTGAGCTACTTCCATCATATCAGTTTCATAAAATCGTACCTGCAATGATGTGGTAAACATATACTCATTTCACCTCTCATTACTATAAAATAATTCACCCTTCATTGTACGCCACCAATAGGTGGCTGTCAAACTATTGTAAACGCCATGACCTAATACCATTCACTCAGCTTGGTTAATCAAGGCAGCCTATTGCAAGCCGCCGTGACCTAATGCCATGCACTCAGCTTGGTTAATCAAGTCAGCCTATTGCAGGCCGCCATGCCCCAAAGCAATGCAGTCGGCTTTCGTAATCGGATCATCCGATGCCAACCGTGGTAAAAAGACATCAAAGGCCGTCGGTTTGCTGAATAAAACACCGCCCGGTAGGCCTACAAGCGGTGTGCCGTCACTCATATAGGCTATACATACCATGGAGCCCGGTAAAACCGGCAAGCCATATGTCACCACATGAGCCGCACTCTTGGCAATCGCGCCCGGCGTCAAATCATCGGGATCCACACTCATGCCACCGGTGCAGAAAATAATATCCGCCCCTGCGTCTTTTACCGATTTAATGGCGGCCATAATTTTATCCGTATCATCAATAACAATCTCATGCGCTACGATTTTCATACCAAACGGTTCTGTCCGTTCTTCAATAATCGGGCGGAACGCATCTTGAATGCGACCTCTGGCCACTTCCGAGCCGGTCGTTACAAGACCGATACGTTTTCTCACGAAAGGTTTTACCGTAAGGAGCGGTTGACCTTGCCAAATAGCCTTAGCCTGTTCAAGTTGCACTTTAGGGAGCCACAAAGGGATGCAACGCATACCGGCTAATTTATCACCACGCTTAACCGCCGTATTAGTGAATTTGGTAACGATTGTAAGGTCGCCTATACTGTTAACCGCCTGCAATCGGGCCACATCAATTTTGAGCATCCCATCCCAGGTTGCAAACGCTTCAATTTTGCCTTCGCGGACCTCGGATGCATAAATACTGTCATTATCTAATAAGGCGTATAAGCCCACCGCTACATCTTCTTCATGCAATGTATCGGCCAATACCTTCTCATCACCCGGCTCCTGCACAAAGATGTGCTCCTTGCCTAATGCTAATAAAGCCGGAATATCTTCTTCACGAATGACGTGACCGCGACGAAATGGCGTATCTTTAACTTCGCCAATAACTATACGCGCTATATCATGACATAAAACTTGGCCGACAGCTTCCTCAACGGCTACTTTTTTCATGAAAACCTCCTCTATAAATCATATGTTACAACAAAACCCAAGCTACTTGAATCTCATTAAAACATAATCTATACAAAACTAGATATTTTAATTAAAAACAGGCTTACTTTGTCCTCTCCTCAAAAACTTTTATGCATTTAATTAAGTGTTTAGGCGTAAAGCCTTTTTAAACGCACAAAAGCCTCGGCATATGCCGAGGCTTTTGTGCTTGAGAAAAAAGAGAGAGAGAACATTTGAATCACATTCAAATGTTAAGGGGCTTGGGGAGGTGCCCCGAGATATGACTCTGCGGTCACATCCTGAAATGATTATAGCAAACTGTAAGAAAAAAGTAAACAGTTGTTATGCAAATTTTGCACTTTTTTCATGCAAATTTTTTAAATTTGTCTATCCGGTGCAAACTTCATCTTACAAAACGCTTCTATCAAGTTCCCAACTCCGGCATCAAAAGTCTTATAAACCAAATTTCTTGGCTCGTAAATCGGCATGTGCTTTTTTAAATACAAAAGCATTGCGAATATGTTTACGCATCGCCTGTTCGGCTGCTTCACCATCGTGATTGCGAATCGCCGCCATAATTTCATCATGCTCCCGATTACAAGAGTCGGTACGGGCTTGATCCATGGTACTGATGTACATGTCACGATTTACCATTTCACGGAACTCGCCCAAATAATCCATAACCCGTTCATTTTGTGAAAAGAAAGAGATTAACGTATGCAAACGACTGTTGATTTGAACACGCTCTTCCGCATCCGTCGTAGCAGAACCGGCATCGCAAAGAGCCTGTAATTCTTCAATCTGTTCATCCGTGCACAATTCGGCACACAAACGAGCTCCCAAACCTTCCATCACTTCACGGCACTGATACATGCCGATAATTTCTTCCGGTGTATACCCTTTAACCGTTACACCTTTCCAAGGTTTGATGACTACCAAATTATCTTTAGCCAATTTACGAAACGCTTCGCGAACCGGTGTGGCACTTACATTAAGCTGTTCCGCAATTTTCACTTCGTTCAGCTTCACCTGTGGTTTCAACGCGCCCGTCAAAATGGCTTGCTTCAATGTAACATATACCTGTTCGCTCAATGGCAAACGGCCAATGGAATCAATAGAATTAAGATGATATTCTTCTTGTTTACCCATAGTAAATCCTCTACTTTCGCGAATAGCACTCAGCCTACTCTTTGTAGTAACAGTCAATCTTTAGTATACTATAATGCATAAATACTTTATAATAGATAGTACAAGGCTGTATGCTTATTTTCTGCAGACTATATTAATCTAATTATAAAGGTAAGATCTGCAAAGCGTCAACTAAAATACAACGGGAGAACATACATGAGTCGCTGTTTAGTTATAATAAATCCTGTCTCAGGCGGAGGTCGTGCTACCCAGTATGCCATGGAGCTGCAATGGCAACTAAGCACCCTCTTTGATCATATGGAAATTAAATTTACCACCAAGGCCGGCGATGCTACGCAGTTTGCCAAATATGCCACGGAGAACGGCTACGATTCCGTATTCTGTATGGGCGGCGACGGCACTATTAATGAAACGGTGAATGGTATTGCTCAAGGTGGCGGTAAAGCCAAGTTTGGCTTTGTGCCGGTCGGTACGGTCAACGATATGTCGCGCGCCCTCGGCATTCCCCTAGAGCCCTTAGCCGCCATTCGCGCGTTAAAAAACAGTAAAATCCGCAGCGTCGATATCGGCCGTTGCAACGATCAATATTTTTGCAACAACATCGCCGCCGGCGTTATTCCTAAAGTAGTAGAAGAAGTCACCCCTAAAGAAAAACAACTCCTTGGCCCTTTGGCCTATTTTGTTAAAGGGGGGCAAGCCCTTTTCACCACCAAGGATTACAGTTTTCACATTCAAACGGATGACCACGATTTTACCATCCGCTCGCCATTGGTAATCGCATTGCTTACCAATGTAGTGTCCAGTTTTGAAAAATTCATGCCTCAAGCTTCGGTTGATGACGGCTATATGCGCATCATCATCTTCAAAGAGTACTTCATCATGGACATATTGCGTATCTTACCGCTTATCTTGCGTGGATCGATTTACACGTCAAAATATGTAACGATTTTAAAAGTGCGCAAAGCCAAAATCACCTTGCTCGACGACATCGAATTGCCTACCAATATGGATGGCAACAAGGGCCCGCTCATGCCGGTTGATTTAGAAGTATTGCCGGGCTTCTTACAAGTGTATGTGCCGAATAAAAAAGACAAATAAACGCTAACCTATAGCAAACTCGCATTAAAACTTCAATCAATGCATGTAAAAACGCCGTTCAACTCGTACTGAACGGCGTTTATTTATTTCCATATTAGTTTGAACGCTACACGTTACATCTCCCGTAGCGGCTCTGTAGTGATTTATTGCCAAGGGGCTTATTTATACATCCAAACATGGGGACAACCTTCTTCGTCGAATTCTTCCCCGGCCGCCGTATAACCAAGCGTTTCATAGAATCCTTTAGCCCGCACTTGAGCCGCTAACTTAGTCTTTTGACCACCCATAACGCGGATAAAATCTTCCGCCGCCAAGAGAATCTTAGCCCCCAGTTGCTGACCGCGGTGCGTTTTCATAACAGCCACTCGGCCGATGATAAACGTGGCTTCATCTTCTTTATCTCTGAAAAATCGACAGGTACAAACCGGTTCATTTTCAACAAAACCTACCAAATGAGCGGCTTCCGTATTATCTATTTCGTCAAACTCTTCTTGAAAACCCTGTTCCTCTACGAATACGGCTTGGCGAATCGCGCGCGCCTCAGCCGGCAATTCAGAATAAATTTCTACTTTCCACGTCATACTGTAACTCCTTTATTTATTCCGAATCATAGACGGAATAATGCCTACTACACAAAAGGCCATAAATACCATTAAACTGTATTGAATATTAGCCAACAATACGGCCTTATCTACATTAGCAATAGCCGTTCCGGCTGCCCCGGTATTACGGGCCAAAATAGATGCCACAATCGCCATACTAAGCACCTGTCCCAACAGGCGAACCGTGCTGATGACAGAACTGGCCATGCCAAAATAAGCGGGCGGCACCGAGCCCATGATAGCGTTATTATTCGGTGCCGAGAACATGGCAAACCCGATACCTACAATAATCAAGGCTGTAATAATAAGAGCTGTCGATGAGAGATTCATGGCCGTCCACATCACGAGGAGCCCTACGGCAATAACGCCCATCCCGGTAGATGCCAAAACGGCGGAGCCGTAGCGATCGGATAAGGACCCCATAACCGGTGACAAGGCAGCCATTACAATGGATTGAACCAAGAGGAACCAACCGGCCGTTTCCGAATCATAGCCCATAATCATCTGCAAATATAGGGATAATAAAAAACCAATCGCAAAGGTTGCGCTATAATTCAGCATGGATGCCAAATTAGAAAACGCAAACGTCTTGTTTTCCAGAAAAATACGTACCGGTAAGAGCGGTTTAGCCACACGGGCTTCGTGCCAAATATATATAATCGTCGTCACAATACCGGCTCCGAAAATATACTTAGCCACCGGCATTTTTACAATCTCCGATAGGCCGTAAAGCCCCATAACCAACGATGCGGCGTACAGCAAAATGCTAACCGGATTCATATTGCCCTGCTCTTTATTTACCCAATCTTCTTTCATAAAAAGGATTGTCATTATGGTCGCAATCATACCGAGAAACGCGATAAAGTAAAAAATACTTTGCCAGCCGAAGCGATAGTTCAAAAAACCGCCGATAACCGGTCCCACCGCCAAGCCGATATACACTACCGCTACATTCATACCCATAGCCCAGCCGCGCCGTTCCGGCGGAAACACTAAGGCAATAATCGCGGTCCCCGTAGAGAACAGCATAGCTGCCGCAATTCCCTGCAGCCCGCGCAAAACCATGAGCCAATGAATAGTCGGCGCAAAATGGATAACCAACGAGCTCAATGTAAATAATATGGTGCCGATTAAAAATACCTTCTTTTTGCCGATGCGATTTCCCAATTGACCCATGGGCACCGTAAAAATGGCGCAGGTCAATAGGAATGTTTCAATAACCCAGCTGAGCTCCGACGTACCGGCGTGAAATTCCCGACCGATATCCGGCAGCGACATATTCAAGGAACTGCCGCAGAACGGCGTCAAAAACGACGCAATCATGACGATGATTAATATTTGATTACTTCTGTTGACAGCCAAATTAAAACCTCCCAATCGTACTGTTTCACTGCCAAAACAAAAACCTATACCCTAATCCTATTATCTTGCCGGACACCCCGGCAAAACTATACAGCTTCGAACCGAATCTTAATTTTTTAAATTAACAACAGGTGCAAACCGTCATATTATGAACATTAACAACAGCTGCAAACTGCCATAGAGTCAAGTTCCGCATGGGGCTTATTACCGTCTACCAATAAAGTCAGCTTACTGGTGTAAGGATTTAACATGAGACCATGGATTTTAACATCATTTGGAATAAGTGGATTCTGACGAAGCTGTGCTACCGCTTTAATTACATTCTGTTCAGAATGACAGAAGTTATTAGCCCAGCGATCCATTTCACAACGAATCATGGTAATCGCTTCCGGCGAAATACCGCGGTCAATCATGCGCTTAGAAAGTTCATCGGGACAAGTTTTTTCCATGCCGCAGTCTTCATGACCGACAATGAAAATTTCTTTGGCGCCCAATTCGTAAATACTTACCACAAGACTGCGAATAACATCACTAAACACATCGGTAATGCAGTTGCCGGCTACACGAATGACGTTAGCATCGCCACGGTCAATGCCCATCGTGCGTTCCAATAAATCAACAAGACGCGTATCCATGCAAGTCAAAATGGCAATATGACGTTGCGGTGTCTTAGGGGACGGCATCCCCGCTTCACCGTATTCTTTAATAATATCAGCCACATAAGCTTCATTTGCTTTTAAAACTTCTTCTAATAATGACATGTCAGCCACCTCCATAACGGAATACTACTTTCACTATAACTATATCACAGTTTTTCGATGTTGGTATCTAAAAAATTTTAATAAATACAAAAAGAGCAGGTCAGACCACCCTGAACCCGCTCTATTAACACCCTTACAGTATATAATTAAATGAACGCATGTATAAACCAGCTAATCCGTAAGAAAAACATGATAAGCATCAAAAAGCTAACCTCAATGACGAACAGTAACGGGGCTAACATATACAAGCCGCCAATGCTTAATAAACTAAAGAGAATAAATTTTGACCTTTGAAACCCTTCACTTTGATTAACTATACGCCAAATTGTAGCAAGTCCCCAGCCGCTAAGCGTAAAAATAATCATAGTATCAATATGCGGTGCATTTTCGGTACTAAACCATAATGAAGTGCCCAAGGGCATGCCTGCCATGTTAAGTGTCGCCAAAAATAAAAATATAATCCCTAATGCACTGTTAATGACCGTTCGTTTACTTGGCACCGTTTTAAATTGATCAACATAAAAGAAACATCGTAATAATTCCATAGTAGACTCCTCCTTACATTCGCCTATATTGCTAATCACTTTGTACTTTACAATAATAATAGCAAAGCTGACGGACATAGGATTGTCCCGGTAAACAGACTTTTAATTTTTATCCTATTTTATGCGTTCTTTTATACGTTAAAAATATTATGTAATGAAAAATAAAAATTTTGCCATTACCAGCCCGACAAGAGGCGATTAAGAGCACAAACTATTTACAAACCTTTACAAACTTGATAAAATGAACGAGTACAAACATGCGGCCGTAGTTCATCGGTAGAACGACGGCTTCCCAAGCCGTAGAGGTGGGTTCGATTCCCATCGGCCGCTCCAACCTTAAAATATTATTTTTGAAATATTGCACTATATTGCAAAGTGTTGCAAAGGCATATAAAATAAGTCTTCTTTGAAAACTTGATATATTATAGTATTGCATAATATTGAAAGCATTTGCCCCCATTTTGCCCCCACAAGTGCCCCCTTGAGGTTTTTGAATAATAACTTTACATTAAATAAAAAAAGTGCCCACAAAGCTAGATTAATTCTAACTCTGTGGTCTTTTCTTTTTCTATGTATGATTAACGATTCATACACCGAGATAATGGATCACTCTACCTTTCACCATTGCTTAACCGTATACAAAATTGTTGTGCCTTTTACTTTACTACCTTCTAATTGTACCATTCCTTCAATCCTCCCTGATTGATACGCAACAGTAGGGTATATCTTTTCATCTATATATGTAACCCCTACTTTTATTTTATGCTCTTTGGCCAAATTAATCTTATAGACATCTACAGCTTGCTTTGTTTCATTTGGTGTTACTATTGTTCTGTCTGTTTTTTCTAATGCAACTTTTGGTAATTTACCATTATCTTCTTGTATTGCTTGCTCTGTAGCAATAGCAGCTTTATCTAAATTTGGTGCTATTACTACAAATTGTGCATCCGGACTTCTTTTTTCTGTATTTAAAATTTCATGCCTAATATCACTAGCTGTATCAGGACTTACATTAATACTTCTTGCAAAATCATCTACCGGTGCATATCTTACTACATAATTTGTAATTACCTTTGGTTCTGTTTTTACCGCTTGCTTATTCTTTCCTATAGCAAAACATACAATAGCCACTATTAATATAATAGTTATATATATAATAGGTTTCCAATGCTGCTTAATTTTAGTCCATAAATTGTACCACATAATCAGTTACACCCCTTGCCAATGCTTTGGCTGCTTCATCTTGATTGTTTTCATTTCGTAACCACGCTTCTTCTGCCGGATTGCTAATAAACGGCAATTCAAATAGTGCTGCCGGCATTGCCGTATTATTAAGCACATATAATCCGGCTTCCTTGTCTACATCACCGTCAGACCAATCTGCACGCACATCAAGGCTTGGGAATGTATTGGCCATTTGATTCATCAGACATGTAGCAAAATTATCTGAATTAGTCCATCCTCTACTTGTATATACTTCAATACCTCTAGCCGATTCATTAAAGCTATTGCAATGAATAGAAAGGAATAAATCATAATTACCTTGATTAGCTGTTTGGCAAATAAATTCTAGTGAATCATTTTGAATATAATCTGCTTGTACGCCTGCTGTAATTAGATATTGCTGTACTAACGCTCCAACATTAGCAACAACATCACACTCTCTTAATCCTGTCGGGCCAATTGCTCCCGGATCTGGATTACCATTTGGTGCATGCCCAGCATTTACTAATACTCTAATCATTTTTTATCATCCTTTCCTTCAAATTCATCCGGTATACCGTTATGGTCTACATCAACAATAGCTTTGGCCAATGCTATAACGGCACCAATTACACCGGCTGATAACATACTTGAACCTAAACTTATACCTAATGGCATAAACTTATAGATAACATCCGGTTTATAATCAAAAAAAACTGCCATAATATACATCATGGCAGTAAAGAAATACGGCATTACGGCAATTACAAAGAAAATAATAATTGCCCATGTTAGCTTTATATTCTTAATCAGACTTATAGGCATTCCTTTAATTGTAGCCCATACATCACTAAGCATCTTATTCAATTTTTTATCACCTTTTCAATAATTCCAAGTAGTCTTTCAATGATAACAATATTTCTTGCATCCAATGCCCTTAATTTTTCAACAATGCTACTCAATTCATATACAATAGGGCAATACATAAAAAACTGTGATAATAATATATCTGTCCTAAATCCTAATGTTTCAGTATCCGGTGCAAGCATCATCAGAATTGAGAGGATAAAGAACCAAGGGTACTGTTTTACAAACTTTTGGAATGTAGCCATTCTTAGGCCTTTACTTGCTAAAAAGCGTCTTGGTCTTCCATTTACGATTACAACGCCCCACCCTCTCCACATTAAGGCTAACATTATATTTAGCACAGTACCTTCCCTGTTAGTTGCTTTGTTGTAATCAGTAGCTTCTATCAATAATCTTAAAAAAGTATCAATACAAACCAACAACACTACTAATATAGCGGTATTCAATTCATCAATTAGAATATTATTCGTAATGACATTTTCTAAATATAAAATAGCACTATCTAATGGCGGTGGTGGCGGGCCATCAAACAAAATCACGATTAAGCCCCCTTCTCAACAGTAACATCTGTTGCTACATCCTCACCGGCTTCTTTTAGTTCCTTCTCTTTCAATGCATCAATGTCTTCATAAATATCAACTAACAAATTATGAACGCATTCCGCATCAGGGCAACGGCCATTTTCTAACAATTCATTTGCACAATATTCACAATACTTTTCCATAATTAAGCCCCCTTAACAGCTTTAAGCTCTTTTACCATCGACACTAAATTACTTTTATATTCTGCTTGAATCTTTTCTAATGCTGCTTGATTACCTGTTAATGTTGCAATTAATGCTTTATCTTTTAACTGCTCATTAGCTGCATCATATTTATTTTTAATTTCATCAGTAGATTGTTCCTTAACTTCTGATTCAGTAGGTGGAATTGGTGTAAATTCAACCATTTCTCCATTTTTATATACCTTACCGGCTTCTAATGCATCAAACACTTCACCTTCATCTTCAATATAATAACAATCCGGATATGATTCTTTTGCTAATTCTAATAAATTCTCCATTGTTTTTGCATGCGTGCCTAATAAATAAGCAGCCACTTTTGTACGTTCACCGTTCACATTCTCTTTACTTAATACAATTAAAAATTTCATAATTAATTATTCCTTTCTTTTTTCAAGTTAATAGGGGGTAATTTTATGAAACTACCAAATAATTATGGCCAAATCTGTAAACTGTCTGGCCAAAGAAGACGTCCTTTTATGGTTCGTAAAACAATCGGCTATGAAACTAATGGCCGTGCCATTTACCATATTATTAGCTATTACTCCAATAGAGCGGATGCATTAGACGCACTATCAAAGTTCAATAATGCTGATGTTCCTATGCCTACTATCACCCTTTCTAAAGTTTATAAATTATGGTTCCCTACACATTCAAAACATGTCAGTACATCGACCTCTAATAGTTATATTAATAGTCTTAAGCATTTAGGTTCTGTCGCAACTTTACCTATTAACACTATTAAATACAGACAACTACAAGATGTTATGGATAACATGCTAAATAATGGATTATCTTATGCTAGTTTAAAAAAAGTTAGATCGCTTATACATCAACTCTATAATTTTGCAATTATCAACGAATGGACTGATAAGAATCTAGCTGAGTATCTGATTATTGGCAAAAATATACCTGTTAGGCCACACAAACCTTTTACAACCGCTCAAATAAATAAACTATGGCGTTTAATTAGCACGCCCGAAAGCTATATAATAGCAAGCCGGAGCGATGGTATCAGAGGTACGAATTGTACAACTATTCGCCGTTTTATATTCTTTTATAACGTTAACAGTTAAGCTTAATTTACTGTCGCTTGCGTCAATAACGCCAACCGGAATAATAATATAATCCGTATTATTAAAAGCTATCGCAAAGTTTGCCGTGGCTGCATTACCGGAAGGACGGCCGGTTGCTCCACCTTGGATAATTAATCCAAAAAACAGCGGGCCAAAACAGATAAACCAAGAGTTTGCATTGCTAAATCTTGCCTGTACGCCTAATCCTTCAAAAGTCTTTTTACCAATTGCCCTAATTACGTTATCATCAAAATCATCACTTTTAAATGCATCTGAAATGGCCTTTTTAACGTACTTCTTAACATAACTTACACGTGCACCTAAATTGGCTAATAGACTATTACTTTCAATCTCATCATCATCCACACTAGATGTATCATCAGTAAACGCTTCTCTTAGATCCAATACAGTAACAAAGGTTTCATCTTTAATAATGGCTTTAACGTTTGTAACTGCACCTATAATAGTTCTTACATTGTAAATTTCGCTTTCAATCGGAATCGATTTATCCGGTACAAATCCGACTTTATCACCGCCATTAGTGTACGCATATAAAACCTCTGTACCGCCCTCAGCTTTAGCAAACAAGGCTACTTCTTTTGGAAAAAAACCAATATCTAATTTAGAATTTGAAATTGTGGCTCTAACTAAAAACTGCCCATTACCCTCGTTTAATGCTTTGGTAATAGGCAGTTCCATTTTTGGAGAGATGATATTAAGCATTGCACTAACATCTTGATTAGACGGTAAATCTCCATCCCCTACTAATACTCTTGTAAAAACTAATTGCTTGTTAGTAGCAAGGCATTCACTAATTAATGCTAATCCTTTTTTTGTTACTACGTTTTTAGGATATTGCGATGCCATTTTAAAACCTCCTTAATAAATATCATGAATAACATTAGATTTTGAAATATAAACCCCAACAACTACTGCTGCATCATCAAGTTCTGTGCTAAATCCTACATCCGGTTCTATATTAACGATGCTTGAAGTAGTCATATAACAGCCTGCATATAACCCACCATTCACTTCATGCATATCCGCAACTTCCATGCCAATATGTGCCGGCTTAACTTCTTCCATATCCGTCCTGATATTTGGCAGTGCATACACAAAACTTGAGTTATTAAAAACTAACTTTAATCGGCCATTTTCAAAGAGTACATCAATATCATCCAAAACATAGACTTTTACCAAGGCTCTAATCTTTTCTAAATCCAACTTACCGGATTGTTGCCATTTGGCTTCTACTCTTTTTCGCCTGTCCGATAATGTACCTTCAGCTTTAATTGCTAAATCCTTTTCATAATTAGCCGTTCCGCTTTCGCTTGCTGTATCAAAAAAGACGTTGCCTAAAAGTTCATCTAACCTTTTATCAACGTCTTCCATCGTTATACCGGCTGAATCATATAATTGCCTTACCCACGGATCCTTACGGTACAGTTTATTTATTGTCTTTAATGCATATTCTTTTATTTCTTGCCTATTATTCATTGAGTACCACCTCAACAGTTCCTAATATGGCCACCTGTTCATCTGTTAAGTTAATACGGCTACTGCTATTGTTTACATAATAACTATCATAGTCATTAATTCCTTCTGTATTGATGATTAAGGCACCAATCTGTGCCACGCTAACATATGACTGCTTAAAAGCAATCTGTTTAAGGTAATCAATGAGCCGTTGTTCCAATTTAGCTTTAATCATACTAGCTGTGCTATTTTCAGCATTAACTACTCCATTAATTTTTACATTAATCAATACAGATTCTGCAGCAACTACCGTACAATATGCTCCTACCGGTGCTTCTCCTTCACCTGTACCACTTTTGTTAGGATCTATATACTGTTGCACAACATTTACTAACTCTTGGCTTGCCGGCTGTCTATCGCTATCAATCAATACCACCTTTACAGTGTTATCACCGTTCCATAATGGTATTACATTAGCTTCACCTACACCTTCTACTTCTTTAGCCCATTGCTTATAATGATATTTATTGCCACTCGTTGCCGGCTCACGCAATTCTTCGTAATATCGTTGCCTTAAATCAGTATCTGATTCTGCATCTTCACCATTAATTGTGGCATCATCGTTAGTAACAGTAATGATACCTGTTAACGTAACCGGCATTTTAGTAATACTGCCTTTTGGCACATTGCCAATTTCACCGGCTGTAGTACATTCAATAGCTACTTTACTGCCTACCACAACATCTTTTGTTTCAGTAGCAACAAACTGTAGGCCACCTTCACTTTCAAACAAATTACCAACACTAATAATGCCACTTCCCTGTACTACCGTAATATAGCCGGTAGCATACGTAGCTTTTTTTCGTTCCGTACCTCTTCTTTGGAATACTACACGTGTTAATTCATCACCGGTTAAATTATCTACGTCTTGTTTTCGCTCAATTTCCTGTGCTTTAAGGCACAATGCTAGTACTGCAAATGCCATACCACGTGTTAAGTCATAAGTAGGGAATCCTTCTGTTTTCTGATACTCTTCAGAAATTTCATCCAACATTACATTATGCACCGCATCAATGCCAATGCTTTTGGTAAAATCAATACTCATATGTATATTTCACCTCCTCACCTGTTTTAGTCTTAACAGTAAAATAAAAAGTGCCTTTGTCAAATTTCCAATTATTAACGGAAACTGCACAAGGCACTTTATTTAAAATTCCATCAGTAATACGCCTTTTAATTTCACTGACAATAAAAGAGCGTGGTAATCGATACCCTACAAGCTTATCAAGATTTAAGCCAAAGGTATCACTGTAAATTTTATATGCATTTAGTTCAGTTCTAATAAATAGTTCAATCCATTGTTTAATCGCATCTACTTGTGATGTTTCAACATTAACGCCATCTTCAAGTACAAATCTCTTTTTGGCAAAATCAAACTTCATGTTTCTACCTACTTTATTTTGAGCATTTGTTTTTGTAGATGTACTTTCAATGGTTTCTTTAAAATCGTAATCTGTAGGAAACATTGTTTTCACCTACCTTACAATATCATCAATAAAATAATGCTGTCCACTTTCATCCGGTGTAACTTTAACCAAATCGCCAACTTTCCAAATTGGTTTAATATGTATCTTTCCTGTGCCCTTAGAGCTGTAGTTTGTATTCGGGCCACCAAGACATCCACCAACTGTTGTTGTTCCTTCATGTTCATAGCTGTACTCCGCTTCATGCCTTAATATTTGATTACAGATATATCCATTGGTTTTATCAATTTTAAAAGTACCATTCCTAATAGTAACAAGCCAATTATCTCCAATAGCTTGTACTTTACCTAATATACAGCCCATTAGCTTTGGATTATCTCTATTTCTGAACTCATTAGCCATCTGTGCATGCCAATCTTCCATACTATCACTCCTGTTTAATCAATTCTAAGTTCATTGTGTGATTTACTCCATAGTCATGTACACAGTTTTTAATTAAGAACTGCCCTTCCATTCCTATGATAGGCTGATTGAACTTTAGTATTCGACCACTTCTAACTGAATCATCACCAAGCACTCTTACACTAAAGGTCTGCTTAATTTTATTTAGATTATCTAAATATTTTTTAGCCACTTGCATTGCTTTAGCTTTTTCTTTATCTTCAACTTTTTGTACTTTCTGCAATACACCAAATTGCTTGATACTATCAGCATCTTCTACATTGGCCAATACTTGCTCATTCTTTTCACTCGATGAAATAATAAGCACACGGTTTTTCATGTCTTGAATGGATTCAGTGTAGTTATAATCGCCTACAATGCCTGTTATGGCCACATCAAGCACCAAATCCTTATAATCTTCAATGAATAATTGACTACCTCGTACTTCAATCCGGTACTTATACCCAGTCTCTTCAGTAGCCTGTTTAAGAATATCCTTAATAACATCAGATACAGGTGTGCCCTCATACACCTTCTTAATTTTAGTATTGATGATAGGCACACTGCCTAATGGTACGCCATTCTTTTCACATACTTGCCTAATGGCCGTTGTACCGTCAATATCATTGTATTGTATCGATGTTTCCGACTTATTAAGGTAAAAGGCATAATCAAAGGCTGTATAGCTATATTTATTTATCCCTGACTTCTTACCGTCTACAATAATTCCTGTAAAAATCTGACGTAACTCTTGACTGATAACAGAATCATTAAAGCTTGTTCTATTATTGTTCGCCACATCATTTGAAAATATCACCTTACCGCCCATAGCTAATTGGAGATTTGCCATATTAGCATCAAGCGGATTTGAAACCAAATCAAAGGTAAACTCTTGCCCAAGTGTATCAGTATTATCTGATAACCTGTAATTATTTGTGTATGCTGTAATTTCACGGTTATCATTTGCTACTACATTGGCATATTCTAATTTCATACTATCACCCACTCAACGTATTATTATCACCGGTAGTACTGTTAATCGTTTGATTAACATAAGGATATTCAGTAAATTCAAGGCTTGCTTTATAATCGCCTACCTTATCCTTGATAAAGTTTGCCTTGTTACATAAGCAAGCCATATTAAGCAATTCACTACCATCACTAAATGTTACGGCAATGCGTAATACTTGCCGTAATTCCATCCGCTGTGTAATAAATTCTTTTACCTCTTCTCCATCGCTTCCCCTTGGTCTCATAAATTTGTATTTATGATTCACCGGTAACAAAATATCATCTAGTGAATAGGTGCGTAATCCCATATAACCGGCTAGTAAAATATCACCTGTGGCACCATTGAATACTTCATTGTTCATTACATATTCAACCTTTGGCAATGTAGCCGGCACCACAGGCAATACCACATTTTCATAGGTTAAATCATCATACAAAACAATATCCGCTTTACTTGGCCTATTTAAGTAATATTCTAATTGGCTTAATATCATATTCAAAAATGGCATTTACATCACCTCATTACATATTACTCATTGCCAAACGAACTTTATCTGTAATATAACGGCCACATTCATCCATGAACTGCTCGTTACCAATTACATTACCTTGAATTGTTATATTTACTTGTACGCCACCATTTCTACTAGCTGCACGCTTTACAGTTTCATCATGAGGAATTATTTCTGAACCGCTTGGTAAGATAATTCCTTCACCTCTGTTGTTTTCATTGACGTACGTACTACCACCTTGCCAATAACTTGTACCGGTAGCATTATGTTTTTCATCATCACCACCAAATACAAAGTTCTTAACTTTCCTTAATCCATCACCAATAGTACTAATCTTTTCGCTAATGCTACCCAAGATAATATCAGCAAAAGATTTAATGGTTTCAAAATAGCCATTAAAAATACCAACTAGCCCTGAAAGTGCTTGGTCCCAATTGCCAGTAAATACACCGGTAATAAAATCTATAATGCCTTGGAAAATCTGTGCAACTCCATCAATTACACCGCTAAACTGTCCAATAAATCCGGCTACCGCTTCAGCTGCTGCTTCATACATTATATTCACAAAACCAAATACTGCATTAACGCCTAACATTATTGCATCACTAATGGCTTGTCCTAAATTGGCAAACCAATTAATTGCATCACTAACAGCGGTTGTAATGGCCGTGCCTAAATCCACAAACCATTGAATTACACTTTCAATAGCATTAGATACATATTGCTCAATCGCCAATCCTAAATCAATAAACCATTGTTTAACCTTTTCAATCACGGCACCGCAATATTGGCCAAAAGAAATAACTGCTGCCTTTACCTCGTCCCAGTGCATCACCAAAGCTACAATCAGTGCTACCAATGTAGCAATACCAATAGCAACTAATACAATCGGATTAGCCGCCATTACTGCATTAAATGCAGCCATACCAACCTGTGCCCCTTGCATTGCCGTCTTAATTAACTTAAACCATGTAACTACTTTGGTAATCACGTTAAAGGCTACAAATCCGGCTACAATACCGGAAAGAATTGGAATAATATAATCAGCATATTTACCAAAGAATGCCACCGCTTCACCTAACGCCCTGAATGCCATTACCGCAATCTCCAAAGCCTTAGATAATCCATTGGCCAAAGCATCACCATTGGCTGCAAACCATGTTGTCATACCGTCCATCACTGATGCAACTTGCTCAAATATGCCCTTCATTTTCGTTCTTACGATAGGCAATATCTCAGCAAACACACCAATAAATTTAGTCTTAATTGGTAACAACAGCATGCCCAAATCTTTGGCCATTGCACCGTACTGCATCTGTGCTTTCTTTTGTTTGCCAATATCCGTTTCAGCCATTGCTTTATTTACGCCACCAACGTTATTTTTTAAGACATTAGCAATAACTGATGCTCTTTGCATGGCATTACCGTTCTTAATCATTTCCGCTTCAGTTTCTGACATTGTGATGC
Source organism: Veillonella sp. (assembly GCF_015058545.1). Taxonomy (GTDB): domain Bacteria; phylum Bacillota; class Negativicutes; order Veillonellales; family Veillonellaceae; genus Veillonella_A. The sequence continues at coordinate 65,619 of NZ_SVCB01000073.1, forward strand.
CTACACGGCTTAATGCACTTGCATTACCACCCATTGCTTTACCAATCATATTAGCAATGCCTACTGCATCTTCTCCTGTGGCGTTTAAGCCTTTTTGTTGCACTAATAAGTCCGCCATACCATCAGAAAGCATTGAAATCTGCTGTTCGTTCAACTGAAATGTAGCTAACTGTTGCATACCGTTAAGTATTACACCTTTTCCAACTACACCAACCTTAGAAAGGCCTGCAGCATAATCATTTAATGCAGCCTGTGCTTCTTTATATCCATCCGGCCCTCTTGCTTTGATTGATTCTACATTCTGTAAAATCGCTCCTAACTTAGTTTGTACCTCAATTTCTGATTCAGCGGATGCAATCGCTTTATTGGCGTATGCTGTAATAGCACCTACTGACAGAAACGAACTCAGGCCGGCTAATTTAATTCCTAATTTACCAATGCTATTAGTAATGCTTAGAAATCTATTATTTACGCCTGAGCCAAAACTAGATAGCCTATTGCTTGCCTTTTGGATTTGCCGTTGCATTTGTTGAGTGGCTTCTACTGGCTTTTTTAACGGTGCCGTAAATTTATCTACTAATGACAACAGTACGTTAATATTTTTACTTGCCATTTATGCCCTCCCACATTTCTTTTTCTTCCTCTATATCTGCATCCATACACGATTTTAAAAAAATAAACTCCAAATCATTCATATTCAATAAATCGTCTAGTTTATGGCCGTGCCTAAGATAATACCTATATACCCTTAATTCTGAATCGTCTCTGACTGCTTTTTTAAGTTTTCACTAAACCCATTAAATGAATCACCATAAAATTCTAGAATAGCGGTGCCAATATGAGTAATCTCATCAAAATTATCATTCAAAATTTTTAAAACAATATCTGTAGGCTCTGCACATCCATATTTATCTTGTAAAGTCTTATCATGCAAAATTGGCGTGCATTTATAAATTAAATCCGTTAAAATTGATAGCTGTTCACTTAATCCACTAGCGTTCCCCATGTTCTCAACAATTCGCAATACAGTAGGCAATGGCTGTTTTACAATAGTCAATGTGCCACCTAACGTTTTTACCTCAACTTCTTTGCTCTGAAATCCATCATTTAGTTTACGATTCAATAAATCTTCTAATGTTAATTTCTTCATTTTCTTGCTCCTCTAAATAAAAGAGAGGGTACGTTATGTACCCTCTTATCTTTACTAAATAATCATATCCAAGAAGTTATAATCTGCAGCCTTAAATGGTACACTAACTTCACCAATTTTCTTATTTTCAAATTGAGCTAATGCAACTTCATCTAATGTAACGCCTAAGAGTTCAACACGCTCTGCACCATTACTATCAGGATCATCTAAGGCTGTTACAATTTTAATATCCGGAATCTGTAATGTTTTAGCACCGGTAGCAATTTTTGCTTGAATTTTACTATCAACCTTATGCATTACTACTGTTCCGGCAATAGAATAACCTACCAACCGCTGATAAGTACCGCCTTCCCCCTGAATGCTCACTTCTTCATAAATCAAGGTTAACTTAGCTTCAAAGGATTTAACTTCAGATAAAAGTTCGCCATCAAGCCAGCTTTTACCAAAGTTCCCACGGATAATTTTATTATGTACAACTGTATCCATACTCTTTCTCCTTATTCCATAGCAATTTTAAAATGTAAATCTTCTACCGCATCAAGGATTTTGATATTACCGGCTAAGAAGATAAAAGATTTAAACGTACGTTTTTTTACTGTTGCTTCATCCCAATCCTCTGCTTCAGTCTTACCAATCGCTAACCATGCTTTCCGTTGTGCTTCCACATCGATATAAGCAATATTATTAAATTCCTCATCAAGAATTTCACCGGCTTCAATCGATGTAAGAGTTAAGAAATATGTGTTTACTGCACTAATAAATAAGTACTGATTATTCAAGCGGTTTTTATACTTGCCTACCCAGTTATTTTTAAAAGTACTGTAAATATCTTCTAAGATAATATCCATTGATTCAACAATAATAATTTTGCTCATATCCTTTGTTTCAGTAGAAGTATATGTTGTTAAGCTATTAACGCCACGGTTAATTTTTACCGTTTCATCATCATCTTGGAATAATACCAAATAGCCTTTATCAATCCATGCATCAATGGTATTTTCATCATCATCAATAAAGCTTTCATCTACACTCGAAATATCCTCTAATTCATAGAAGGTACAACTACGGTTCATTGGCAAGTTAGCTAGTAACGATGTTAAACGTGGTAAATATTCAGCCATTGGCACATTTCGTTTTTCATCGATGCCATATACACTATCATTTCTTACGTTGATTAAGTGCATATCATCGGCTACCGTTACATTATGCAATACGGCCTTATATTTCTTCCCTTTAGATTTAGCATTACGGCTTTTAACATAACTAGCTAAATCCTTTTGGAAATCATCGATTGTTGTACATACATAGTTAAATTTAACCTTATCAATCAACTTCTTAACATCAGCGAATTCTTCAGTAGTGGATGGCACGTGAACTACACGCAATTTAAAAACATCAACATAAAAGCAGCGTTTCAAAATTTCAATATTCGCATCACTATATTTATCCTTTGTAATATCCGCTTCATACTTAAATAAATCAATACCGGCTTCAGGCCGTGTATCATCCTTTAAAATAACAAGAGTTACCCCTCGTTGACTACGTTTAATAGCCGTAATCGCCTTTTGGATAAAAATAATCTCAATTGTAGGCTGTCCCATGCTATTACCTCACTTTCTACTTAATATTTACTACAAGTTCTTCAATCATTGGTTCATCACCCTTATCAGGAATACGTTGTACCGCCAATACATCAAATGTTGTATGCAATACTTTGTCTTCCTTGTTAATGAAGTGTGTAACCTCATCAAATGTGATGCCAAAACCTTCTTCTGTTTCAATTCGCCCACTAAAAAGCTCTCTTAACTTTTGGCGAACTTCTAACAGTTCTTTAAATCCAATCTTGCTTTCTGTAGCAAAATAATAGAGTTCTAAGTGGTATGTATCGTAATAGTATTCAGTAGTTAATTCACTATCATCAATTTCATCTACATCAATAAAAAAAGAAGGCCTATCAAAGCCTTCTTCTAAATCACGATCATTCACTTTTACGTTTAAAATATTTCTGACATTAACGGTTAACGCCTTAATAATTTGTGCTGTGCCAATCATTTCAACCCACTTTCTAAAAGTTCATCAATGAATGCATCTGCCATATCACTGTACTCATTAGCAAACTTTCTAGCAGCTTTACCCATGCTATTACGCCCCGGCACCCATTTCATTTTATTTGGTTTGACTGCATTAGTTTTATGCCCATGTTCAAACAGATGAGCGTGTGGAGCTTTATTTTTTACCCTGACTTGATACTCATTGCCTTGATAAATATAAGCACTTCCTCTTTGTAGGCTCCCTACTAAATCAATTCGTTTACGCTTTCCATTCACGGTTTTATATCTTGCTTTACCGTAAATTGTTTTTTTATTACTATCTTTGGCCAAATCATCCTTATATTGCTCTCTAGCCAATTTCAATTGCCTGTTACCGGCTCGTTGCATAAAGTTTTTAGTTTTTCGTGGGAATTGCTCTTGGCCAAGCCTAAGTAATTCTTTAGAAAATTCAACCAACTCATCAGCTGACATATTACCGCTCATATTTTCACCTCACAGAATATTTCAAGCCGTTCTTTATTTAAGTATGGATCTAGAATGTATAAGATATCGTATCTCTGACCTTCAATAACAAGCCACATATCCGGCTGAATATCATCACGATACCTTATTACAATCTTATGTGTAGTCCTTGATAGTGTTGTATCAGCCATACGGCCACTCAATAAACTACCTGTTTGAGGAATAACGGCACAATATACATTGCCAATTAATGTTGGTACAATCGGATATTGCCCTAATTCATCCATTTCACTAGATTCTACATTGTGCCATAGTTCAGCTATATGTTGTAGCATGCTGCTTAAATGCCCTTTTCTATACATATAACTACCCCCCTCAAATAAGATTTTTAGAGTATGCACTCAAAATTTGAAGTGTTGTTGGATTGATATTAGCTACTTCAGATACTGTAAACTGCCGCAAATCGTAAAATTCAGCACATAACGCTAATACTGCTAATGGCATATCTTCATAAGCATCTAGTTCTTCAATGCTAAGTCCTGTATAGGATGCACAGAATCTTTTAGCACCATTCAAAGCCATATCAACAACTTCACAATCCATATCGCTTACTAAATCTACACGGATAAAACTTGCAACCTTTTCTACAGTTAAATCACTAACCTTCACTGGCCTTACGTCCTCTCCTTGTTTTCTTTACAGGTTCTTCTTCAGGCTCATCAACCGGTTCTTCTTCAATCGGTTCATTTACCGCTTCTTCCTCTGCCGGCTCAATCACCGCATCAGTTTCTAAAGGCTCAATATACCCTGCATTGAGTAAATCCTCTGCCCAATCCTGATTGATTATCTCTATTTCAGCATCTAGCGGTGCTGAAATCACACCGCTAAACCCTACCAACACTTTATATTTCATACTATGCCCCTACTTTTAATACACCAAAGCTTTCAGGCTGAATAATCTTACTATCCGCTTCAATCCATCCGATTACCCCTACAGCATGTTCATCTGCATATTTTTCCTGTAATACTTGAATTTCCACAGTATCTTTTACTAATTTTGTAGCCAACCCTTTAAAGTTACCAAATACTGCAATTGCATTACCGGCTGCCAATTCTGGCATTGCATCGGATTCATAGATAGGATTACCAAGCAATGTGTAAGAATATCCATTTCGAATATCGCCATTAAGCAGATAACGGCCATCTTTATCCTTCAATTTGGCAATTGTTTTAAAAGTATTTGGATTAACCACCCATACACCATTAGTACGTAAACGCTGAGGAACTTGCAATTGTGTATCAATCAAATCATCAGCAGTAATGGCCACACCGGATGCTGTAGTTACTACTTGTTTAGAGTTTAATACACCTTCCATTTTTCCTGTTGTACCATTAAGGAATTCCTGTTCTAAGAATTCTGCAATGGCTTCAGATACTTTAACAATTACATAATTAACAATATCAAACTCACTATTGTTTACTAAGGATTTAGATACCTTTGCCAAAGCTCCAGAAGTAAAACCTTCCAAAGTTTTAGATGTAAATGTACCTGCACTTGCAACTAATGCCTTAAATTCCTCTGCATAACCACATTGAATTTTGCCATTGGTTTCATCATAAACAGGGAATACTAATTTACCTTTCAAATCATAAGAATCAGATAATTCATAAATTGGTGCAATGTTTTTTACCGTTTCAATAATTTTATTGGCAATAGTCTGCGGAATAACCGCCCCATTTGTACCTTTTTCAAAATTTACGGCTGCACGTGTTTCAACATCGTTATAATCTAATTGACCAGTACGGATAAAAGCAGCAAAAGCACGTTTTTCCAATTCTGCAGTATCTACTTTAGCTTCCTTATTTTCTTCTTCTACTTTCCACATAGAACGTTCTTCTAATCCAATTTTCAAAGTAGTATCAATTGCTTTAACTTCTGCATTGTAGGCATCAAATTGTTTTACTTCTTCCTCATTCAATGCACGTGTTTCAGTATCTGCTTTACTAACCATTTCATTCATTTTTTCTACCAATTCATTGCGTTTTTCAATCAATTTCTTAAATTTCATTATTGTTCTCCTTTGCAATAAAAAAGCACTCATTATTGAGTGCTAATTAGTTAATCCTGTTAA
>NZ_SVCB01000074.1 GCF_015058545.1 Veillonella sp.
GCTAGAGTTCTGCCACCGCCTTCTCCATTTAAATATGCTGTAACAACTTTTAGCTTAAATTTAAAACTATATTTTGACATGAAAAAACCGACCTCCTTAAAATTAGATTTTTAGGTCTAACTTTAAGGGGTCGGTTCATTTTAACTATAAGCGGGGTAATTTTGTTTTTGAATTATGTTTGTCCTATAAGCCTATTTTTTAGAACCTTTTAACTTATATGTTACATACAAGAACAAAATCCAGAACGGAATGGCGATTACCGATGGTCGGAAGCTGTCCATTTGATACATAACGCCTACAACTACCAACAAGAATAAAATACAGAGGTAGTTAATCACCGGATAGAGTGGCGATTTGAATTTCAATTCATCGAGGCGGCCTTCGCGAATAAAGGTGCTGCGGAATTTCATGTGGGTCGCGATGATGACGAACCAGCTGATAACAAGACCGGCTACTACAAGGGCCAAGAGATGCATGAATACTTCACCGGCTTGTGGGTAGAGGTACGTTGTTAAAACGATGATTAAGGCCAAACCGGATGAGAATAAGGTGCTGGCGAGCGGCACACCATGAACAGTTAAATAACTGAAAATTTTAGGTGCATTGCCGGATTGGGCCAAACCGTATAACATACGGGAGTTACTGTACAAAATACTATTGAATACGGATAAAGCCGCTACAAGAACTACGAGGTTCAAAATATTGGAAGCTGCCGGAATGCCGATTTCTTCAAAAATCTGAACGAATGGGCTGGCTTCGAGACCAACTTTATCCCATGGTGCTAAGGACATGAGAACGACCATAGTACCGATGTAGAAAATTAAGATACGCAATAACAATTCGTTAATAGCCGTTGGTAAGCTTTTTTCAGGATCTTCTGCTTCACCCGCCGTAATACCGATAAGGTCGACGCCACCGAAGGAGAACATAACAACAGCTAAGGAACAAAGGAAGCCCCAAGAGCCGTTCGGGAAGAAACCACCGTTATCCCACAGATTGTGGAAGTTATGTGGGAAGGAACCCATAGTGGTGAAAATAAGATAGAAGCCGAATAAAATCATGCTGACGATGGCGCCGATTTTGATGAAGGACGCCCAGAACTCAACTTCGCCGTAGGCCTTAACGTTAATTAAGTTAATGGCCGTGATGATGACAAGGCATATGAGCGTAGTCAGCCAATGGGGAATGTCCGGGAACCAATAGGCGAGGTACACGGCGATGGCCGCCAGTTCCGCCATGCCGGCGAGCATAAATAAGGTCCAATAATTCCAGCCGGCCAAGTAACCCATAAAGCCATTCCAATATTTGTTGGCAAAATGACTGAACGAACCCGATACCGGTTCGCGTACGGCCATTTCACCGAGCATGCGCATAACGAAGAAAATAAAAAGGCCTGCCAATGCATAGGATGCAATAATACCCGGTCCTACCAATTTGATCGTCGGCGCCGAGCCGTAAAACAGGCCGGTACCTACCGATGCGCCTAAGGCAATCATCTGCATGTGACGGTTTTTGAGACCACGCTTCATACTATGGTCGTGACCTTGATTTGATTTTTCACTCATAAAAAATCCCCCTTTATGTTCGGCTCTTCAAAAATACTCAACTACCGTGTTACGCTGCCGAACCTCTTATATATATTCTCTAATGTTACGTTATATAGTCGTTTTTGGCAAGTTGTTTGTACAATTTTAGGGGACAATTTTAAAAAAATTGCTATAATTTCGAAAAATGTATAATAAATATAAAGGAATTTCATATGGTCGCATCGAATACATACAGTAAATTGCGTTTCTGCGCTTTAAAGGAGGCGGTTCATATGAAAGAATATGCTAGTGATTTAATTCGTAATGTGGCTGTTGTATCTCACGACGGTGCGGGCAAAACAGCATTGGTAGAATCTTTGCTTTTGGCTTGTGGCGCTGTTCAATCCGTCGGTAAAGGGCAAGACAACAAACATATTATGGATTTTGAACCTGAAGAAATTAAACGTAATGTTACTATTCAGCTTGGTATGGCACCATGTGAATGGAAAAATTATAAAATTAATTTCATTGATACGCCGGGTTATTCCGAATTCCATGGTGAAGTGCGCGCCGCATTGCGTGCTTCCGACGGCATGCTTATGGTACTCTCCGCCACATCCGGTGTGGAAGTGGACACCATTCGCGCTTGGGATTACGGGGTAGAATTGCAGATGCCGCGCATGGCTTTTGTTAACAAAATGGATATGGAAGGGGCCGACTTCTTCGGTACTCTTGAAAAAATGCACGACTTATTCGGCAAAGCCATCATGCCACTGCAGATTCCAATCGGCGAAGGTCCTGATTTTAAAGGTGTTGTTGACGTAGCAAAACGTACGGCTTATGTGTATGAAAACGGCAAGGTAACGGAAGTACCGGTACCGGAAGAATTGTCCGCCAAAGTAGAAGAAATCCGTGAACTAACGGTAGAATCCGCTGCTGAAGGTGACGATACGTTATTGGAAAAATATTTAGATGGTCAAGAGCTTACTTTGGAAGAAATTCGTCAAGGCCTACGCGAAGGTATGTTGACCGGCCGCGTATGTGCCGTTATGTGCGGCAGTGCCACTAATAATATCGGCATGGACCAAGTGCTCGATCGTATGATTCGCTACATGCCGGATGCCGCTAAACGAGTTATGACCGCTGAAGATGTAGATACCGGCGAAGAACGCGTTGTTCATGTAGATAAACCGTTTACGGGCTTTGTATTTAAGACCGTTTTGGATCCGTTTGCCGGCAAACAGAGCTTTGTGCGCGTATTCTCCGGTGAATTAAAAGAAGGGGACAAACTCCTTAATATGAACCAAGGCGTGGAAGAAAAATGGGGTAAAATGTATACCCTCATCGGTAAGCAACAGGTTCCTGTTACGGAAGCTCGTGCCGGCGATATCGTTGTTATTCCTAAATTGGCCGTAACCAAGACCGGTGATACTTTTGCAACACCGGCATTCAAAGTTAAATACAGCCAGATTCGCTTCCCACAACCGCTCCATACGGTAGCTATGGTTCCTGAAAAGAAAGGGGAAGAAGAAAAATTAGCCAGTGCTTTACAACGTATTTCGGAAGAAGATCCGACTTGCGTAGTTGTTAAAGACGTAGAAGGTCGTCAGATGCAAGTTCGTTGCATGGGCGAAGTACATTTGGATCATATCCTCACCAAGATGGAACGTAAATACGGTGTAAAAGCTAAATTGGAAAAACCGTATATTCCATATCGTGAAACGGTTCGCGGACATGTAGAAGTGGAAGGCAAACATAAGAAACAAAGTGGCGGTCATGGTCAGTACGGTCATGTTAAAATTGCCATCGAACCATCCACGGAAGGCGATTTTGAATTTGTAGATAAGATTTTCGGTGGCGCTGTACCTAAACAATACATTCCGGCTGTAGAAAAAGGCGCTAAAGAAACGTTAGAAAAAGGCTTGTTGGCCGGTTATCCTATGATTGGCGTGAAGGTAACTTTATTAGACGGTTCTTACCATGCTGTTGACTCCTCGGAATTAGCCTTTAAGGTAGCTGCTGCGCAAGCGTTGAAGAAAGGCGTGCCACAGGCTAAACCGGTACTCTTAGAACCTGTTTACAATGTAAACGTATTTGCTCCGGATGCTTTCATGGGCGATATTATGGGCGATTTGAACAGTCGTCGCGGTCGTGTACTGGGCATGGAACAGGGGGAACGTGAAGGTATTACCGTTGTTAAAGCACAGGTACCGTTTGCCGAAATGCTCGACTATGTAACTGTATTGCGCTCCATGACGCAAGGTCAAGGCGTTTTCAACATGGAATTCAATTCTTATGAAGAAGTGCCTCATAAAACAGCCGAAGCTATTATCGCGAAATTTGACGGCACCGCTGATGAAGAATAAAATACTAAGTGATTTATAATTAAATGTTCAATACATAAATGGAAGCTTAGCAGTAGCCGAGCTTCCATTTATAGACATTAATTTACAGCTAATTGGTAATAAGAAGGCGTTTAAACAGATAAGAAGGGACATATTGTGATATTTGGTAATGTAAATGTAAATTATAACGGTCTCGGGTATTCGCCCGTGTTGGTACGCGTACTCGATTGGTTGAAGTCTACGGATTTTAAGCAGCTGCCATTGGGGCGTCATGACATTGACGGTGACAATATTTTTGCCATGCTGCAAGAAGTGACGACTAAAAAAATAACAGATACGCGACCTGAATCACATAAGGACTATTTAGATGTTCAGTTCGTCATCGATGGGCAAGAAAAGATGGGCTTCTTACCGGATTATGGTATTGAAAAGGTAACAGAAGCACATCCGGACAGAGATTTATATTTTTATGCTTCGGAAGTGACCGATGAAGGCTTTGTATTAGCCACGCCGGGGACATATGTTATTTTCTACCCGGAAGATATTCATCGACCATGTTGCGCTGTTAATGATGAGCCTGCCAAAGTACTAAAAATTGTGGTCAAAGTAGCTATGAAGTTATTGGTTTGATAAGCAATTGGCGATTTGTTACAATAGCAGTAAATGAAGAACGACCGGCTTATGGCCGGTCGTTTTTAGTACTTTGATTCGAAGGATGAAAATATGGATAGAAAGTTTTTAGTTGGTATCGGCTTGACGCTCATGGGCGGTATTTTATGGGGGTTATCGGGCGCCTCATCACAATTTTTGCAGCAACAGCGCGGTATCACGCCGGAATGGTTATTGGTAGTACGCCTGTTAATCTCCGGTGTTGTCACCGTTATGGCCGCATATTGGCAAGGACACGGTAAGATTTTTGAAGTGTTTAAAACGTCAAAAGATGTGATTGGTGTTCTGGTGTTCGGTTTGCTTGGTATGGCCTTATGCCAATACGCCTATTTCCGGTCAATCTATTATGCCGGTGCGGGCATTGCTACGGTTTTGCAGTATTTGGCACCGATTATCATTGTTCTATACATGGCCATACGCTATTTAAAACTTCCTACTTGGGGCGAAGCCATAAGCATCGTGTTGGCCACCGTAGGAACGGCTATGATTGCGTTACAGGGTAAGTTGTCGTTGGCCGGTATTGATGAAAAAGTCCTCTTTTGGGGTTTGCTTTCAGCCGTGGCGGTAGCTATCTACAGCGTTCAGCCGGTTTCATTGTTGCGCCGTTACGGCACGGGGCCGATTGTCGGTTTTGCCATGTTGTTTTCGGGCATTATCATAACTCCTTGGGCTAAGCCGCTTGTTGTACCCGGTGAATGGGATATGTGGACATATATTGCTTTTTTCAATGTGGTTGTACTGGGCACGATTATTTCCTTCAATGCCTATTTGGAAGGGGTACGCCGCATTGGTGCCGTAAAAGGTTCCGTATTATCTTCGGTAGAGCCGATTTCGGCTGCCCTACTAGGCTGGGCTTTATTGGGCAGTGAATTTTTAACCACCGATATTATCGGCTTTGTTCTTATTCTATCGACAATATTTATTTTGGCTCGAGAGAAGAGTAAATAGTATTGTGTGGATAGTTCCAGATAAATTCGTTTTATCCTGATTAAGACACATCGAAATACTTAGATAATATATATTGACATATCTCAAAATTAAGATATAATAAAATTATGAGTAATAAAGAATTACAAGATATTTTTAAAGCGCTATCTAATGAAAGCCGCCTAAAAATTTTGCAATGGTTAAAAGAACCGTCGAAGCACTTCCCGCCCCAGGGAGTTCACATGCCTGAGGAAGACGCGTTTAAAGGAGGAGTCTGTGTAGGGAGTATTCAAGAAAAATTAGGCATTTCGCAATCGGCTGTGTCCCATTACTTAGACCTGATGCAACGGGCCGGGTTATTGGAGTCCGCTCGCTTTGGCAAATGGACATATTATCGCCGTAATGAAAAAGTGATAGACAGCTTTAAGGCCGAAATTAATAGTACGCTTTAGATAAAAAGCAGTGTTTGCTGCTTTTTATTTTTTTTGAAAAAATCTATGTATCTATATATGATGATTTGTTGGGGAAAGAAAAAATAAACTCATCCGGCAACGGGACAAGTTTATTTTGCAGTATTCAAAAGACGTGATGACCATATTTAATAGTACTTGGCCTATTATTATAATCTTAATTTGAAGTACACCCAAATGGCATTGGCTAAGAATAGCAGACCGCTAGCCCAGAAGAGGGCGGTAAAGCCGAATTGCCCCATGAAGAGCGCCCCGCCCACAGAGCCGAGGAAATAACCCAAGAACTGAGTCGTCTGGGTATAGGAGAAGACTTGGCCGGAAACGGTTTTAGGCGCATGGGTGGAAATATACGTGTTGAGCGACGGTAATAAGCCGGCAAGCCCAAGCCCGGTTAAAAAGCGTAAGATACCAAGTTCCAAGGCCGAAGTGACATAGGCCTGCGGTATGGTAACGAGGGCTACATAAATTAACGAACCAATGAGGATAGGCCGCGGACCGATGCGATCTATCCATTTGCCTATATAGGAACTGCTCAACATTTGTGCGAAACCGGTTGAGGCAAAGACGAGCCCTGCCAATAAGGCGAGTTGTGGTGTATCAGGCGGCACAATTTCGCTCAAATACACCGTAATAATCGGCTGCAAGCTCATCAGAGAGAGTGCATAAATAAAAGTAGAGGCCGCTACAATTAACAGCTCGTGGAAGTTCGGTAATTGTTGGCGCAACTCTTTAAAATTGTGTGCCACCTTGTTTGGATCCGGTGTAAAGGACTCGTGAACGAAGAAAAATACAAGTAAAAAGGCGGCGCCTAAGAAGCAGGCAATGATGAAAAAGGAGAAACGGACGCCAAACATATCGGCTAAGTAACCGCCGATTAAGGGACCGATGAGTGAACCGGCCAAATTGGACGAGGCCAGCACCGACAGAGCCCAGCCCGTTTTTTCTTCCGGTGTTTCCGATGCCACGAGAATGATGGAAGCGGAGAAAAAGCCGGACACGAGACCGTGTATAAATCGGACTAACACAAGTTGCAACGGCGATTGTACGAAGCACATAAGCAGATTGCAAAGCATCATCCCAAAACTGGCTCGCAGTAAGGAAATTTTGCGACCTTTACGGTCGGCTAAACGGCCCCAATAGGGAGAAACTAATGCGACGACTAAATATGTGATGCCCATCGCCAGGCCTGACCAATAGGCTGTTTCGTTTGTTGTGGTGACGCCCAGTTCGTTCATATAAATCGGTAATAGCGGCGCCAATTGGCTGAGCCCCAAGGCCGATAAGAACGCGCCGAAGAAACAAATGTATACAGTGCGTTGCCAAGCAAGCATATAAATCCTCCTTTTGAATTTGTTAGTAGATGTTTTAATTATACACTTTTTTTACAAAAAGTGCATATGAAATGACTTGACAAAATGGAGGTACTTCACTATACTCTAGCTAAGGCAAAATACCATAGCAACTCGCTATGGATATTTTAGTTATAAGAAAATGTTTTATACATATGATAGAATGCGATGACAAAGACGGTTATTTCGGGTAATTCTCAGCGAGCTGACAGATGGTGCGAGGTCAGTGAATGAAGAAATAACGAATCACTTGGGAGCATATGAAGTTTCGACTTTATCGGTGAGCACCGTTATATGCGTGAGTGGCTCTTTATGAGTCAGTAGGGTGGTACCACGGACTATCGCGTTCGTCCCTTCGGGGATGAGCGCTTTTTTTATTTTTGAGAGGAGAGTATTTATGGATTACGGTAAAACTTTGCATTTGCCTGCAACGGAATTTCCTATGCGCGGCAACTTGCCAAAACGCGAACCTGAGTATTTAAAATTTTGGGAAGACAATAAAATCTATGAAAAACGTTTGGAATTAAGAAAAGGCAATAAGAGCTTTGTGTTGCATGACGGACCTCCGTATGCGAACGGCAAGCTTCATATCGGCCATGCCCTTAACAAAACGTTAAAAGATATCATCATGAAATATAAAACCATGCAAGGTTTTTACACACCATATATTCCGGGCTGGGATACGCATGGTTTGCCAATCGAACATGCTATCATCAAAAACACCGGACTTAACCGCCATGAAATGAGTCCTTTGGACCTTCGCGCTAAATGTAAAGAATATGCTTTGCAGTGTGTGGAAGAACAGAAAAAAGACTTCATCCGTTTCGGCGTGCTCGGCCGTTTTGAAGATCCGTATTTGACATTAAAACCTGCGTTTGAAGTTAAACAGCTCGGTATCTTCGGTGAAATGGCTAAACGCGGTTACATCTACAAAGGTCTTAAAACTGTTTACTGGTGTACGCACTGCGAAACAGCCTTGGCTGAAGCGGAAATCGAATACCATGAAAAGAAATCCTTCTCTATCTATGTAAAATATGCGTATGTAGATGAAGTAAAACGTACGTTGCCTGAAGGTGTGGATCCGGCTAAAGCATATGCCGTAATCTGGACAACTACACCTTGGACATTACCTGCATCCCAGGCAATCTCTGTAAACCCAGAGCTTGAATATGCATGGGTACAGGTTGGCGACGAATACTACTTGATGGCCGTAGAACTCGTTGATTCCGCTATGAAAGATGCTCAGGTTGAAGACTACAAAGTGGTTAAAACATTCCCGGGCTCCGACTTGGAATTGGCTACCTTCAAGCATCCGTTCATTGACCGCGAAGTTAGAGTATTATTGGGCGATCATGTAACACTTGAAGCCGGTACCGGTTGCGTTCATACCGCGCCTGCACACGGCGAAGAAGACTTTGGGATTTTCCAAAAATACAATAAAGAAGGCAAAATCAACACGGAAATTCTTTCCTTTGTTAATGCGACCGGTAACTATGTGGCCGCTGTAGATAACGATCGTTACGGCGATACGGAAGAACCGTTGGCCGGCAAAGAAATTCACGAAGCCGAAGTGCCTATCTTGAAAATCGTAGCTCATAACGGTGCTTTATTACATAAAGGCACCTTGCGTCACCAATACGCACACTGCTGGCGTTGTAAAAACCCGGTAATCTACCGTGCTACCGAACAGTGGTTCTCTTCCGTTGACGGTTACCGTAAAGCAGCCCTTGACGTTATCGACAATCAGGTACAGTGGATTCCTAAATGGGGTCATGACCGCATTTACAATATGATTGCGGACCGCGGGGACTGGGTAATCTCCCGTCAACGTGTATGGGGCGTACCAATCCCTGTATTCTACTGCGATTCTTGCGGTGATTATGTAGTTAACGACGATACTATCAAATCCGTTCAGGCTTGGGTTGCCAAAGAAGGATCCGACGCTTGGTGGAATCATACAGCGAAAGAATTATTACCTGAAGGATTTATTTGTCCTCATTGCGGCCATGGTGAATTCCACAAAGAAACTGACATCATGGACGTTTGGTTCGACAGCGGTTCCTCTTGGGCCGGTGTTTTGGAAAACGAAGGCCTTGAAGTGCCATGTGCTATGTACCTTGAAGGTTCCGACCAACATCGCGGTTGGTTCAACTCTTCCTTGCTTACTGCGGTGGCAACAACCGGTAAGGCTCCTTACAACTCCGTATTGACTCACGGTTTCGTAGTTGACGGTGAAGGTCGTAAAATGTCTAAATCCGTAGGTAATACGGTAGCACCTTCCGACATCATCGATGTATACGGTGCCGACGTAATGCGTCTTTGGGTATCCTCCGCGGATTACCAGGGCGACGTTCGTTTGTCCAAAGACATCGTTAAACAGTTGTCTGAAGTATACCGTAAGATCCGTAACACATTCCGCTTCTTATTGGGGAACTTGGACGACTTCAATCCGAATACAGATAAAGTGGCTTATGAAAACTTGTCTGAAATCGACAAATGGGCGTTACTTCGTTTGGAAGAAGTGCGTCGCAAAGTTACGGAAGCCTATGAAAACTACGAATTCCATATCTTGTATCATACAATCCACAACTTCTGTACCGTTGATTTGAGCTCCTTCTACTTGGATGTAATGAAAGATACCATGTATGCTGAAAAAGCGACTGCACAGGCTCGCCGCAGTGCCCAGACAGCTATGTATGAAATTGTAGCAACCTTGGTACGCATGGTGGCTCCGGTTCTTTCCTTCACTGCTGAAGAAGTATGGCAGTACATGCCAAAAGAAGACGGTATGCGTGAAAGCGTAATGCTTGAAGATTGGCCTACCGGCAAAGAAGTTCATTATGATGAAGCCTTGGCTGAAAAATGGAGTAAACTCTTGGCTCTTCGTTCTGAACTTACGAAAGCTTTGGAAACGGCTCGTCAGAATAAAGAAATCGGTCACTCCTTGGATGCATCCATCACAGTATATGCTGACGGTGATGTATTCAAACGCTTGAACGAAGTTAAAGATCAGTTGGCTGCTTTACTCATCGTAAGTGAAGCTCATTTGGTAGAAGGTCGCGATTCGGCTCCGGCTGAAGCGGTGGCTACCGAAGAAGGTCACTTGAGCGTGGTTGTAAAACCAAGTGAATTTGAAAAATGCGAACGCTGCTGGATCCATCGTGAAACAGTAGGGCAGAATGAGGAACATCCTACATTATGCCATCGTTGCGTAGAGGTATTAACTAAATAATTTTCGAGCCTTTGTGCTCGTTAGATGAAAAGGAGACTATGCTCTTCCTTGCTCCCAGCCTACAGCTTCGCTGATAGGAAAGGTCGCTTCGGAAGACATAGTCTCCTTTTCTGCTCAGAGTACGATAGCATTGTAGGCTCGGAAATTATTTAGTCAGGGGAAGGTGGGAGGAGATATAGCTTCGCTGATAGGAAAGGTCGCGGCAGAAGGGGTATTCTTCTCTTTCTACCCGGAGTACGTGGCGCTGTTGCTCAGAAATTATTTAGTGAGGGGAGCGGGGGAGGTGGAAACGCTCCCTGCCTGCAACTATGCTGCAGGAGCGGTCGCGAGGAAAGAGATTGTCTCCTTTTCTGCGCAGAGTGCGTGGCGCTGTTGCGAGGAGGTTATTTAGGCTATTCCGCTTTGCTTGGCTCGCTACGGATGTGTTTTTTAGAAGTTGAATTCTCTTGAAGTATATAAAATAAATATATATCTGTGAGAAATTTTTATAGTATAATTGAAATAATTATAAGTGATGATATAGAGTGTGGGGAATAGGGGGCGTGAAATGAGAGGTTTGCGTGTTTTCTTAGTTGGTTTGTTATTGGTGGGGATTTTTGCAGTAAATAGTGTTTTGCAGGCTGCCGATTGGTATTATGTTGGCAAGAGTGCCAATGAGGATACTTTTTTCATCGATAATGAAAGCCTTGAAAAGACGAGTTTGCAGGCGAAGTTGTGGGTTAGAAAAGGGAGTCCAGATGGTACGACTATTTATTATTTGATGGGGATGGACCGCGATTCTCGCACAGTAAAGGTTATTTCGCGTATCATGTACGGTCCAAACGGTGAGGTTTTAGAAGCCGGGGCTATTAATAGTGAGTGGCTTGCTATTGTGCCGGATTCGCCGATGGAATGGATTTACTCGCTATTGTGGTAAATGTTAAGGTGTGAATTTTGATATACGGCTATTATAGTTGTTTGTTAGTTGGCGGAGATTAATAACATGAAATTAATGCGTATATTTTTTATAGTTTTTTGCTTATTAGGGCTATTCGGGGTCAATAATACTTCACTGGCTGTTAATTGGGATTATATTGGCAAAAATGTTAAGGGCACGATGCTTTTTGTTGACACGGATAGTGCTGAAATAAATGCTGAGCATGCCAGGGTATGGGTTAAGATGGAGTATCCGGATGGGGCGTCAGATGTTTTTCTTGTTGCCATGGCTCGCCGGGCAAAGATCATAAAGTATTTCTCCTATGCTGTTTATGATAAAAATGGCGTAATTACCAGTGCCGGCGATTTTTATGACGGGTGGAAACATATCGTGCCGGAGTCGGGCATGGAGGCAGTGTATAAAGCTATCTGGCCGTTTAACTAAATAGCGTCTGAGCCGGTGTGTGCTCTGGGGAAAAGAAGCATATATCTCCCTCGCTCTCTGCCTACAGCTTCGCTGATAGGAAAGGTCGCTTCGGAAGATATATGCTTCTTTTTTATGCCCAGAGTACGATAGCGCTGTTGCTCAGAGGTTATTTAGCGGCACTGGCCGGATGGCTTTATACGGGAGAAGGGGGAGTGTAGGTTATTTAGGAGCGTGTTACGGTAGAGGTGGTTTTGTGTTAGTGTAATGAGCGGAGGTGGCGTGACTCAGGTGTTATTTAGGGGCTCACCGCATTGCTTCGCTCGCTACGGATAGTGAGGGTAGAAGGGTGTTTCTAATTTAGTCCGGAGTTCGTGGGAGTTGTTGATTGGAGGTTATTTAGGAGTGCTCCGCATAGCTTCGCTCGCTACGGATGGTGAGGGTAGAAGGAAGTTTCTAATTTAGTCCGGAGTATGTGAGAGCGGTTGATTAGAGGTTATTTAGGGCTATGCCGCATAGCTACGCTCGCTGCGGATGGTGAGGGTAGAAGGGAGTTTCTAATTTAGTACGGAGTGCGTGGG
The DNA here is from genome assembly GCF_015058545.1 of Veillonella sp. Classification (GTDB taxonomy): domain Bacteria; phylum Bacillota; class Negativicutes; order Veillonellales; family Veillonellaceae; genus Veillonella_A. The sequence goes on from NZ_SVCB01000074.1 coordinate 12,439, forward strand.
AGTTGTTGATTGGCAGTCATTTAGGAGTATTCCGCATAGCTTCGTTCGCTACGTAGTAGTCTTCACACACCCCCTTGTCATATCTTAAGTTTGCCGGACTAAATAATTCTAAACAAAAGGCAAATGTACTCTGAGTAGAAAAGGAGGCCTATGCCTTTCGAAGCGACTTTTCCTATCAGCGTAGCTGTAGGCCAGGAGCAAGAAAGGCATAGGCCCCTTTTTTATTAAAGGCCTTTGTTTAAGAATTATTTAGTCGGAAGGCACATTAAGATATGATATAATTTAAAGTGATTATAGAAGCGATGTTAGAGGAGGTTTTGCATGGCGACGGATATTGCAACTTTTGATAAGAGTTTTTTTAAAAAGCCTGTTAAGTTAATTGTTTCGGATGTGGATGGTACGCTTGTTGATACGGATAAGCACGTTACTGATGTGACGGTTCAGGCTATGAAGGAAGCGATGGCTGAAGGTATTACGGTGGCGGTGGCGAGTGGCCGTGCGTTCGGTGAGATGGGCGAGGTGTTACATCGTTTACCGGAGATTGAGGAGTACATTTGCAGTAACGGGGCTGTAGTTGTAGAGCAGAAGGATGGGGCGTCTAAGGTGATTTTCCATCAGTCGTTTAGTAATGAAGATGGTTTGTGGCTCATGGATGAGTTGTTGCCGTTTGATGTGTATATTGAAGCGTATGGCGGTAAGGATATTTACGGTTCGGCTAATGAGATGGAAGAGTTTGCTGCTAATTTGTCGCCCCATTTGATTCCGCTCATGAAGGCGAGTCGTACGATGGTGCCTAATTTGCGTGAGTATATTGTGGAAACGGGCATGGATTTGGAGAAGATCCAGCTATTCTACGGTACGGAAGAGAAAAAGCAAGCTATTCTGAAGCATTTTGAAGGGGATAATCGTTTTACGATTATTCAGTCCAGTGAAGGCAATTTGGAATTTGTACAGCCCGGCATCAGTAAAGGTCGTGCTGTGGAAGCTTTGGCAAAGATTTTGGGGCTTACTGCTGATGAAGTTATGACGATTGGTGACAGTAATAATGATTTGACGATGCTGGCTTATGCAGGTGTGTCTTTTGCCATGGCTAATGGTGAGGATACGACGAAAGCAACGGCTAAATATTTGGCACCGACTAACGATGAAGATGGTGTGGCTCAGGTTGTGCGGGCTGTTGTAGCAGCTTCTAAAGAGTTAGTCTAGTACTAAAGATGATAGCCTAATCATTTAAGCATTGGTTTGGCAACTAAAGCTTTTTATTTGGTGGCTGAAGGATTGGTGAAAAAATGAGCGGCAAAAGTGACGATGTAGCCGGAATTCAGTCAGGCGTAAATTGGCGTTTTGTTGTAAATGGCGAACGTTGCGTTAAATGTGGCGCCTGCGCCATGGATTGTCCGGTTCGGATTATTGTGGAACAACCGCACCAATTTTTTATCGGCAATGGCTGTATCGGCTGTGGTGACTGTTATGAGATTTGTCCTGTCGGGGCGATTGAGCGGGTAAAAAAATAATTTGATTTTGATAACCGATGTATTTTCACAGAATACATCAGTTTTTCTATATGATAATTATTGTCGGAATAGATTCTATTTAAAATAATGAGATGTAAATCAAGATATGTTATCTTAAATTTTAATGTTGTGTTTACAAACTTAATGATAATAAGATGAAGTTGAATTTTAATTCCTTTAAAGTTAGAGGGGAATTTTGAAAAATAAGATTATATATAGTGTTTTATAGGAAGTTTTCATGAGTTGGTATTGACAGTAACTTTCATTTTATATAAATAATGTATGCAATAGAAGAATTTTTTCTCAATTCTATAAATTTTAATACATAATAAACGAATGCTAAGTAGCATAGGACAATGTAATATTTGTAGCCAAAAATTTGGCCTCTTTCGACAAGGTTAGCACTGCGCAACGATTTCAATAGGCTTGAGTGAGCCGATAAGTGTCCTTTAAGGAATGACATATTTTTTAGGTAAAATACTGTTTTAGGAAAGTCATACTTTTAGGGAAATGTTATTTCAGGTACATGTTATTGAAATCCGGGACGTATGCTGTTGACCTGTTTTTATGTTAACACGAAATGAGGGTAGTTAATGAATGATGTCGAGTTAACGACACGTCAAGCACGCCTGCAAGAGTTACAGACCGCTACGAAGCATCGCACTGAAACATTGGGCAGTTGGGCCGTACCGGTTCTGACTGCCTTTTTATTATGCGCTGTTATAGGCGCTGTAGCCTTAGGCAGTGTAACGATCTCAGCAGAGCAGGTTTTGACAGTGTTAAGTGCAAAAGTAACGGGAAGTGTGGTACCTGATTCGGTACCGCCGGCGATGACGGATATTATTTGGGATATTCGCATACCTCGTGTCATATTGGCCGCATTGGTCGGTGCCGGGCTGGCTTTGTCCGGGGCCATCATGCAGGCGTCGGTTCAAAATCCATTGGCTGAGCCTTTTATTTTGGGCATTGCCTCTGGTGCCTCGGTAGGTGCCGTAGTGGCGATTCTTTTGGGCCACTTACTGGGGGCCGCTAATGTAGGTGTGCCGCTCTGGGCTTTTGGCGGCGCCATTGTGGCGACGCTGGCGGTGTTGGCCTTAGCCGGCATGGGGCGACGCATCTCCACGGTTAAGCTCGTGTTAGCCGGTGCGGTGGTCAGTGCCTTATGTACGGCCCTATCTAATTTTATTATCTATATGGCCGGTGATGCGGAAGGCATGCAAAGTGCCGCGTTTTGGACGATGGGATCCTTAGCGGATGCGAAATGGTCCATGCTTGGGTGGCCGGCTCTTGTGGTCGGTTGCATGACGGTGTACTTTTTATCCCAAGTGCGTGCCTTGGACGCCTTACTACTGGGCGAAGAAATGGCGGTTACGCTGGGGATTAATGCGACGCGTAAACGGTACATCTACATGGCCTGTATGGCGCTTTTAACAGGTGTGCTCGTATCGCAGTGCGGTATTATCGGATTTGTGGGGCTCGTTATTCCTCACATGTCGCGCGCCTTTGTGGGTGTCGGTCATAAGCGGTTGCTACCCGTAGTTGTATTGGGTGGTGCCATTTTCCTTGTGTTGGCCGATTTATTGTCACGGGTGCTGTTACCGGCCGGCGATTTGCCAATCGGTATTTTGACAGCCTTAATGGGGGCGCCGCTCTTTATGAAACTTCTCTTTGGTTCGAGTCGGAATTTTGGCGGTTAGGAGGCCGGTATGAAAGAAATTATAGTAAAAAATCTTAACTACTGCGCCGGTAACAATCAAATTCTAAATGACTTGTCGCTTACCATTCCGGCCGATAAGTTTGTAGGTCTTATGGGGCCGAACGGTTGCGGTAAATCTACCCTGCTGAAGCATTTATATCGGGTGATTCCCATACAGCAGGGCGAAATAACCTTTGATGGTACGCCGCTTCAGGCAATTCCTTTGCGGGAGGCGGCTCAGCAAATCGGCGTGATGGGTCAGTTCCACGCCGTTAACTTTGATTTTACGGTGTGGCAAATTGTAATGATGGGCCGAACCCCGTATAAAAAAGGATTTGACGATGATACGGAAGAAGATGCTCAGCTTGCCATGGAGGCCTTACAAAAAGTAGGCATGTGGGACAGGGCTAAACGAAGTTTTGCTTCGTTGTCCGGTGGGGAGCAGCAACGTGTCATGTTGGCGCGTGTACTTTGCCAACAGCCATCGTACTTAATTTTGGATGAGCCTACGAACCATTTGGATATAACGTATCAGCTGGAGCTCTTGGAAGTGATTAAGGGACTTGGCGTTGGCGTTATTGCAGCGCTCCATGATTTGAATTTGGCTTCGCTCTTTTGTGATGAGATTTTTATCATGAAAAAAGGTCAAGTGGTAAAGCATGGTACTCCTTCAACGCTCATCAATGAAGATTTGATTCGTGATGTATATGCTGTGAAGAGTGTGGTATCGGCTCATGATGACGGCACGCCGATTGTTACCTACCAGCGGCAAGGAATGGCTAAGCATTCCGGTGATTCGCCATGATGCCTTGGTGGGAGCGGTGGAGCCGGCGTTTAGTCGGATTGGCAGCGCTTAGCGCCTTAGTATTAGTTGTGTGGTTTGCGTATACTAACGGTCGCTGGCAACCTGTCGGTGAGGTAAGTGCCAATCAAGGCGGTATTGTTATTCGAAACTTTGACAGTGACGGAAATCCAATGAGTTTTGAATATGAAGAACCGCCGAGTCGTGTGATTATTACGTATCCCGGTGCGACGGAGTTGCTCATTGATTTGGGCCTGGAGAAGCGTATTGTGGGGACGGTAGAGCCTTACGGTGAAGAACCGGAGCGGTATCGCGAGATATATAGTCGTTTGCCTTTGGTAACGAATAGTTATGTGCCCAGCCGTGAACAGGTTATGGCGTTGCAGCCGGACTTATTGATGGGCTGGTCGCATCATTTTACACCGGCCGCACTGGGTGATGTGCGGTAGTGGTATGAACGAAATATCGGTGTATATATTGTGCCGGCTACGATTCGTAAGAATCAGCCAACTGTGGAGAGTACAGTATATCCCTTTATTGATGATATGGGACAGCTTTTCAAAGTCCCGGAGAGGGCAAGTGCCTATAAAGAACAATTACAAAAGCGAGTGCAAAAGGTGACTGAACAAGTAAATCAACGGAACTATAAGCCGAATGTCATTATTTTACAAGCCCATGGGCATAGTACTTACAGCTTATACGGACCGGTTTATCTTGTAGATGACATTGTCAAAAAAGCAGGCGGTCATAACCTGACCGACCGGCAGATTTCAGTTGTGGGGCCGGAACGTGTGTTGGCGTTCGACCCGGATGTAATTGTGTTTGTGACCGTAAGTCAAGGTAATCGTACGCCAAGTGCTGAGGAGGCGATTGCCGAATTGTTAAAAGATCCGAATTTGCGCAATATGCGCGCTATTAGGGAGCGGCGTATTATAGCCGTGCCGTTTGCGGATGTTAACAATGGTAACGGTCGTGTGGTAGATGCCCTGGAACGAATAGCTCAGGGGTTTGAGGAGGAAAAATAATGAAATTGAATCATCGCCATGGTGTAAGTAAAGCCGTTTTGACAGCTTTGGTAATTACCGCTACGAGCGGCAGTGTGTGGGCCGCCGACTACGATGAAAGCAATTTGCAGGATTTAGGGAAAGTTGTGCTCGTGACAGCCAGTCGTTTGTCGGAAGAAAAAGTGGACATTCCGGCGGATACGACGGTTATTACAGCTAAAGAAATTGAACAAGGCAAATACAATAGTGTGTCTGATGCGTTGAAAGCCAATAATGTGCCGGTAGTTCAGAAAGGTTTTGCATCGTACCCTGAACTTAACGGTGACACCCGTGTGCTCGTTATGGTAAACGGCCGTAAAATGAACTGGGATCATTTAGTTGTTTCCGGTGCATCTAATGCGATTGATATCGACCAGATTCCGATGGATAACATCGATCGTATCGAAGTGGTAAAAGGCCCTAACTCGGCTCTTTACGGTGAACGTGCGGTAGCCGGGGTTATCAATATCATTACCAAGACCCCGACTATGGGTCAGAAAACTACGGTTCGCGGTGAGCTTGGCAGCTGGGGCTATCGTAAAGGCACCATCATTACCCAAGGCGGCGATGAAAAGAACGGCTACTTCGTGTCCTATACGAAAGAACGCCGTGATAATGTTCATTACAAAGATTATCAAGGCAACAGTCACGAATTCCCGGATACGTATATTAACCGCGATAAATGGACGGCCCGTTATGACCGTTACATCGGTGACGATCAGTTAAGCGTAGATTTTAGCCGTGTTGAAAAGAAAGACGGTTATGGTATTCGTCTTAAAAATCCGCTCACCGGTACGGTAACCGGTGCCGGTAATGTGAAAGATACGACCGACATGAGTTATGGTGTAACCTATAACTTCGGTACCGATTCCGGTACATTCGTGAGAGCGTATCGTAATACGGAAACCAGTGATTCCGGCTTCGGCTCCGGCAGCTCGTCCAGTTCTTACAGCCATGATCTTTCTATGGATGGTATTGAAGGACAGAAAACTTGGAAAATCGGCAATCACACTTTAATCAGTGGTGTTACGTACAATCAGGAACACATCAAAGAAGAAAACAACGCAGTTGCTTTTGATAAATCCATGATTAGTAAGGCTGTATACGTTGAAGATAAATGGGAACTCGGTCAAGGCTGGACGGCTAATTTCGGTACTCGTTATGAGCATCAGGATACGTTTGGCGGTGATTGGGCGTCTCATATCGGCCTCAATAAAAAGTTGAACGATACGACTCATGCGTATATTTCCTGGGGGCAAGCCGTTAACAATCCGACTCTTAAAATGCTCTACGCCAATACAGAATTCTGGATTGGCAATCCCGATTTGGAACAGGAAAAATCACAGACCGTAACACTCGGTATCGACAGTGACGTGAGTGACCGCTTAAGTGTATCGGCCAGCGTGTTTGCCAGTCGTTTGAAAAATGCGTTATCTTGGGTGAATGGCTACTATGATTCAAACGATAATTATGTACAAGGTTATTATGAAAACGTTAACCGTGAAAAACGCCGCGGCCTTAACTTGAGCGCCACTTATAAAATTGACGATGCTTGGTCGGCTCGTGCGGGTTATAACTATGTGAAAATTCAGCAAGATACCGGCAGCGGCTATGTAAGCTCGACCGATAACCGTAATCCGAATCGTTACAGCTTGGAACTCATGTATGAAAAAAATCGTTGGTCCGTTAACAATATGTTCCAATACGTAACTGGACGCTCTACGGCAAAATATTCCGATTCGTCCTACTTCGTATGGGATGTGAATGTAAACTATAAATTGAACGAGAATACGAAGGTTTACGCCCAAGCATTCAACTTAACCAATGAATCCTATGAGGTGGAGCCATCCACAACTATCGGCTCCTACGCTATGCCGGAACGCCATTATGTAGTCGGTGTGGAACATAGCTTCTAAGCGATTTTTTCAGAAGATTAAAACGTTGTCGGCTTTCAAACTTTGATAATTCATTATTAGTCATATAGCAGTATATGCAATTTTTAAAAAGTTAAATGACCGACCATAAGGCGGTGATTGATAAATTATTTTGTTTTTATAAAAAAGGAGTATCTTATGGAACTGTTAGAATTATTTCACCAAGGCGGATTAGTAATGTATCCGTTGTTACTTTGCTCGATTATAGCTATCGCTATCTTGGTAGAACGGGTGCGCACCTATCGTGCGGCTCAATCCGATATGAATCGCTTGCGCGAGGAAGTACCGACTTTGACCGCCGCCAATAATCAAAAAGGTTTGGAAGCTTTATGTGCCGAAGATGGCGGCGTAGCAGCCGAAATGCTTACATCGGCCATTTACCGCGACACCGTTAAATCCAAAAATGCCGCTTTACAGGGCGCAGCCGGTGCTATTGCGGGTCGCTTGCGTGCTCGTTTAAGTTATTTGGAAACCATCGTAACCTTGGCACCGCTTCTTGGTTTGCTCGGTACGGTTACCGGTATGATTAGTTCTTTCAGTGTATTATCTGTTTCCGACGGTCAGCCTTTTGCTATTACCGGCGGTGTGGGCGAAGCGTTGATTGCGACAGCTACGGGCCTTGTTGTGGCTATCGTGGCTCTCGTTATCCATTCCTATTTGGTGCATAAACAAGACGGTCTTATTACCGATATGGAAGAAATCGGCAATGTGTACATGAATGCGGCCGTTGATGTTGTAGCGAAAGAGGCTTAATGTGAATATCAGAAGCCTTCGCACAACCAATAAACCAAAGCTCATGATCATCCCTATGATTGACATTATATTCTTCCTATTAGTGTTTTTCATGATGAGCATGTTGTCCATGGTCGTTCAAAAATCCATGCCTGTTAATTTGCCGACGGCAACAGCCAGCTCGGTAGACTTACAACGTAAAATTCCGATTACTATCACAGCGGACGGCAAAATTTATGTAGAGCAAGACGCATACGATTTGAATGGTATGGCCAAACGTCTGGAAGCTGAAAAAGCTAAGGGCGGTGACCTTACTATCATCCTTCGCGCCGACCAACGTGCCCAGTACGGTGAATTTGTACAGGTTTTGGATACGTTAAAAAATATGCAGCTTAATAAGATTGCCGTAGCTACCGAAAGTAAGTAGGTGATAGCATGAGTGAAACTGTACAAGAGGTAACGCAAAAGGCGTCGCCTTTTGCTCATATTTATAAAAACCGTTGGCGTATGGCCATTGCCACATCCGTGATTATCAACGTCGCTTTGATGAGTGGCATGGTTTGGTCATTTATGCAAAAACCGGATTTAGTGCCCGATAAAACGCCGATTACCATCAGTGTAGTCGGTGATGCGGGACCTTCAGCCGGTCCTGCCGTGGCAGCACCGCAAAAGTCGACGGTACAGCCGCCGGCACCATTGACGGAGCAGCAAATTGAAGATATTAAAAACGGCGTGCCCGTGGAACAGGTGATTAAAAAAGATTCGCCTGTTACGCCACAGGCTCCGGTAGCACCGGCGAGTACCGGAGCGGCAACCGCTGAAGCAACCGGTTTCGGCAGTGGCGGCGGCAGTGGCAGTGAGTCCGGTGAAGGGTCCGGCAGTGGCGGCGGCAGCGGTCAAGGTGGTGTTGCCGGCGGTGAAGGCACTGAACCGGCCGGAGATATCGTAATTGATGCGGAATATTTAGGGCCGCGCTCCTTACCGGGTAAAGGTAATGTCGTGGTATATGTACTGATCAATGAAGCGGGCCGTGCTGTTGATGTAGATATTATCAGCAGCGGTAACGGTTCGTTAGATCGCTGGGCGTTGCAACAGGCACGCAGCAGTGCGTATCGCCCTAAAACGGTCAACGGTGAGCCGGTTGTTTCCGAAGGGAAAATTGAGTTTGGCAGTTAATTAAAATTTAATGGGCAACTGAATTAGTTTGGTAGGATGGTTTTAAGGCAGTTGCCGTTAAGGTGAGCCGTAACAGGAGGGCAGGTAGGTCGCTCTCCTGTTTTCCGTTCTTATACTATAAAATTGAATTTCAAGCTGCAGATATTGAGTTTCAAGTTGCGAATATGAAATTTTAATAGCCATTAGTAATGCTAAGTTATATTGATTGCCAAAGGGCGATTGTGGTTTTGTGTGCAGTATAGTTATACGGTGTTGTATAGCTTGAGTTTTGAGAGAGGAGACCTCGTTAATGAAAACAAATGGTGTGCGTGTGAAAAAAGGCCAAGCGGTGCTGGCCGGTCGTGTGTTGGGCGCCTTAGTATTAGGCAGTTTATGGAGTGTCACTGTGGGCAGTCCGGTTGAAGCGGCCCGTGATTACAGTAACTTGCAGGACTTGGGCAAAGTTACCTTAGTGGAAGAAAAGAAAGAGCCCGTAGTAGAACAGGCTCAGCCGGAAACAGCGTCTGAAGACACGTATGCCGGCGGCCAGGTGTCGCGTAAGAGCAGTATCGGTGTTTTGGGCAAAAAAGACTTCATGGAAGTGCCGTTCAATGTGATTTCCATTTCCGAAGAAACCATGCAGAACCAGCAGGCTAGCAACATTATCGACGTTGTGGCCAATGATCCGTCCGTAACGGATTTGACTTTGTCCGGTGCATCCAATGCATGGAGTATCCGCGGTTTTAAAACGACCCAACAGGATGTGCAGTTGAATGGCATTTACGGCGTTGCTCCGCGTTACTATACGGGCATTGAATACCTTGAAAACGTGGAAATTTTAAAAGGACCGAGCGCTATGCTTAGCGGTATGGCGCCGAATGATACGGTAGGCGGCGTTATTAACTATGTAACGAAGCATGCCGGTGACGAAGATAAAAATACGGTGACCCTTACTTATGGTGAAGGCCATCAGTTCACACAACAACTCGATATGAGCCGCCGTTTTAACGACGGTAAATACGGGGTTCGTCTCAATATCTTAAACCGTGGCAGCCAGGAAGATGCGTACAAGAATGAATCCAACAGCGCCAACACCGTGTTTATGGGTTTTGACGCCAAAGGCGAACGTTGGCGTACCTCCCTTGATATGGGCTATATTTATAACGATATTGAAAACCCTCAGTACCAGGTAACTATGTCGCAGGCTACGGCGAATAAGCTTACAGCCTTGCCGAGTGTGAGCGATGACGCTACGTTCGGGGCACCGGATACCTATCGCCGTGTGACTGAGAAATTTGCCTTGTGGAAAGGGGAATATGACCTTAACAACGATTGGGCCGCTTGGGCTGCTTTTGGTATGCGTAATACCTCTCAGGATGGCTTATCTAACCGTTTCTTATTGAACAATGTAAACGGCAACGCCAGAGTCAGCTATGTGCACAACCGTCAGATCAATAAGGCAATCTCCAGTGAATTTGGCGTTCGCGGTCATGTGCAAACCGGCTCCTTGTCTCATGAAGTAAGCATCGCCGCTTCCCAGGTCCGTTACAAAGTGTATGAAGATAAACCAAGTGTAACGCCAACCTATACAACGAATGTGTATAGCCCTTCTTGGCAGACTTATACCGACGGCAGCTATGGTCCGTACTTGATTCGTGATAATCGCGTGCAGCAAAGTGTGGGGATTAACGATATTATCTCCACGGCCGATAATCGCTGGAACTTTATTCTCGGCGGTCGTATCCAGCAGGTAAAAGACACCTCTTACAGTTACAGCGGCAGCACGTTAAAGAGCACGACGCGCTATGACGAAACGGCCTTTACGCCAACTTTTGGCATCGTTCATAAAGTGAACGACCGTATGTCCCTCTACGCCAACTATGCGCAGGGTTTATCCTTAGGTGAAACGGCGCCGGACGGCACAGTCAATGCAGGTGACACTTTTTCACCGTATAAAACAACGCAATACGAAGTGGGCGCCAAATTTGATTTTGGTAAAATCGCCACTACCCTTAGTGCCTTTACCATGAAAAACCCAAGCTTCATCACCACGGATGACAACTACTATGCCTTAGCCGGTGAACAGCGTAACCGCGGGATTGAGCTCAGCGTATTCGGTGAACCACGTGAAGGTACCCGTATTTTGGGCGGTATTACCTTCATGGATGCTAAATACATTACCTTGGCTTCTTCCTATGCCGGCTACGAAGGTAATCAGGCTACCGGGGTACCGCGTTGGAGCGGCGTTATTGGCGTAGAACAGGACATTAAGAGCGTGGAAGGCTTATCCGTTAATACGCGCTTGACCTATAACGGCAAGGCCTATGTAAATATGGCCAATACACTCAGCACAAGCCCATGGGTTCGTTGGGATTTGGGTGCCCGTTATAAATTTACTTGGGATAAAACACCAATGACCGTACGCGCCAATGTGTACAACGTACTTGATACCGTTAAATGGCATGCCCTTCAAGGCAGCACCACGAATGCTATCTATCTTGGCAAAGGCCGCACCTTTACCTTATCCGTTTCCGCTGACTTCTAATCGAGGCAATGTATGAATTGGTATAAAAGACCTTGGCTTTTGGGGAGTTTACTGTTCGTAGGACTCATTCTGTTAGCCGGCTATTCGCTTACCGTAGGGGCTCGTCATATTCCGCTACCGATTATCTGGAAAGCGCTAGTCGCCTATGATCCGTCGCAAGTGGATGAGCTCTTGGTGCGCACCTTGCGTGTGCCACGGCTTTTGTTGGCGTTGGCTTGCGGTCTCAGTTTTGGCGTAGCCGGGGCTTTGATGCAGGGAATTACGAATAATCCCATGGCCAGCCCTTCTATTATGGGGGTTAACTCCGGTGCTGCACTGGGCCTCGCGGTAGCTATGATTCTCTTGCCTGACAGCAGTTTGAACATTACCATACTATTTGCTTTTGCCGGTGCAGCGCTGGCGACGGTTATCATCATGGCCTTGGCGAATCGCAACGGCAGTCGTATGTCGCCGGTCTTCTTGGCCTTGGCAGGGACCGCCGTCAGTGCCGTATTGCTCGCTATTACGCAAGCTTTGGTCGTCTATTTTGATGTAGCTCAAGATTTGAGCTATTGGACGGCCGGCGGTATCAGCGGCGTGCGCATGCCACAGGTACTCCTTTTATGGCCTTGGACACTTTTGGGGCTTATTATGGCGGTGGCTTTGTCAAAATCTGTAACGTTGCTCAGTTTCGGTGAAGAGATGGCTATTGGTCTGGGCGGCCATATGGGACGTATTCGCTTTTTGGCAGGCCTCGCCGTATTAATTCTTTGCGGCTCTGCTGTAGCTATTGCGGGACCTATCGGCTTTGTAGGGCTTGTGACACCCCATATGGCACGCCAATTGGTGGGGATTGATTATCGTAAAGTCATTCCCATTACGGCACTCTTAGGCGCTATTTTGTTGGTAGCCGCCGATTTAGTAGCCCGCGGTGCGGCATCGCCTTTTGAAATACCCTTGGGCGCTATTACAGCGCTCATTGGGGTGTCGTTCTTCCTCTATTTAGCGAATCGAAAGGGGGCAAGGTAATGACGCTGCGTCAAAAACAATTTGCCCTCTACAGTTCGGCTTTTCTGGCCTTGTTAGTACTATTCTTTTTCCTTCACGTGAGCACCGGTTTTACCTATTATTCGCATAGTCATTTATTGGCTATTTTGCTGGGCGGTGGCACGGCGGAAGAAAATACCATCGTTTTTGATTTTCGTTTGGTACGCGCCGTATTGGCCGTGCTAATCGGCATGGGACTCGCTCTTTCCGGGGCTGTATTCCAGCAGCTTACGCGCAATGAATTGGCCGGACCGGGCCTTTTGGGCGTCAATGCCGGGGCCGGCCTGGGCGTTATGATTTTAATTTTTCTAACGCCTGTGGATCAGGGCCTTCCTATTTGGTCGCTGCCCATTGTAGCGGTTGTGGGAGCGCTCATCGCGGCGGGGAGTATTTTTGCACTGGCTATGCGTAAAAACGAAGCGGGCGGCACCTATGCCTTGGTGCTCAGCGGTATTACCTTAACAGCCGGTATTCATGCGTTACAGACCTTATTAATCGTTATGTTATCGCCTGAAAAATTCAATCAGGTCAACACCTGGATTATCGGAAATATTGCAGGAAATACATGGGCTCATGTGGTAATTTTGGTGGCGGTGGTACTGATTTTAGCCGTTGTACTATATTCAAATAGGACGACTTTAAATATTCTCAGTCTGCGCGATGAAACGGCCATCGGTCTTGGCGTATCCTTAAAACGCAGTCGTTTGGGATTTTTAATTTTAGGTGTTATTTTAGCCGCCACCTGTGTAGCGGTTGGCGGCAGTATCGGCTTTATCGGCCTTGTGGCGCCGCATATTGCGCGCCGCTTGGTAGGGGCTGATGCGACCTATGTATTGCCCCTTACGGCGTTAATCGGCGCCTGGCTTTTGGTAACCGCCGATTGGGTGGGCCGCGTTATTATTGCCCCGGATGAAATGTTGGTGGGCATCGTGGTAGCGCTTATCGGGGCACCGTATTTTCTCTTTATTTTGGCACGGAAGCGAGGTTAGATCATGGACCATTCTACAGCGAATCAGTCCGCAATGAATCAAGATGTAGCAAATTCGTCTACAAAAACAGATATTTGGATAGAAGGCTTGCGCACGGGCTATGATAAAACCGTCATTATCGATGATTTAAACCTTACGATTCCCCGTGGCAAAGTAACGGCCTTAATCGGTTCCAACGGTTGCGGCAAGTCGACTTTACTAAAAACGATATGCCGTATCATTACACCTATGGCGGGGACGGTCTATCTTGATGGGCAAGATATTCATAAGGAAAATACGAAGGATTTGGCTAAAAAAATCGCTATTTTGCCGCAACATCCGACGGCGCCGGAAGGTCTTACCATACGTGAACTGATTGCCTATGGTCGAGCTCCGTATAAAAACGGCATTTTCACCCGTATGAAACGGGAAGACCGGGATATTATTGACTGGGCCTTAAAGGTGACGCATTTGGAAGATTTAAAAGATCGACCGATTCATCGTCTGTCCGGCGGGCAACGTCAACGCGCCTGGATTGCTATGGCCATTGCGCAAGATACGGAAATTTTATTCTTGGATGAGCCTACCAGTTTCTTGGATATTGCCCATCAGCTTGAAGTATTGCAATTAGTGGCTGAGCTTAATAAGACATATGGTAAAACTATCATCATGGTACTTCATGAGCTCAATCAGGCCGCTCGTTTCGCGGACCATATTATTGCCATGAAGGATGGGACCGTTCGCTTCGAAGGTTCCCCGGAAACAGTGTTCACCGCTGACATGTTGGCCGATGTATTCGGCATTACCGCCATGATTATGAAAGACCCGCTGACGCGTTTGACGTTTTGCATTCCGCAAAATGTGGGAGGCTCCCTATGAGACGATTGAATAGGGGAGGCTTGTTATGAGAATTTTGAAAAAGTGGTGCCCAACGAAGCTTTGGCGTAATACGTTAACGCTGTTCGGCCTTTTATCGATGGTCCTGCTCGCCGGCTGCAGCAATATAAACTGGTCGGTAAAACCGAGCTTAACGGCTGCCAATGCTAAACCTAAGCCACTATTTGAGGCTTCTGTATTGCGCAGTGATACGCCGGCCGAAATTGATGCGGAACTGGCCAACCGGCGCGTGCAAATGCAAAAGAAAGCGGATGCTCTTTTTACCGAAAAAGATGGGCAGCTGATTCTAAAGCATAAATACGGTACAACCGTGATTCCTAAAGAAGCCAAGCGGGTCGTTGTTATTCGCTTGGAAGACCCTATGGCGGCTCTCGGTGCACCTATGGTGGGGGCCTATAATCCGCCAACCTTTTATCTTCACGACGAATTGACGGCCCAAGGGGTAGAACCTATCAGCATCAACGAAAATATTAAGGCTATCAACATGGAGCAGGTACAGGCGCTCAAGCCGGACTTGATTTTGCTCCGCGATTCCTTTGACCGCAACACCTATGTGGCGCTCAGTAAAATTGCCCCCGTAGCAGCACTTAAATTGCAAGATACGGAAGTGACTTTATTGGCCTTAGGGCGCATTCTGAATCGTGAAAAAGAGGCATCGGACCGTTTACAACGCTATTATAACCATGTCAAAGAGGCCCGCATGGAGATTAAAGGTCATATCGGCAATGCACCTGTCGCCCTTTTGCGTGTCATGCGCAAAGAAGTGCGACTCTATCCGTATTCGACGAACGATATTAATCGTTTTATGTATGAGCTTTTGAACTTGCGTCCGGATCCGATGTCAGTGGCCCAAGATTCGGGGGATACCAATGTGGTGTCCTTGGAAATGTTGCCGGAACTCAAGGCGGAGTATTTGATTGTAGCCAGTGGTTATGGCCCGAGCAGTAATGGCAATGCCGGAGCGGCTCAAAAATACTATGAAGAACTGCAGACCGATCCGTTGTGGCAGACCATTCCGGCTGTTAAAGACGGTCATATCCTCAATGTAAATCCGGTCCTTTGGAATGCTCACGGGATTATTGCCAAGGAGCGAGCGATTGAAGATTTACGACGTTATTTGACGACGGTAAAATAAAACTTAATTTCACGGAACGTTATAATATGAATTGTCAATGAGTCATTTTTAATATAAAATATAATCATGATAAGACATTTTTAAGATTCAATCTTGGGGACGATTGATAAAGATGATTTGTTTAGGGATAGCGAATTTAGAGGTGACTTATGAAACGAATATTGACATTGCTGATGATGATACTTTCGTTATTTGTTATGACCGGTTGTATGGGGGATAAACAGACTTCGGCCCCGACACAGCCGAGCATTTTTACAGACCAGACGATAATTACAAAAGCGATGAATGAGCTTCGCGAGTTGCCGGAGCTCAAGGGGAAAGATTTGAAACTATTCCAAGATGTGACTATCGCGGATCATGAAGGTATTGGCAATGTGATTGACCTTGATTTGCTAAAACCGGATACGACCGATAAGGTTGACCACTATACCTATATTGATGGAAAATGGACCGGTCCCGAGCCGGTGCAGTTGACCGGTGACGGCAATATGGATGATAACATTATGCCGATTAACAGCATTGACTTTTCAAAGATAACGCAAATTTATAAGATTGCTGATGAAAAGGCTAAGTCTATTGAACAGGGCAAAGTGGCCAAAGATTTAATCTATGAATTCGATATCGATGCCCGCATGTACCGTGCGCACATTCATATCGAGGGGGCTTGTGAAAAATACACCGGCATCTTTGATGCACAGGGGAATTTAATCATGATGCGCAAGGAATAACCTGTTGAGATGTCCTAGGTAAAATATGAAATTATCTGACATAAATACAAAAAGGTACATAAAATATGCAACATAAATTATGCATATTTTATGTACCTTTTGTTTTTGATTAGTGCTATACTATATTTCGAGAGTCATTAACGTGAGTTAGGTTCATCGCCATGAAAGGCGGTGATACTATGACTGTATATGAAGACTTATCTTTAATGATAGCTTTTGCTACACTTGTGGTATTAATTATTTCTTTTAAAAGATAAGAAATAGACCTAACGTAAAAGAAGTATTCGCAGTACTTCACACGTTAGGTCTATCATTTCCAACCATTTAGATGAGCCTAACGCCAACACACGTTAATAACTCTCTTTGTACGTTAAGTATAACACAAGTGTATTGTAAAGGCAAAAGAAATGGGCATAAAAGGTAAAAAAGTGTTTATAAAATAAGCGTGTTTTTGTACAAAATTTTCATAATGTACAGAAAATTTTATTAGCTTGTAACCGAGGCCTTTACAAATCGAAAATTTTAGATTATAATATAGCTAGTTAGATACATCTAATTAGATATATTTGAAAGATATCTATATAATCTAATGTAATTTATATGTCCACCTTGGCGGAGAAGGAGGGATTGAATCCCACGGCCCCGAGGGTTGACGAAATAGTATTTTAGGAAAACATCGTATGAAGGGGTTGATGCTTTGAAGAGTTTAGAAATGAGAGCTTTAGTAGGCCTTCACCGAAGTGTCAATATGCTCGATAAGCTGACGGCGGACCTGGCAGCTAAGTATGAAGTGACATTCAGCCAGTTCATGGTGCTGGAAGCCTTGTACAGCAAGGGCGATCTTACGGTGGGCGCCGTGCGCGAGCACATTTTGAGCAGCGTCGGCACAATTTCGGTTATTGTTAATAATTTAGTAAAAATGAAGTATATTGAGCGCTTGACGGATAAAAATGACCGCCGCGTATCAATCCTGCATTTGACTGAAGCAGGTCGCAAAATTATCAGTCAATTGGCACCGGAAAACATAGCCATGATAAAGGATGTACTTTCCGTGCTTGATGAAAAAGAAAAAGAAAATTTAGTAGCAATTTTAAGAAAAATTGGAGGTAAGACGGATGAAAAGAACCGTTAAAACAACAGTAAAAGGCTTTCAAACAATTGACGGAGCCGGTGTAAAATTAGTGCGTGTATTAGGCAATCAGACAATTAAAGAGTTTGATCCGATTTTGATGTTGGACTCGTTTGACAGTGTAAATCCGGCCGACTATACGGCAGGTTTCCCAATGCATCCGCATCGCGGCATTGAAACAATCAGTTATGTATCACGCGGTAAAATGGTGCATAAGGACAGCCTTGGCAATGAAGAAGCCGTTACCGATGGGGAAGTGCAATGGATGAACTCCGGTTCCGGTATTTTGCACGAAGAATTAGTGCCGGCGTCCGAACGCTTATTGGGCGTTCAACTTTGGCTCAACTTACCGCAAAAAGATAAAATGAGCAAACCAAGCTATCACGGCATTAAGCGAGCAGATATTGCAGAAATTCCGATTGAAGGCGGCATACTTCGTTTGTTAGCCGGTTCGTACAAAGAGCATCAGGGCTATGTGGGTGAACATTTACCGCTCAACTACTATGACCTCCAGCTTGAAGCAGGTGCTGAAATTACTTTGACCATGGGTAAAGATGAATCTGTTATGCTTTTCACCTTGATTGGCGATATTGAAGTAGGCGGCCAACATATTGAAGAAAAAACGGCCGTTAAATTGACCGAAGGTGACAGCGTTACCATTAAAAACGGCGATAAACCGTCGCAAGTATTGTACATCGCATCTAAGGCTTTGAATGAACCGGTAGCCTGGGCGGGCCCGATTGTAATGAACACGGAAGATGAAGTTAGACAGGCCTTTGTTGATTTGAGAAATAACACTTTTGTTAAAACAGAATTAGACTATTAAGCGTTAAGGATGAATTACTGAACAAATTCTAATAATTGTCTAGTTATTAGTATGAATTACTGCGTAATTCGCCGGTTTTACAGTATAATAGGAGTAGAGAGAGTAGTGAATTTCTAATATCCTAAGTGGGATTTTGGCCGTATAACGGCGATGGAGGATGCTAATATGGCAGTAAAAAATTATGAGACTGATGGTTTAGTCATTCATTGGAATGCTGATTTGTGTGAGCATGCAGCAAAATGCGTGAAAGGCGCACCGGCCGTATTTGATGTGAGTCGGAGACCTTGGATTATGCCTGAAAACGGTACTGACGAAGAGATTAAGAAGGTCATTGATCAATGCCCGTCCGGAGCATTAACGTATACGGAAAAGTAAAAATTTAAGACGCTTTACGATTAAAACTGTGCCGCGCGGAATGTGACGGTGATAACCGTAAACTCCGTCGGTAACCGTAAATTCCACCGGTAACCGTAAACTCCGGCGGTAGCGGTAAACTCCGCCGGTAACAGTTAAAGACAGGGAGGTTTTGGAAATGATTAAAGTTGTACATGAACCTGAAAAGAACAGAGCCGCTGCCTATGATGGCGATAAAAATATCGGTGAAAGCACCTATTCGCCATCCGATAAATTCTGGATTATCGACCACACTTTGGTTGATGAAAACTACGGCGGCCAAGGCATTGCCGGCCAATTAGTGGCTGAAATTGTGAAACAGGCTCGCGAACGGGGCTTGAAAATTATGCCGTTATGCCCGTTTGCTAAAAAGGAATTTGACCGTCGTCCTGAGTACGCCGATATCCGCATGTAATGGCGTTCACATGTAAAGGTATTCGCATGTAAATCGGAGTGATTAATAAATAAAATTGAAGTCGTCTTAGCTGATTACCAATTTTTATAAATGGTTGTTTTTCACAATAACCTGTACTATAATGTAAGAAATACACAAAAAAGCTAGGGGAGCCTTATGGCTGAGAAAAGTGCGTGAACACTTGACCCTTGACCTGATTCGGATAATGCCGACGTAGGAAAGCTGTACAGGACTTTTAAAGCTCATCCGCGTGGATGAGCTTTTTATTTTGGCTTTTTTGCGTATAACCTATTTAGGGAGATCATGTAACGTGACTATTTTCACGGATTCGCGCTTAGGTATAGCGCAAAGGAGGCTAAAATGAATAGTTCGGAATTTACAGTAAACATGCAGGATGTACGTTTGGCAAAAAGTGACGAGTACACGACGCAGATGGATGCGGCTCGCCGCGGTTTGGTAACGCCGCAGCTTAAGACGGTAGCTGAAAAAGAACAGATGCGTTTGGACGATTTGATGGCCCTCGTGGCATCCGGTCAGGTAGCGATTCCGGCCAATAAGATGCACACTAGTTTGTCGCCGGAAGGGGTAGGTAAGAACTGCCGTACTAAAATTAATGTAAACCTTGGTGTTTCGCCGGAACACAATAATTTGGATGAAGAATTGGAAAAAGTGCGCAATGCCATTGCCATGAAGGCGGAAGCTATCATGGACTTGTCGAATTTTGGTAAAACTCAAGAATTCCGTCGCAAGCTTATCGATATGTCCATCGCCATGATTGGCACCGTGCCGATGTATGATGCGGTAGGCATGCTTGACAAAGACCTCAAAGACATTACCGTCGATGAGTTTTTCTCCGTCGTGGAACAACATGCGAAAGACGGTGTGGACTTCATGACGATTCATTGCGGTATGAATCAAAAAACGGCGCAACGTATCAAAGATAATCCACGTTTGACCAACATCGTATCCCGTGGCGGCTCCTTACTCTTTGCTTGGATGGAAATGAATAAACAGGAAAACCCGTTCTATGAATACTATGACCGCTTGCTAGAAATTTGTGAAAAATACGACGTAACCTTGAGCCTTGGTGATGCATGTCGTCCGGGTTGCACCCATGATGCGACCGACGCCGCCCAGATTGAAGAACTCATCACTTTGGGCGAGCTTACTAAACGCGCGTGGGAACACAATGTGCAGGTTATGATTGAAGGCCCGGGTCATATGGTGCTCAATGAAATTGCGGCTAATATGACGCTTGAAAAACGCCTTTGCCATAATGCGCCTTTCTATGTGCTGGGACCATTGGTAACGGATATTGCGCCGGGCTATGACCATATTACGAGCGCCATCGGCGGGGCCATTGCCGGTTCTTGCGGCGCTGACTTCCTTTGCTATGTAACGCCGGCAGAACATTTGCGTTTGCCAACCGTTGAAGATGTGAAAGAAGGCATCATTGCTACGCGTATTGCCGCCCATGCAGCAGACTTGGCCAAAGGCATTCCGGGCGCTCAGGCTTGGGACGATGCCATGAGTAAAGCCCGAGCGGAAGTAGATTTTGATACTATGATTTCCTTGGCGATCGATCCTGAAAAAGCGCGTCGTTATTATGAATCCAGTAAACCGGAATGCGAAGGCACTTGCACCATGTGCGGTAAAATGTGCCCGGCTCGCACCATGAAACATATCTTGGCAGGGGAAGACGTGTCGATTCGGTAAGATGTGATATAATCTATATATAGTTAGTTTATAAATAAGAGGACGGAACGGGCAGCCGTCGCCGGA
>NZ_SVCB01000075.1 GCF_015058545.1 Veillonella sp.
AGATAATTATAAAAAGTATGATTATGATTGGTTTGTAAAGTTTTATAGGAAAGTTGGGACAGTCAGTAATGAAGCTATGCAAGATATTTGGGCAAAGTTATTGGCTGAGGAAATAAGTTGTCCACTTACTTATTCGTATAAGACATTAGAAATTTTAAGTATTTTAACTCCTAAAGACGCAAAAATGTTTGAAAATATTGCCAAATGGCGTATAGATGCTTTAACAGAACAATTTATACCTGGTGATAAAGAGTACTTAGATTTATGTGAAATTGGGTTTAATGATATAAAATTACTTAGTGAATATAATATTATTACTCTTAATCCATTATTATCACTAAATGTTACCGGAAAAGATGAGTATATCAGAGTTTTTTGGAGTTCCAGTAATATGATAGAAATTAGTGTGGAACAATTAAGTTGTTTAGGAAGATTATCATGTTATTTTTTTACGTTTGCAGGAAAAGAACTTTTGAGATTAGTTGCTTTTAGCAAAAATGAAGCACTAGAACGATATGCTAATATTGTTTTATCAAAAGCTAATATTGAATATAGAATTCGCCCTAGAATAACGGTTAAAGTAGAAACACAGATAATTACTAAATGAGTTGTTAGTTTAAAATGTCGTTTAAACTTTTCTAATGTTTTCTGATAAAAACAGCCCATTTAAAACTTAACTTTAAATGGACTGTTGAAAGATAAGAGGTAGATTTCCGTTAATTTCTAAAAATTTGAATCATTCTCTATTCAATGTTTCAATAATCTCCTTCACTTCCCCCGATGTATGAGCTACGTGTTCTGCCCCTAATTTTCTTAGTAATTCCTCATCTCTGAATCCCCAGGTAACAGCGATAGGGAGGAGTCCGGAGTTTTTAGCAGTTTGAAGATCTACTTCGGAGTCGCCTACATAGACGGCTTCTTCCGGTGTGCTGTTAAGCGCTTTTAAGGCTGCGTTCACCATATCCGGTTCCGGTTTACGTTTACAGTCCGGTGTTTCGCCAATGGCTACGTTGAAATATTCTTTGAAATATTCGTCATTCAAGGCAGTTACGCCTTCTTGTACTTTATTAGAAACGACGGCCATTTTATATCCTTCTTTTTTCAGTTGTGCCAGTAATTCATAGAGCCCTTCGTAAGGAGCGGTTTTATCATTGTTGTGTTCCGCATAATACTCTTTCAGTTCAGTGAGCATGGTATCGAGTTGTTCTTGGGACACCTTAAGATCTGTACCGGTGAGAACGCTACGTTCTACCAATTTGCCGAGGCCGTTGCCGACGAAGCTGCGAATTTCCGCTAAGGAACGAGTTGGATAATTATGTTTTTTCAAAATATAATTCATGGAATCCATGAGGTCGTCCAATGTATTTAAAATCGTTCCATCACAATCAAATATAACTGTAGTATAGCGTTTCATCAGTAAATCTCCTTATATTTTGCGTAAAGTCGTTCAAATTTGCACATTTATTTTAGTATAGGTGAAAAAATGTGCATTGTAAACAGAATTTCCTGCATAAATTCATTGAATACATATAGGTATTTAGTATATACTTATAAGAGATATAGGAGGAGTCTTTGATGAGTACGATGGAATTATTGCAGCCCGTAACAAACGTATTTCGCGACAGTATCGATTTACGTGGCAACTGGTTTTTTGCCTTTGATAAATCAAAGGATAAAACCTATGAAACCGGCGTGGCTCGGCAGATGTCGGTACCGGTACCGGCGGCTTTGCAGGACGTATTTGTAAGTCCCGATGAGCGAAGCTACTGCGGTACGATGTGGTATGAACGCAATATTTATATTTCGAAACGATGGCTCGGATTGGATGTATTTTTGCGTTTTGACGGTATTGGCAATCGAGCGGTGGTGTACGTTAACGGTATGGAAGCAGGGCGCCATGAAGGGTCCTTTGTTTCGACGGTTATTAATGTGACACGTCAATTACGCTATGGTGAAGAAAACCGCATTATTGTAAAAGTGAATAATGAATTATCCGCGTATACTTTGCCTGCCGGGCAGGTTGTTTCATCGCCTAAAGGACGCCGCATTAATCAGCCGAATTTTGATTATGACGTGCCGACTGGGATTTATGGCAATGTTACGCTTTATACGGTGCCGACGACCCGTTTGACGGGCATAATGGTGCAGACCGAAGCGTTGTCACAGGAAGAGGCCGTTGTGCAATATATGGCTCACGTCCAGGGGAACTGCTTGGTAACGGCTACTTTGCGTGATAGAGAAGGCCGTATTGTGGCCACCGGTGTGGGTGGTAATGCGAAATTGACTGTTGAAAACCCACATATTTGGACCGTAGGGGATGGCTACTTATATACTTTGGAAGTGGAAGTAAGCCGTCTAGGCAAAAAGCATGATATCTATCATCAACGTATCGGCATTCGCACGGTAGCTGTAGAAGGTGGCAATCTCATGTTAAATGGTGCCATTGTTCGCTTGAAAGGGCTTGAACTGGGGCCTTCTAATTTAACCTTATCTTCAAATCCAATTCAGGCAAAACAGCAATTACAGAAGTTATTGGAGCTTGGCGGCAACTGTATTTTCAGTAGTGGCCGACCAATATCCCCGGACGTGCTTCAGCTCACTGATGAAGCAGGTATTTTGGTTGTCGCTGAAATGCCGGCAGCCGGATTAGTAGCTAAAGATTGGCAACCGGGCGAAGCAAATTTCAATAAAACCGATATTAAATCCAGATTGCTTGATACTCACAAAGACACGATTGACTCCTTAATAACTCGTGATAAAAATCATCCATCCGTAATCAGCTGGTCATTGTTATATAATCCGGTAACGATGATGAAAGAGGATGAATTATACTATTCGGATATTGCGGAAGCGGCACGCCAAAGTGATTGGGAAAAACGTCCGTTGGCCTTGACTATGTCACAGTCGCTCGGTGATATTTGGACCGGAGCTTTAAAAGCGTATTCCTTATTGATTTTGAAAAAATGGACAAAACAGTGGCATGCTGATGTGGAACTTTTGCAGAGCACTATGTACAAAGAATTAGTTGATTGGGAAGCCAAGCAACCGGATAAGGCGCTTGCCGTGGTAATGGGGGCTGAAACTTCAGCAAACTGCTATGGTATGAAAGCAACCTTGGCATCCTATGCAATGTATCGTGATGCATCTGAAAAAGTACAGGAGTTGTTAACGATGTTAAGCTCCATGCCGAATGTACAAGGTCACTTTTTACAAGGTGAGGCTGCTGAATTATCAGAAACGCTTAAACAGAATTGGAAATAATATATTAAAACGCTATAATTTTATAATCTATTAACTAAAAAGTGGAAAGGTAAGTCTGATGAATGACTTATCTTTCCACTTTTGACTATGAAGAAAGGGCCATAACTGAAATGTGAGTTTACAACTCTATTTCGTTACAGCCCCTTTGTTATTTAGATTAATATGTTGTTTTTGAAGCTTATGCTTTTTTAGGTAGTGAATCTTCATTACTAGTTATATTATTAATGCTTTCAAGATGTGTTTCGTGATCTGCCAACGCTTCCAAACTCAAGCTGATAGCGATATAGTACCAGTAGAGCTTCATAATAGCCGAAGCATCAAAGGTATAGTCGATAAGGCCAAAAAGCAAGTAGAAGGTGGTAGCAGCCAAACGCATGTAGGCATATGGATTACCTTTAAAAGTGTCTCGAAGTGCAGTAACCTCGATATAACCGAACAGGATTAAGAATGCTAACAGGCCGATTACGCCTGATTCGGTCGTGACTTGAATAAAGTTATTATGCGTATGTACCATGCGTTGTGTATTTTCCGGTAACTCATAATGTGCTTTATATAATTCAGTGAATTCTCCGGGACCTACACCAAAGAGTGGATAATCATGAATCATCATAGCCGCTGATTCCCAAACAACGAGACGATCCGCATTGGAGCGGTCTGTTGTCATATTGGTAGTCGATATGATTCGATTTTGCATGCTCGGATTGGAGGCAATATAACCGCCGATAATAGCAGCTATAATAAGGCAGGCAATAGGGAAGTATTTATTCTTACGCCAATACTTAAAAGAGAAAAATGGTGTGAAGGCTAACAGTAACCAACTGCCGCGACTTTGACCGCCGAACAAGCCAAGGATATTCGTGAAAATAGAAATAACGGCTAATTTTCGTAACCCCATAGGGAAGACTGTTTCGGCCATCACAATTACTTGTACCGGAATGGTCATAGCTAAGATGGCAGCTAAGTTCAAGGGGTTATTACTAAAGCCCGATGGACGGGGCTCTTTTAAAAGTGTATGTTGGAAAAACGCCAATAAAGAATCAAGGTTTAATGAGATAAATACCGCCCCTAAGAGCCAATACATTTGTTTTTTGCTTTTGGCACAGAACGGAATAATAAAGAGCGGTAAAGCGCGATAGAGCCAAATTTCAAGCAAAGCTTTAAAGGATTTTCCTAAATGTTCACTCACAAATACAGAAGGTACTATGAGGAGAATGGCAATGCCTAAGATTTTGAAATAGGGGAGTGCCTTTTTCACAATATAATTATCTTTTAACGTGTAATTCTTATACTGCTTATAAAGGCTGATTAAAAAGAATAAAATCGCCAAGCCATATAATACATTGCCGGCACCCATGGATATTCGTTGCATGAAAATCGCGGCACCAACAAAGAATATGGCATAGTTTTCAGTAGTAAGATGTTTTAAATAATTCATTATTCTTTACCTCTAAAGAACTTCCCAATTAATGGCATCCGTTCACCGTCATGACGGTTTAAGCCTTTTAGAAGCACCATAACGATGACGTAGATAACGCCGCCCAAAAAGGCACTGATGGCCATGGCAAAGAATTTATGCATGATGCCTTCAAGCGGTGGGTAGAGGAAGAACATAGCGACGCCCATGATAATGGCGCTGACGATGTTTTTCCAAAGCAGGGAAAAGTCCAGGAAATAGCCTGTGTATTTTTTTATCCAAATCAGATTTAAAAGGGCAGCCACACCAATGTCGGCTACGGTCGCATAGGCGGCACCGCTGATGCCGAGCCAAGGAATAGATGTTAAATTCCAGTTCAAAATAACTTTGGAAATGGCCGCAATGCCCATGTTAATAACCGGCAAGGTTGGTTTACCGAGGCCTTGTAAAACCCCGGTCGTTACCTGATGCATGCCGAGGAAGAAAATAGCGATAGCCGTAATCTGGGTCGCTTCAGCGGCACGCGGTGCGTTGTAGATGACGCTCACTACCGGCTCTGCCAAAACGTAGAGCATCAAGGTAAACGGTACAGTGGACATAAAGGTAATACGCATAGCACCGGCGGTGCGGTAGTATACGCCTTTTTTATCGCCCGTTGCATTCGCATTGGAAATGGCCGGAACGATGCTTGTCGCCAAAGCAGCGGTAATAATCGTGGCCAAGTTGATAAGCGGTACGGCCATACCGGTTAAGTAACCGAATAATTCAGTTGCCTGGCTGGTGGTAAAACCGGCGACTTCCAAACGGCGCGGCACGATGAATAAATCGAGGTTTGCTACTAACGGCAACATTAAGCTGGCTAAGGAAATCGGAATAGCCAATTTAATGAGGCGTTTTACGATAGATCCGGACGATTCACCGGGACCTTCCGGTTGTTTATGTGCATCTTCCGGTGATTTCGGTAATTTATAATAGTAGTACATGAGCACCACGAGGGCACCAAACGCACCGATACCGGCCCCCATGCTGGCACCGCCGGCGGCGGCTCCGAGACCGTAAGGAAGGAGCATATACGCAGCTCCAAGCATAACAACTACGCGGAGTAATTGTTCAATAATTTGGCTCACGGCGGTCGGCGTCATCATTTGCCAACCTTGTAAGTAACCGCGGTAACAGGAAATAAGCGTTACGAAGAAGATGGCCGGAGCTAAGGCCAGTAATGCCAGATACGCTCGATCATCTATGATGTAGCCTGATGAAATGAGCCAGTCGGCGCCAAACCACATCAGGATACTGAATAGCAGGCCGGTAGCAAAGAGAAGATAGAATGACAGTTTAAAAACCTTTTGGGCGCCGCGATAATCGAAGCGGGCGAGTTTTTCCGCCGTCAATATTGAAATTGCAATCGGAATCCCGGCACTGGACAGTTGCAATGATAAGAGGTAAATCGGGAACGCCATTTGGTAGATCCCAATCCCTTCACCGCCGAGTACACGGGACAGCAAAATCCAGTTGATGCTGCCGATGGCTTTGACCACAAAGCCGGCAATGGTAAGAATAAGAGTGCCTTGTAAAAATCGGTTAACCATTTACTATACTCCCAACTTGATATTCATATGGTAGTTAATGTTTATAATGTCTATTTGAGGCTGTATTTAAGTTCAGCCTATCAATATTTAATTTTAACATACATTCGAGTAACCTGCATTAGGATTTTGAGAAAGAGGGAAGTATTTTAGACGATTCTGAGTAAAGGTGTAATGGTGAAGGAGCTTTGTTTTTGTAGTATGTTGGTGGTTATTATTAGTCTCTATAGCTATTAAAACTAATAACTTTTTAGTTATTGAAAATTGATAACTTTTGAGTTATTGTATAGATAAGACAGTTGTACAGAAATAGGAGGATAGTTATGAAGAATAAAGCAATCGGTTCGGCTTGGGAAGATGTAGAAAAACAATTATAAACGTCGGTAGAAATTGCGGCCAGTGATTTACGGGCGGCGATTATGTGTGAATTAATTGATGCTCGTAACGAGAAAGGTATTAGTCAGAAAAAATTAGAAGTATTAAGTGGCGTGAGACAACCGGTTATTGCACGGATGGAGACAGGTGAGACAAATCCTAGATTAGATACAGTTTTGAAGGTGTTAGCGGCTTTAGGTAAGACGTTAGTAATAGTGCCATTGAATAATACTAATAAAAAATAAGAACGTTGCATTCGGAAAATACAACGTTCTCGTTAGCTTGTTTTGATATAATTTTATTTACGCATTCAAAGCGTCGCCATTTTTAATATCAACTACTTTTTCTTCCGCTTCAAAGTGATGATCTTTAGTGAACACTTTAAGTGCCACAGCCACGGCCAAGTTCAAAACGAATAACGCGCTGAATACGAAGAGCGGACCACTATAGCTGTTGGTGCTTTCACGAAGGAAGGACACGAGCATAGGACCGGCGATACCGGCGAAGCCCCAAGCGGTTAAGACGCGACCGTGAATGGCGCTGAGTGCTTTGGTGCCAAATAAGTCGCTGAGATAAGCCGGCATGCAGGCAAAACCGCCGCCGTAGCAAGTAATAATGGCGAACACGAGGAACTGGAAGAAGAAGGAGTTGCTCGTATGGCCGAGGGCAAAGAAGGCCAAGATTTCGATGAGGAAGAATAACATGTAAGTGAAAGGTCGGCCGATGTAATCGGAGATAGTGGACCAGCCGATGCGGCCGAGACCGTTTAAGAGACCGATGATACCAACCATGGAAGCCGCTTCCGTAGCGTTCATGCCAACGATTTCCTGCGCCATTGGGGAAGCAACCGCCAATAAGCCGATACCGCAGGTGATGTTGATGAAGAAGATCCACCATAAAGCGCTGAACTGCCAAGTTTTCATGGCTTCGTGAGCATTCATGCCGCGGTTGAAAATAGATTTTTTCGGAGTTTCAGTTTTTGCACCATCTTTAGAATCGGTAGCAGTAGTCGCAGTAGCCGTTGTCGGTGGTTTTAAGTACAACGATGAGAGCGTCATGATGATGATGTACGCCACACCGAGAATTTGGAATGTTTGCACCAAGCTGTAGGCGGCCGTTAAGTATTGCATTAACGGACCGGCGATTAAGGCTGCAAAGCCGAAGCCCATGATGGCAAGGCCGGTGGCAAAACCGCGATTGCGTGGGAAGTATTTA
>NZ_SVCB01000076.1 GCF_015058545.1 Veillonella sp.
AAATAATAATATGATTAATAATAGCAGAAATAAATCCGGTCAATTAATAGTATCAACACATAATTTAGAGTTATTGAACCTAGACTTATTTGCACCGGAGCAGATTTATATTCTTTCAAAAAATGATTGTTTGTCTACTGAAATAAATTCATTGGCGGATTTTGATTTACGTAGTAGCAATAAGAGGTTAGCTGTTAAATTTTTACAAAGGGAATTCGAGGTATAAAAGTGGGGTATAAGCGGAGAAAACACAATATAATTCAATCGAGTCATTTAAAAATTCATATTGCTTGTGAGGGTCCAAGTGAAGAATCAATTTTAAAAGACGTTTTAAAAGATTATAAGTACATTACTGTTAAAAGTATTGATGGTGGTGGCTATGGTAAGTTTACCAATTATGTAGAACGCAACAAGGATTTATATCCGATATTCTTTATTGTGGCGGATTTGGACAAAGCTCAAAATGATGAATCGGCGAGAAGATTGTTAAATGAAATGATAAAAAAGGTGAATATTTTATCGAATATGAATACTATTTTTTTGACCGGCCCTGAAATTGAATATTGGGTAGCGTGTTGTATTGGAAGGCCAAACCTTACTAGTGATGATTTAAGTGCTATGGATTATAAAAAAGGAAATAAAGTTGCTGATTTTATTAGTAAAAATCATGGCAGCTATTGGTTAGGATGTCAATTAATCACTAATAATAGACTGTATTATAATAAAATGAGTCATAAAGATAAGTACTCAATAGCCCCTGAAAACTTGCAGAATAAGCAGAGTAATCTAGTTAATTTGCTCCCTTATATTCAAAAGATGCAACAAGATAAATTGAATTAAATTTGAATTTTATGATTTTGAACAACATAGAAATAGACTTTATATCACCGGTTGGAGAATATCTTCAACCGGTGATATAATAATAAGATAGAGATAATTTAGTAGCTTGGTAGGCAGGTGGATATAATGGAATATAACAGTATTGCGGTAGGACGGGCAGCATTACAGTTGGCGATTACAGAATCGCGTCAAAAAGAACAAGAACTACGTAAAGAATTACAAGAAAAAGGAATTCGCTCTGTAGCGGTTGACTTTGGCGGTCAATTCGTACAGTCCATTCCTAAAATTATAGAACATGCCGTAGTAGCGGCGCAGCGTCAAAAAGTAGTAGCCGATAATCACATCGGTGAAGGTGCCGTTATCGGGGCTACCCAAGAAGCGTTAGAACAACTCAAACGTAAGGCCATCGGCCTCAATGTGGGCGGTAAAATCGGCATTGCCCGTTATCGTGAACACATCAGCGTGGCCATTTATGTAGGCGTTGGTATTTTGCATTTGAACGAAATTGCAGTAGCCATTGCCCATAGAAGCTTGCCGGCAAAAGAAGATGAAGTGGGGCAAAAGAGCGCGGGTGAATAGATTTTAATCAGTTGCAATAATTGGGGAATAACTTGTACAGTATGGAGTAATTGGAGGCGAATCAGTGAGTTCACTAGCCGTCATTATTTTGACAAAAAACGAAGAAAAGCATATCGAAGCAGCCATTCAAAATGCGAAAAAATGTGCGGATGAGGTGCTCATTATCGACTCCGGCAGCACGGACAATACAGTAGCCATTGCCGAAAAAAATGGTGCTATAGTTCGTTATCGCGCCTGGGATGATGATTTTGCGTCGCAGCGAAACTTCGCCTTAGAACAAACCACGGCTGACTGGGTGTTGTATTTGGATGCGGATGAACGCATGGATGAAACAATGTGCCGAGAAATTCGCTACATTGTTGTGGAGAACCGTGTGGGTGAATATGGTTTAAAACGCGAAGTTATTTTTAACGGGCATCGTTTTAAACACGGTATCTTTGCACCGGACATTGTATATCGCTTGTTTCCCCGCGAAGCGGTTACCTGGGTAGGCAAAGTGCATGAGCATCCGGAAACGAATTTGCCAAAATCGATATTAAAAGGTGCTTTAGATCACTACTCCTATGAAAGCTGGCATCATTGGCTTCAAAAGGCCGATCATTATACGACAATTTGGGCCGAAGAGCAGTATTCTAAAGGCAAGCGTATTACGCTGGGAAAAGCGTTTTCTCACTCCTTTGTGGGCGGCTTGCGAGCTTTACTTTTAAAAGGTGCTTTTTTAGATGGCTGGATGGGCGTGTTTTCTTCCTATCAGCACGCATTTTATACCATGCTGAAATATGTAAAATTGCATGAATTGCAGCAACGGGAAAAAGGAAAATAAGCATGGATGATATAGTAATAGTATTGGCGGCTGATGATAATTATGCACAGCATGCGGCCGTAACGGCGGCTTCTATCTTACTGCATACAACTGAACCGCAACGAGTTTCATTGTATATCTTAAGTGATGGTATAAGTGAAACGAAGCAACAGAAAATTAAAGATACGGTTAATGATTTGACAGGCCGAGTACAGCTGATAGCCGTGGACGGTGACGCCATCGAAGGCTTTACCAGCGGACACATCAGTAAAGCGGCTTATTTGCGTTTAATGATTCCTGAATTGTTGCCTGACTATGTTCAGAAGGCGATTTACTTTGATACGGATTTAGTTGTAACCGGTGATGTGGCCGAACTTTGGCGGCTGCCACTGGGGGGCCATCCGGTGGGGGCGACGATTGATTTAGGGATTATGTCATCCAAACGCAGTCTTCGTGAAAAACATGCATCTATCGGCTTAAATGAGTTAGATGATTACTTTAATTCCGGTATGATGGTTATTGATGTGTCTCAGTGGCGTGTTAAAAATTATGGCAACGCAGTACTGACTGAGATTACATCAAATCAATTTCGTCACCACGACCAGGACGGTTTGAATAAAGTGTTTAAAAATGATTGGCAAGAATTGCCGCTTCGTTGGAATGTTATACCGCCGGTGTTTTCGTTACCGTTAAAAATTCTACGCAGTGCCAAGTGGCGCAAAAAGGCAATTGAGGCCTTGCAAAGCCCAGCCGTAATACACTGGGCCGGTCGCTATAAACCGTGGGAATTTTCCTGTGAAAAAGCATTTAACGGCGTATATTATGAAGCGTTAAAAGAAACTCGGTTTAATGATGTAACAATGCCGCAACCAAGTAAAGACATGCAGGGTAAATCCCTGACAAGACAACTTATGCGAATTCGTTGGGCAAAATTTTGGCAAGCTATAGGTGGATAAACAGATGAAAACATTTTCAGAAGATTTTTTTCAAATAAAAAATTTCATAAAAGAGCGAATAGATTTTAATTACTCGAGCACGGATGAAGGTGCTTACCACATCGCCTATAATGTCAATGACGGGTTCATTCATATCATGGGCGTATCGGTTGTGTCGGTACTGGAAAATAATAAAGATAAAAACTTTGTTGTTCATATTTTTGTGGACGGTTACAGTCCGGAAAATTTGGCGAAAATCGAAGAAATGGCCAAACAGTGGCAATGTCATTGCATCGTGTACTTGCTCGACATGACCCCGTTTAACGATTTCCATATTAAAGTAGCGCGTTTTTCCAGAATTACCTATGCCCGTATTTATATGCCTAAAGTCATTAAGGAATACAGCGATAAGTTTATTTACCTTGATGCGGATACCATGGTGTGCGATTCGCTTACTGAATTATGGAACATGGACTTGCAGGGCAAGGCTATGGGCGCCGTTTCGGAAACACCTGAATCCGTTGCGTATCGAGCCGGTCATTTGAAGTTAAAGTCCGGTAAATACTTTAACGATGGCGTTATGGTTATAGATATTACCCAATGGGAAAACGATCAAATCACCGAAAAGGCGTTTGCTTATCAGAATGAACCGCCTAGTCGTTTCAAAGGGCAAAGCCAGGACGTGTTGAATTTAGTATTCGATGGTGATTTATATTTCTTGCCGGCTGCTTATAATGCGTACGGCGGTGCTGCTGAATTTGACGGCAAACCGGTTATCGCTCATTGGACGGGTCGTCGTAAACCATGGCAAATGGTGGTGACCGATATTGATGCTTTGTGGCGTAAATATAATGCCTTGGCACCATGGGAGACGATTACGCATGTCTTGCCGGTGAAAAAGCCGGAAAATTATCATGACTTCCAGCAATGGGGTGATTACCAGAAAAAGCAGGGCCATTACGGTAAATTTTTGCAAAGTATTTTCTGGTACAGCGTGTTGCGTGTGATTTATAAATTGGGCGGCAACAAGAAAAACTAGTTGAATAAAGATTAGTAGCTTACTCGTTAAGAATTAGGCAACTAATTTAAATTTTGAAGTATTTGATTATTAGGAGTGGCGAAGATGAAAATTGCAATTGCCGGGACCGGTTATGTAGGTTTATCCAACGGCTTATTGCTGGCACAGCATCATGAAGTGGTGGCGTTGGATATTATTCCCGAAAAAGTAGATATGCTTAATAAGGGGCAGTCACCGATTGTTGATGCGGATATATCCGCATTTTTGCAACGTGATGATATTAACTTTAAAGCAACTCTGGATGCTAAAGAAGCGTTCGTGGGTGCCGACTACATCATCATTTCCACACCGACTAATTATGATCCGAAGAAAAACTTCTTTGATACATCGTCCGTAGAAGCTGTTATTGAAGAGGTATTGAATATTAATCCGGACGCCGTTATGATTATCAAATCAACGGTACCGGTAGGCTACACAATGCAGATGCGTGAACGATATAATACGAAAAATATTACTTTCTCGCCTGAATTTTTGCGTGAGGGCAAGGCTTTGCATGATAATTTATATCCGTCTCGCATCGTTGTGGGCGAACGATCCGATAGAGCCAGGGTGTTTGCTGATTTATTGGCTGAAGGGGCCGTTAAAAAGGATATTCCGATTATCTTCACCGGCTCTACGGAAGCAGAAGCAATTAAACTCTTTGCCAATACTTATTTGGCCTTGCGCGTAGCCTATTTTAACGAGCTCGACTCTTATGCGGAAATTCGCGATTTGAACACGGCTGAAATCATTAAAGGCGTATGCTTGGATCCGCGCATCGGTGATTTTTACAACAATCCGTCCTTTGGTTACGGCGGTTATTGCTTGCCGAAAGACACGAAACAGTTGTTGGCTAACTATCATGATGTACCGCAGAATCTTGTGTCGGCTATCGTGGAAGCGAATCGTACGCGTAAAGATCATATCTCCGATATGATTATTGATAAAAAACCGAATGTGGTAGGCGTTTATCGCTTGACTATGAAGAGTGACTCCGATAATTTCCGTGCGTCGGCGATTCAGGGCGTTATGAAACGAATTAAAGCGAAGGGGATTGAAGTTGTCGTTTACGAACCGACCCTTAAAGCAGATGACTTTTTTAAATCCAAGGTCATTCGCGACTTGACAGAATTTAAAGCAATGAGTGATGTGATTATTACGAACCGTTGGTCAGATGATTTGGCAGATGTTAAAGATAAAGTATATACGCGAGACTTATTTGATCGAGACTAAGACGTGAATAAGAAAAAATAAGCAGAGATTAAGAAAGAGATAGGTGTTCGCATGGCAACATACAAAGAACCGGATATAAATAAAAAAGTACTCATTACCGGTGCAGCCGGATTCATAGGTTTTCACTTGGCTAAGCGATTATTGGAAAAAGGTGTTACCGTTGCCGGTTTCGATAATCTCAATGATTACTATGACGTAAAGCTTAAGGAAAGTCGTTTGGAAATTCTTAAAGATTTTCCTAAGTTCTCTTTTGTAAAAGGAAACTTAGCCGATGAAACGGTCGTTAATACATTATTTGAATCTTTTAAACCGGATATTGTCGTTAATCTGGCTGCTCAAGCGGGCGTTCGCTATAGTATCGACAATCCACGAGCCTATATGGAATCCAATATGATGGGATTCTTTAATATTTTGGAAGCTTGTCGCCATAGTTCGGTGGATCATTTGCTTTTTGCGTCCAGTTCGTCCGTGTACGGCAATCAGCAGAAGACACCGTTTGCTACAACGGATAATGTGGATCATCCAATCAGTCTATATGCGGCCACAAAGAAATCAAATGAACTCATGGCCTATACATATAGTCATCTGTATGGTATTCCGGCTACAGGCTTACGTTTCTTTACGGTGTATGGACCTTATGGTCGCCCTGACATGGCGTACTTCAAATTCACTAACAAGATTATGAGCGGAACGCCGATTCAGATCTACAATAACGGTGATATGTATCGCGACTTTACCTATGTTGACGATATTGTGACCAGTATTGAACGGATGTTATGTAATCCGCCGGCTAAAAACGAAGCAGGGGATGCTTATAAAGTGTATAATATCGGGAACAATAAACCGGAACAGTTAATGCACTTCATAGAAGTGTTGGAAGAGCAATTAGGTAAAAAAGCGGAAAAAGAATTTTTGCCGATGCAAGCAGGAGATGTGTATCAGACCTATGCTGATGTGAGTGAATTGGAACGAGATTTCGACTTTAAACCGGAAACAACGATTGAAGAAGGGTTGGGCAAATTCGTAGCGTGGTATAAGGAATACTTTGACTCTGCTACCAAAATCTGATATACTAACCTAGTTAATGAAACAAAAGGACAATTTCTAGTTGACAAGTTCTGTTCTTTTTGTTATCATAATGAAGTTAAATGAAGTAGAGGCCATCCGCTTCTCA
>NZ_SVCB01000077.1 GCF_015058545.1 Veillonella sp.
CAATGAAAAACGAATAAAAGAGAAGTTGAATTGGCTAAGTCCGGTAAAGTATCGCTTAAAGAATACAGTAGCATAAAAAATTCCGAGAAACCTATTCAGGCTTCTCGGAAATAAAAGTCTAACTTTTTGGGGTCACTACAATCGTTTCACGCTAAAGCACTCCTCCGAGGACATCTTTTTTATTATGTTTGCATCATCTCAATTTACGACACCACACTGAAAAACCTGAACACCAAAAGGCATAGGGCCTTACTATTTACATTATGTGTATCATAGCGATTAACGGATTCCATCAAAACCTTTTCCGCTGACTTAGAGCCTCGAAGGTATAGCTGCTTCCTATGTAGAGCTCCTACAAAACCTTTAAGTAATCAAATGGAGAGGAGAAGATGGAAAAAAGTTTTCCTCTCGCACTGCGATCGTTTCACCCTAAGGCACTGCTCCGAGGAAATCTTTTTTCCGGTGGGGATGTATCGTTTCAAATCAGATTGCTTATCTATTATTATTTGCTAATAGTTTTGTCATTTTTCAGTTAATAAACAATAAGCTTTAATTCAATCTAATTTTCCCTCCTCCCCTTTTCAAAACAGGGCGTGGTGCGCGTATTATAATAACTCGCCTTCAGTCGCCGTGGTATTTCCCGGTAGTGTTTTAGGGTAATCCGAATTTGACTTACTCGCACATAATGTAATAAAAATGCCACATACCTTCTGAAGGATCCCTTTTGCTACCTGTAGCCAGGGTCCAAGGAAGGTATGTGGCATTTACTTATATATGTTAAGGCTTCGGATTACCCTAAAACCTATTCTAAAATACAATGGCGTAAAGGCGAGTTATTATTCGCGCACCAGCACTTTTTGAATTTCCCCTATGTACATGGTATGGAAGTCTTTTTCCGGATAGTTTTCGGTAATTAATTTTTTATCAAGAAAACCTTCTTCAACAAGTGGTGCTTTATAGATTTTACGACAAACCAACACCAAATCGGCTTCTTTGAAGTAAGTGGTATTATCCACGAACTCAGGTGTTAAGCCCATTTTTGCCACTTTATCTTCATCGCGGCCGGAGTGCGTACCCAAATATGCCAATTGACGTTTATAGTCGTTACTAAAGAAGGACAAAGTAAATTCCTCTTCACGATCAACAAACTCTTTGGTATAGCGTTGCGGACGAATATACACCGTCGCCGTAGGCAAGCCCTTGTTGGTGCCCCAAATAGCGCCTAAATGCCCCCAGCTGGCAGTCATGGTGTTAAAACCGTCTTTTTCATTGCCGGCCGTAATCAACATCCAACCGTCAGAAATAAGTGTCATTGGATTTAACTGCAAATCTTTTACTTGAATTTCTTTCATGATATAACATCCTTTCTACTGTTTTTTTCAGAATAAGATACTATTATTAAAAACCAATCACCTTAACGGAGATTTGTTAATAAGCCCTCAGCTTCTGCTTGTGATTCCGTTTCAGAAGCCGGTTCTTTTTGTAAAACAATAGCTACCACTGTCAAAATTACGCTGAGACCTACCATCAAAGCAGCGGCCAACGGAGTGTAGGCAATGCCGGCGAAATCAATAACTACGCCGCCCAAAATAGCCCCCAACATGATTCCGCCGCTAAAGCCGGCAATGTTTAAAGAGGAAGCCAGATCAACAGCACTCGGTACAAAACGTTTTGCCAACAACATAATATTCGCCTGCAACATTGGCACACTCATAAACGCTAAAAGCCCCATACCCGCTACAGTAATAATCGCTGCCATTGCGGAATCCGCGGTGAAGTAGAATGCAAAGAGAATCAAACCTTGTATGATAAACGTATAAAGCAATGCTTTAATAGGATTTGAGTTACCGAAACGGCCGCCCAAATAATTCCCTATCGCTATCATTATGCCATACATGATGAGCACAACGCTAACGGCCGATGCACTGATTTTTGTAATATTTTGCAAAATCGGCGACAAATACGTAAAGGTAGCAAAAGTGCCGCCATAGCCTAACACGGTAATCACCAATGACAAGATAATCTGCGGAGTTGTAATTAATTTCCATTGATCGCCCCAACTAGGTTTGCTCGTAATATGACCTGCATTGTTAGGAATATAACGCAAGTTGAGCCATAAAGTAAGCGCTGCTACGGCCACAACACCCCAGAAGGATACGCGCCAGCTTAAAAATTCGCTTAGATACGTTCCGAGTGGCACTGCAAATGCCGTTGCAATCGTAAACCCGCTAAAAATAAAGGCAATCGCACCCGCACTTTTATTAGGAGCCACTAAACTTACGGCTACTGAGGAAGCAATGGCAAAAAACAAGCCATGAGCCGCAGCCGCCATGATTCGTCCAACCAACAACCAAGTAAACGATGTGGCCATCGCTGCGAAAACATGGCCGACTAAAAATAAAGCAACCGCAAATACTAAAAGACGTTTACGATTTGCTTGAGCCGTTAAGGACGTTAAAATTACGCCGCCCACGGCAACGCCAAAGGCATAGAGCGAAACGGTTGAGCCCGCTTCAGATAAACTTACACCAAATTCTTGTGTAAACATGGGTAAGAGTCCTACCGGAATGAATTCCGTAATGCCCGTACCAAAAAACATCATCGCCAGCGCTATAAGCGCCATTTTTGTTTTATCCATATAATTTCAAAAATCCTCCCCTCACTTTTTATACTCTAATTTTTCAGTAAACTCTTACTAATCATAAAAACCACTTTGAGATTTAACATCAATACAGTAGTCTCAAATTAATTTATTTTCATACAAATTCGTATTCAGAACTTGTAACAATTGCAATTATAGAGCATTGTATCATTACTGAAAAGACGGCACATTTTTGTACTATAGGAACAAAAATGTTACAATTTAGATATATTCAATATTTTGGAGGTAAAAAATTTTTTGCGAAATTTATATCATTTAGCTATTGAAGCTACCTTAGAAGCTATTACCGGCAAATGGAAAGTATCTATTCTTTGCCATTTAGGTAACGGAACCTTGCGCACCGGCGAATTAAAGCGTTTAATGCCAAATATATCTCAACGTGTGCTCACCCTCCAACTTCGTGAATTGGAAGATGCGGGCATTATCACCCGCACTGTATATAACGAAGTACCACCGCGCGTAGAATACAGCCTAAGCGAACGCGGTCAAAGCCTTCGCCGCATTTTAGGCGAAATGTCAGACTGGGGCAACGAATTAATAGAAGCACGTCGTGCCGCCGGTGAAACCGTAGAAGTCACCGCTCCCGAAGATGACGGATTACGCATATAAAATATTGAGCGTAGCCCGAAATCGCCTATAACTTAATAAAAGGTCGGCATACTTTATTTAAACTCACAGTCGATAAAAAGTTTAGACTGAATTCGAGTCTTCTAACTATATAAGTAATAGGTCCTATACCTTCCTTGTACCCTGGCTACACGTAGCAAAAGGGATACTGCAGAAGGTATAGGACCTATTTTATATGCGTTTCGTCTATCCTCAAAATAATCGAATTCAATCTAAATTTTTATTATACCTCTTAGATTCTACAATAAGTATGCCGACCTTTTCAGTTCAGTGCATCATAGCAATCACCGGGTTACGAATCAATATTTTAAAGCTTGTGGGAGGGGAGAGAAAAGATAATAAAGTAAAGGTTTATGCACTATGTCAGATGATTTCCTCCAAGAAAAAAGATGTGCTCGGAGTATTGCCTTGCTGCTTGTCAGCCCAGCGGTGCGAGAGCATATCTTTTTTCTCTTCTCCCCCCAGCAAACAAAATATTCTCTATGTAACTGATTAGCTAATGTTGTAGCAAAGCTGTTGGCTCTATGAAACAAAGCAAAAGGAAGGGTTCCCCGGAGTAGTGCTTTAGCGTGAAACGATCGCACTACGAGGGAAAGTCTTTTTTGCTTCACTCTTACTAAATGCTTCTACAACATGTTAGCGAAGAGTTGCACGAGAATATTTTATTGCTGACTCTTTTTCCAATCTTCCACCAATTGTTGTGTATATGATCCGCAGTCTTTATACACAACATCAATCTTATGGTTCAGTAGTTCCAAGCAGCTTTGAATTTCTTCTAATTTTTCAAGCAAGTTATCCCGTGTTTCTACGAGGATTTCGCGACGAGCCGGTTCAGTACCGGTGCCTTGCAAGGCGAGTTTTACATATTCTACAATACCTTCTAAAGGTACGCCTGCTTTTTTAAAGCAAAGGGCGAATTCAACCCATTTAATGGTTACTTCGTCGAAATCGCGGATGCCTGATGCCGTACGCGGCACGCTTGGAATTAAGCCGATTCGTTCATAATAACGAAGTGTATCGGTGGTAATATCAAACTTTTCAGCTACTTCTTTTATTGTCATTGTATCATCTCCTTTAATATTCTTTTATTCTTGTAACTTTGCATTTTAATCTCTTACCAAATGCATCATTTTTACAACTGCTTTACTGTACTCATTGTACCCCTTTGAGCTAACTTCAAGTCAAGTTATTTATTTTTAAAAAATCCATAATACACCAAAGCCCTTGAGGACAATATCCCCAAGGGCCTTTGTATTTAATAGGTAAGTTGTAAGTAATCAATATGAAATATTAATACCACCAGTACAAAGTAAAGGCGTATTCATTCTTAGCCGGGTTCGTCGACTTAAACGTGTTCCAAAGCTTGTGCCAAATCATCGATTAAGTCCTCCACGTTTTCAATGCCCACGGAGATACGAATCATGTCCGGAGTTACACCGGCAGCTTTTTGTTCTTCTTCATTAAGCTGTGCATGAGTTGTGCTGGATGGATGGATTACGAGGGATTTAGCATCACCTACGTTGGCCAAATTGGAGAAGATTTCAAGAGCATCTACGAATTTAATGCCTTCATCTTTGCCGCCTTTAATGCCGAAGGTGAAGATAGAGCCCACACCTTTTGGATAGTATTTATCAGCCAAGGCTTTGTATTTGCTGTCTTTCAATTCCGGATAGTTAACCCAAGCAACTTTTGGATGATTTACCAAGAAGTCGATAATTTTACGAGTGTTTTCAACATGACGTTCTACACGTAAGGATAAGGTTTCAACGCCTTGTAAAATGAGCCATGCAGCAAGTGGCGTTAAAGCGGCACCGGTGTCACGAAGCAACTGAGCACGTACTTTTACGGTGAATGGAATTGGAAGGTCCGCATATACGAGGCCGTTGTAATGAACATCGCCGGCAACGAAATCAAGGTAACGACCGCTGGCTTTGTAGTCGAATTTACCGCTTTCAACAATAACACCGGCAATGGTTGTACCGTGACCACCAATGAATTTAGTGGCGGAATGAACTACCACGTCGGCACCATGCTCAATCGGACGAATGAGGTATGGGGTACCGAAAGTATTGTCTACGATAAGGATGATGCCGTGTTTATGAGCAACATCCGCCACAGCTTGAATATCGATAAGGTTGATGTTCGGATTGCCGATGGTTTCCACATAAATCGCTTTAGTGCGGTCATCGATGGCTTTTTCAAAAGCGTCCAAATCATCAGGATCTACGAATTTAGTAGTAATGCCAAAACGTGGCAAGGTAGAGCTGAATAAGTTATACGTACCGCCGTACAAAGTGGAGGCTGCGATGATGTTGTCGCCTGTACCGGCTACGTTTTCAATAGCATAAGTAATGGCTGCGGAACCGGAACCTACGGATAATGCACCGGCACCGCCTTCTAAAGCGGCAATACGTTTTTCAAGAACGTCGTTGGTAGGTGTACCGAGGCGGGAGTAAATGGCACCCGGATCGCGAAGGGCAAAACGGTCAGCGGCCTGCTGTGCGTCTTTAAATACATAGCTTGTAGTTTGGTGAATCGGCACGGCACGGGCACCTGTTTCGTCGATAACTTGACCTTCATGTAATTGGATTGTTTCGAATTTGTACTGTTTGCTCATAATAAAATCTCTCCTTTTCTCTCCGTCGGTTTCTCACGCCGACAATCCCTTATTCTCTCTTTGTTTTATATATAACAGCCGCTTGGGCTGTCGATACCATTTTTATTTCGACCAATTAAGCTTGGTCCTTACACTACTTTAAACAGCTTGTGTATGATTTTGATTACGTTGTTCTTTCATTTTTTGAATCTGCTCAATTATGTACGGTGTTTCTTGATATACATAATAGTTAAGCCAGTTTGTAAAAATCAAAGTTCCCGTTGACCGCCAACGCACGATTGGTGCCTTCGTCGGGTCATCGTCGGGATAGTAGTTTTCAGGAACATCAATGTCGAGTCCCAAGTTTTTATCCCGTTCGTATTCCCGCTGTAAGGTGTCCCTATCATACTCGGAATGGCCAAACACGAAGATGTGCTTGTTGTCCAAACTGCGAACTATGGCGGCACCGGCTTTGTCAGAGGCTGCTAAAATCTCTAAATCCGGATTCGCTTTAATCTCATCAACCGGTACCGTCGTGTGCCTTGAATGGGGCATGTAGAAAATCTCGTCCATACCGCGTAACAACATAGGTCTTTTGTTAAGGACCTCGTTTTCAAAAACCCCGAATAACTTCGTCGGCAATAGTTCTTTGTCAATTCCGAAGTGATAATACAGTCCCGCTTGAGCACCCCAGCAGATGTAGAGTGTCGAATATACATGGTCCTCGCTCCAGTCCATAATGGCTGTGAGCTCTTGCCAGTAATTTACTTCTTCAAACGGCATCAGCTCAATGGGGGCGCCGGTAATAATCATACCGTCAAAGTAGCGCTCTTTGATTTCATCGAAGGTTCGATAGAAAGAACTCAAATGATGTTCTGATGTATGGGCCGCCTTATGGCTTGCCATATGCAGCAAGGTAATGTCCAGTTGCAACGGCGTGTTACTTAATGCTCTTAGAATCTGCGTTTCCGTCACTTCTTTAGTGGGCATCAAGTTAACGATTAGAATTTGTAGTGGCCGAATATCTTGTGTTTCGGCTCTTACCGTGTCCATGACGAAGATGTTTTCTTCTGCCAATTTTTTAATGGCCGGTAAATCTTTCACTACCGTTATGGGCATTCCGCATCACTCCTCCCTAAGTTCGTCTCTCTGCTTTCTCAATCTTACGTGTAAAGCACTATGCTTTATTTCTCATGCGTAAAGCATCTGCTTTACTATATTTACGTTCCAATGTTCTCTCTTTTGAAAATCCCTTACCTCTTTTTCCTCAAAACTCAATTTCTCTTTTTCTCAATGTGGTAAAACTCATTTTTAAAGCTCTTAGGCTTATTCACTGCCCCGACCGATCACAGTCTCTCACCTCTGCTCACGGCTACAGTGGATAACGCTTCAGCATCTCGATTGCAAACTCTTAACAAACAGGTAACCATTATTTGAGCCGTTATTTTTACCGCTCGTGGTATAAAAAAACATCCTCCATTCACTCTTGTGAACAAGGACGTCTATAACGTGTTACCACCTTGATTTAGTAGAGCCTCACGACTCCACCCTCAGCCGGTACGTCTTACAATTGTAAGATTATACCGTGGCATTATAACGGTTGCATCCGCCGGGACTAAAGCTTGCGCATTCCACCCCGGATACTCCAAGACCATTTTCTTCGCATTCTTTTGCATCCCCTTCCACCTTACGGGACTCTCTGTGCCAACGCCCTGCGTTTACTTATCTCTTCATCGTCGATTCTGTATGTTTCTGTTTGTCGATGACTTGCTGTCGTTATCGATGTGATAACTATACCAATCATTCAAAAAGCTGTCAACAAGAGTTTTACGTCATTCTTTTCACAGTGGACACTTTG
Organism: Veillonella sp.; assembly: GCF_015058545.1. Taxonomy (GTDB): domain Bacteria; phylum Bacillota; class Negativicutes; order Veillonellales; family Veillonellaceae; genus Veillonella_A. The sequence goes on from NZ_SVCB01000077.1 coordinate 7,744, forward strand.
TGGCCGGTTTTGCGTCATATTTCAAAGTGTATACTTAGTGCAATTTAAGGCAAAACTCAGCAGTATGACTGAATCAAAAATATATCGGTTTAGAATCACAACCGGCTGTTGCTATAGCCCGAAACTATAGCAAACCAAAATTAACAACTATAAATCAGTACACTCCTATAGTACTTTTCGGAGTATCTTTTCATCTTATTTTTCCTCCCCGGACCGCCAATTTTCTTTTTTGACCCTCTATTTTAATTCATAATTAAGCAATACAAACTTTATACTACAGCAAAAAAGGGACTGCCGAAGCAGTCCCTAAATTGTATTTGTTTTCAATTGCTTACGCATTATGCTTTACTTTGTAAAATTTACACCGCAGTTTTACATTACGCATTACAGTTAAGTTTACGGTATAGTTTACACTTTGTGCTTAACATCGATACGCAATAAGGAGCGTTGCAAAGCAAGCTCAACGCGATGGAAGTCTATGTCTGCATTTCTTGATTTCAAACGTTCTTCCGCACGTGCTTTAGCGCGTTTTGCACGGTCTTCATCGATTTCTTCCTGCGTTTCGCAATTCGGCGTTACGATAGAAATTACATTATTTTTAATTTCCATAAAACCACCGAAATTAGCCATAAACTTACGCGTACCGTCCGGTAAATCGATGCGCAACGGTGCAATTTCAAGAGCTGCCACTAAATCGGCATGGCGCGGTAAAATACCGAGTTCACCTAATTCAGTGCGCACTACCACAAATTTAACCTCACCCGAAAAGGCCTTTTTATCAGGGGTAATTACATCGAGATGCATGGTCTTGCCTTCACTCATGAACTATTCCCCCTTCTCCATCAATTCCTTTCCTTTAGCAATGGCTTCATCAATGGTGCCTACCATGTAGAATGCATTTTCCGGTAAATCATCATGTTTACCTTCCAAAATTTCTTTGAAGCCCCGTAAAGTTTCTTTAAGCGGTACATATTTACCCGGTGAACCGGTAAATACTTCGGCTACGAAGAATGGCTGGCTGAGGAAACGTTGAATTTTACGGGCACGAGCAACGGTCAATTTATCTTCTTCCGATAATTCTTCCATACCGAGGATTGCGATAATATCTTGTAAATCTTTATATTTCTGCAATACTTCCTGTACGCCGCGGGCAATTTTGTAATGTTCTTCGCCCAATACTAACGGATCCAAGATACGGCTGGTAGAATCGAGCGGATCCACAGCCGGATAAATCCCGATTTCAGCGATAGAACGGGACAATACGGTGGTCGCATCCAAATGCGCGAATGTGGCAGCCGGAGCCGGGTCAGTCAAGTCATCGGCAGGTACGTATACGGCCTGTACGGACGTGATGGAACCTTCTTTAGTGGAGGTAATACGTTCCTGAAGCGCCCCTACGTCATTGGCCAAAGTAGGCTGATAACCTACGGCCGACGGCATACGACCGAGCAAGGCGGATACTTCCGAGCCGGCCTGAATGAAACGGAAAATGTTATCGATGAATAAGAGCACGTCCTGTTTCTGTACGTCACGGAAATATTCAGCCATGGTAAGGCCTGTTAAGCCTACACGCATACGTGCTCCCGGTGGTTCGTTCATCTGGCCGTACACCAAAGCTGTTTTGGAAATAACGCCGGATTCCTTCATTTCGTTCCAAAGGTCATTACCTTCACGAGTACGTTCCCCTACGCCGGAGAATACGGAATAACCGCCGTGTTCTGTTGCGATATTATGTATTAATTCCATGATTAATACGGTTTTACCTACACCGGCACCGCCGAATAAACCGATTTTACCACCTTTTACATACGGCGCAATAAGGTCAACGACCTTAATGCCTGTTTCCAAAATAGTGGTTTCCGGAGCTAAATCATCAAATTTAGGGGCCGGACGATGAATCGGCCACATTTCAGACGCCTTTACCGGCGTATCATCATGGTCAACCGTTTCACCAAGTACGTTAAAGATACGGCCAAGCACGCCATCACCAACCGGCACGGAGATAGGGGCACCTGTGTCCACCGCTTCCATACCGCGAGTCAGGCCATCCGTAGAACTCATGGCAACGGCACGCACGGTGTCATCACCTAAGTGTTGCATTACTTCAACCACAATCACTTCGTCTTTGCCGGATTCGCTTGTTTTTTTAATATGAATTGCGTTGTAAATAGCCGGAAGCTCTCCCGCCGTAAAGAGAACGTCGACTACCGGTCCGATAACCTGTACAACTTTACCGATATTATTACTCATTTAAGAGGTCTCTCCTCCTTTGTAGTTATACCTATTGCAAGGCATTAGCACCACCGACAATTTCAGAAATTTCATTGGTAATGCCGGCTTGTCGTAATTTATTGTATTCCAAATTAAGTGAGCTGATTAAATCCCCTGCATTATCTGTTGCAGAAGTCATAGCCGTCATGCGAGCGCCAAGCTCACTGGCGGAAGCTTGCAATAAAGCGTTATACACAGTAATTTCCAAATATTTAGGCAACAATTGGTCATAAATAGTTTTCTCTGAAGGTTCATAAATATATAGCTCATTAAGCTCCCCTTCGTGATGCGGCTCGGTGACAACAGGTAATAATTTTACGCTGGTCACGTTCTGCGTCAAGGAGTTTACAAAATGAGTATAAATTAAGATAACTTCGTCAACTTCGCCTTCTAAAAACAACTTAGATGCTTCATCTACAATTTGTTTAGCATGGCTGTATTCCGGTTTGTCGGAAAAACCTACATGAGAATTCGTCACCGGATACTGATGATACTTCAAGTAATCAGTCGGCTTGCGACCAACCGTAATCGTCTCATACGTATCAGGTGCTTTTTCACGAGTTTCCTGTGCAAAATATTTAATCAAATTACTGGTATAAGCACCAGCTAAGCCTTTGTCGGCGCCAATCAGAATATATAAGGTTCGCGAAACCTCGCGTACCGCGGTTAACGGATAGGACGCCAACACCTCAGGTTCTAATGTAGCAGATACATTTGTGAGGATTTGACCTAACTTTTCTGCATATGGTTCCGTAGATTTTGCTTTGGCCTGTGCACGGCGCAATCGAGCAGACGCTACCATTTTCATGGCCTTCGTAATCTGCTGCGTATTCGTAACACTTTTAATGCGCTTACGTAAATCCTGTGCACTGCTCATCGCCTACGCCTCCTCAGAAGTAATCAAGTGATGGGAAGTACCAAAGGATTCAATGCATTCATTAATCGCTTTTATCAAAAGTTCTTCCGTATCTTTGTCTAAGATTCTGGATGTTTGAATATTCGTTAAAATTTCACTGTAGTTGCTGTGAACATAACGCAATAATTCATTCTGGAATGCAGGAACATCGGCTACTTCAATAGAGGCAAAGTAACCGTTAATGCCGGCATATAGACAAACTACCTGTTCTTCAACTTTAAGAGGTGAGTACTGAGGCTGTTTTAACATTTCTGTCAAACGTTCGCCGCGATCAAGCTGTGCTTTGGTCGATTTATCAAGGTCGGAACCGAACTGCGCAAAGGCTGCCAATTCACGATACTGCGCCAAGTCAAGGCGCAATTTACCGGCAACTTGTTTCATCGCTTTAATCTGGGCGCTACCGCCTACACGGGATACGGACAAACCTACGTCAACAGCCGGACGAATCCCGGAGTAGAACATATCGGTGCCAAGGAAAATCTGACCGTCCGTAATGGAAATTACGTTCGTTGGGATGTAAGCCGAAACGTCGCCGGCCTGGGTTTCAATAATCGGCAAGGCCGTAATGGAACCGCCACCCAATTCATCAGATAATTTAGCAGCTCGTTCTAACAAACGAGAGTGTAAATAGAATACGTCCCCTGGATATGCTTCACGTCCCGGTGGACGACGAAGTAACAAACTCATGGCACGATAGGCTGCCGCCTGTTTGGATAAATCATCATATACACAAAGTACATGTTTACCTTGGTACATGAAATGTTCCCCCATAGCAACGCCCGCATACGGAGCGATATATTGCATAGGAGCGCCTTCGGAAGCACCGGCCGATACTACGATAGTGTAATCCATAGCGCCGGCTTCCTGTAATTTCTGTACTACACGAGCTACGGTAGATTCTTTCTGACCGATAGCCACATAAATACAGATTACATCCTGACCTTTTTGATTCAAAATTGTATCGATGGCAATCGCCGATTTACCGGTACCGCGGTCACCGATAATAAGTTCACGTTGGCCACGACCGATAGGTACCATGGCGTCGATTGCTTTCAAACCGGTTTGCAACGGTTCAAATACGGATTTACGATCCGCAATGCCCGGTGCTGGGTATTCAATTGGTCGATGATCTTCTGCCGTAATGGAGCCCTTGCCGTCAATCGGCTGGCCCAAGGCATTAACTACACGACCGATAAGTTGTTCACCTACAGGAACCTGCATGATACGACCTGTACGGCGTACCTGGTCCCCTTCTTTAATAAGGAAATCATTACCTAACAATACAGCCCCTACGTTATCTAATTCGAGGTTCTGTACCATCCCATAAACACCATGAGGTAATTCTAACAATTCACCTGCCATGGCCTTTTCAAGACCGTAAATATGCGCAATACCGTCACCTACTTCGAGTACGGTACCCACATCATCAACGTTAAGTTCCACATCATAGTCCTGAATCTGCTGTTTAATTATGGCAGTAATTTCTTCAGGCTTCATTTTCATACTTAACCATTCACCCCAATCTCTGTTGTATCGGACTTAAGCAAATATTTCTTTAAATCCTCCATACGACGCATCAAACTTGCATCGATACGCGTATCACCAATTTGGATAATAAAGCCGCCCAGAATGGTTGGGTCCACTTTGATTGTAAAAATATATTGCTTACCCGTAATCGCTTTTAATTTATCGGCCAACTGCGTATAAATCTCGTCCGGCATTGCTTCACTCACTGTAACAGTGGCGGAGAAAATGCCACGTGCTTCCCGTGCTTTGTTAATAAACTCAGCAATGGCAAACTGAATATACCGTATGCGTCCGCGTTTGACCATAACAAATAAGGTGTTAAGTGCCATCGTATTAATGGCTCCACCGAATATTTTGGCCAAAACATTGCATTTTGCCTCTGCATCGAGGGCCGGGTACAACAATAAGGTGCCTAATTCAGGCTGCGTATCCATAACTTCTTTTACGTAGGAAAGATCCGTTTCCATTTGTTCCAGAATTTGCTGTTCCTGCGCCAATTCAAAGATAGCGGTACTGTATTTATCTGTTACAATGTCTACGCTCATACCAATCACCCTAATGCTTTACTGTCAAGCTTTTCAATGGCTTCTTTAACAAGGTCCACATTGGCTTGACTATCCATATTCTTAGCAACAATTTTGCCGGCAATGGCCATAGAAAGTGAAATCATATCTTCACGCATTTTTTCCATAGCTTTTGCTTGTTCACGGGCAATTTCGTTACGAGCTTCTTCTTTTTCACGTACTAGCTGTTCTTTTAATTCCTTAATTTGAGCCTGCGTATTCCGTTCAGCCAATTGGGCTGCCTTTTCAACAATCGCTTGAGCTTCTTTACGAGCATTGGCTAATTGTGCTTCATACTCTTTTTTGGTAGCTTTCGCAGAATCCAAAGTAGCCTGTGCATTCGCCAAATCGCCTTCAATCTTCTTGCGACGGGCTTCCATCACACCGACTA
>NZ_SVCB01000078.1 GCF_015058545.1 Veillonella sp.
AATATGCGTACTCCATGAAGCTCAATTATTGGGTACTTCACTATATTTGGATCTTCCTCTTAGGCGCCGTGGTAGCGGAACGGTATGAAGAAACCTGTGAATTATTGTGGCGCTATAAAGGGCTTTTGACAATCACCTTTGCTTTTTCGGTGGCCCTCATGATAGGCAGTTATTTTTACGTCCTCAATGAGCGGCATTATACCTTGTTGGAAGCGATTTACACGGTTCATCAATTGAGCCCTATGGGGATGCTCTATACCGGTGCCGCTACGCTGTTCTTCTTGTTCTTTTTCATTGCTACACCGATGAGTAGTGCCGCGAAGGCTATTTGGGAGCAAATCGGCGAAACGTCGTACGGAATTTACTTGATTCATCCGTTTATGCTCATTATTTTGTCGGCCGGCATGTTTGTGGCCAAACTGCAGTATACGGCCATCGTGGTTATCGGTCTCTATATTTGCACGGTGTGCCTGTCCTATTTGGGGACGCTTGTTTTGAAAAAACTGCCAAAACCGGTGCGCCGCATTCTTCTGGGCCGCTAAGAAATCTTTTTGACAGCGCACGCTACGTTTGCTGGGCTGAAATAGGACTTGGCCTATGTCGAAACTTTTGCCCCTGCCAAAATTGAATAGTTAATAAAATTATTTACCTTGTGGGCAAGTGTCCGTCGACTGTGCTATAATCGTTACATAAACAATATTTGATTTTTGTTGGAGAACTTGGAATGTAATTTCCGGTTGCCACATATGATATGCGAGGTGTTCTTATGAAAGAGTTAACCTATTTTAACGGAGAATTTGTAGAACCTGGTGCCAAATGCGTCAGCCTTGACGATCGCGGCTATTGCTTCGGCGACGGCGTGTATGAAGTAACGCGCGTTTTTGACGGCCGTTGCTTTGCTTTTTCATACCATCAGGACAGACTCTATCGCTCCATGCGCTTCATGGATATTCCGGTAAAAATGCGTCCGGAAGATTTGCAGGAATTGCATGAAATTATGATTGAACAGAGCGGTATCACCGACGGCTATATTTATCTGCAGATTACCCGTGGTGTGGAACCGCGTCATCATGCATATGATCGCTCCAAATTGGAACCGACTATGTACATGTATATTCGCCCGATCAAAGAAGATTTGAGCAAATTGGGTGAAGGGGTAAAAGCCATCAGCTTGCCTGACGAACGTTGGCTCAATGTGGATATTAAAACATTGAACCTCATTCCGAATATTTTGGCTCAGACTAAGGCTGAAAAGAAATTCGCTTATTCCGCCGTTTTATTCCGCGACGATATCTGCACGGAAGGGGCTACATCTAACGTATTTGCTGTTAAAGACGGCATTTGCTATACCCATCCGGCCAATAACTTGATTTTAAAAGGTATTACGCGTCAGCTCGTAGTAACTCGCGTAGCGCCGACAGCAGGCGTTTCCGTTATTGAAAAAGAATTTGACCGTGAATTTGTTGAAAATGCGGATGAACTCTTCTTTACCGATACAATCGGCGGCATTATTCCGATTACGACCTATGACCGCAAACCGGTTGGCAATGGTGAAGTAGGCCCTGTAGCCGCCAAATTGCGTGCCGGTTATGAAAAATTATTGGCAGAAGGGTTGGCTTAAATAATTTATGAATACCCGAATCATTACGGGGACGGGATTATTGCTGGCGCTGGCTTTGCTTAGTCAAAGTCTGCGCCTTATTATTCCCCTCCCGAACATGGTAAGTATGTTTTTAATCGGCTCTTTAGTGGGCCTTTGTATGTTGGTGGCTACTATGCGTTACGGTGTGGTAAGCGGCCTCATTATTGCTTGGGCGACGCCTGTCATTGCCTTTATGCAGGCTATGTTGCCGTTCGCACCTTTTGTGCCCCTTGTGGCCGTAGGTAATACCGTATTTGTTGTGCTCGGTTATTTGCTCCGGAATCAGTCGGTTTGGCTACAGGCTGCCGTTTGCAGCGTGGCGAAATGCGCCGTTTTATATTGCAGTTTTGCCTTATTGTTTGTAAGTTTTGCCGTGCCTTATCCGGTGGCTAAAGCGGTGTTATTTATGATGAGTTGGCCACAGATTGTGACGGGCACATTGGCTGTAGTAGGGGCCAGGTACCTTTTGAATCACAGCTCGCTGGGAGCTAATAAATAATCCTATAAACGGTTATATAAGAACTCTATAGGTAGCTATACAAAAGCCCTATAAGTAGTCTATGAGTCTTCTATTGACAGTCATTCGCTACAGTGTTATGATTTTATCACGCAAAAAATACATAGGTTCATCAAGAGTTGACTGAGGGACTGGCCCTATGAAGTCGCGGCAACCATCCACAAGGAACGGTGCCAATTCCAACGAAGCTAGGCTTCGACAGATGAAGAAACTGTAACTCTTCATGTGTGTGAAGAGTTTTTTTATTGTATTAAATATATTTCAAATAGAGAGTTAGAGAAAAGGAGAGCGATCACATGATTGAACTTACGCATATTAGCAAAGTTTATGACGGTCCGAATCGCGTAGAAGCGCTAAAAGACATTAGCCTATCCGTTAAAGAAGGCGAAATCTTCGGGGTTATCGGTCAAAGTGGGGCCGGTAAATCAACTTTGATTCGTTGTATTAATATGCTGGAACGACCTACGTCCGGTTCTGTTGTAGTAGACGGTGTAGATCTTACGAAATTGAATGAAAAGGACCTCAGGGAACAGCGGAAAAACATCGGCATGATTTTCCAGCACTTCAATTTATTATCGTCCCGTACGGTTTACGATAATGTAGCCTTCCCGTTGGAATTACAAGGCATGAGTAAAGCGGAAATCAAGGAACGCATTTTGCCGATTCTTGATATCGTTAAATTGGGCGACCGTTTGAACAACTATCCGTCTCAGTTATCGGGCGGCCAGAAACAGCGTGTCGGTATTGCCCGTGCGTTGGCCAGCAATCCGAAAGTATTACTTTGTGACGAAGCAACGTCTGCTTTGGATCCGCAAACAACCAAATCCATTTTGGAATTGTTGAAAGATATTAATGAAAAATTAAAATTAACTATCGTCCTCATTACGCATGAAATGCAGGTTATCAAAGAGATTTGCGACCGCGTTGCCGTTATCGAAGGCGGGGTTATTTTAGAAGAAGGCCGTGTAGTTGATGTATTTACAGGCCCTAAAGAAAAAACGACGAAGGAATTCGTGGGGGCTATTATCAGTCATAAATTACCGGAAGAAGCATGGCGCCATCTCAATGTACAGCCAAACTGGAATGAAGGTTTACATCCGATTATTCGTTTGAACTTCACCGGTGATGTTGTGGATGAGCCGATTGTAGCGGGCATGATTCGCCGCTTCGGCCTCGATGTAAGTATTCTCTTCGGCGGCGTCGATTACATTCAAGACACGAGTTTCGGTCATTTGATTGTAGTGTTAGACGGTAACAGAGAGAATGAAGAGCAGGCGATTCAGTACTTGAATGAATTGCCTATTGGAAGCGAGGTGATCGGCTATGTCGCAACAAATCATTAATTTGTTGATTCAAGGTTTAGGCGAAACCTTGCAAATGACAGTTATCTCTACTATCGTATCCATGATCGTAGGGATTCCGCTCGGTGTTATTTTGGTAATCACCGGCAAAGGCCATATTTTAGAAAATAAATCAATTAATGCTACCTTAGGGGCGGTAGTCAATGCCCTCCGTTCCATTCCGTTCATCATTTTGATGGTAGCGATTATTCCGCTCACGCGTATTATTGCGGGTACTTCTATCGGTACCACAGCGGCTTGTGTTCCGCTTACAATTGCGGCTATTCCGTTCTTGGCCCGTTTGGTAGAAACGTCAATTCGCGAAATCAACAGCGGTGTCATTGAAGCGGCTCAGGCGATGGGGGCATCGCCAATGCAGATTATCCGCAAGGTATTATTGCCGGAAGCATTGCCTACAATTATTGACAACATTACTGTTTTAGTAGTTAACTTAATCAGCTATTCCGCTATGGCCGGTGCTATTGGGGGCGGCGGTCTCGGGGATATCGCTATCCGTTACGGTTACCAGCGATTCCAGGGTGACGTAATGTTGGCGACTATCGTAATCTTGATTGTATTAGTTCAATTGATTCAGTCTTGCGGTGATTTCTTATCCCGCAAAGTGAATAAACGCTAATAGTTACCGTAGCTTAGCACATGGTTATTTTTTGAAAAAGAGAGTAAAGAGAGACAACGATTGGGGGAAACACATGAAAAAACTAGCATTCTTATTAGCAGCTATCGCAACGTTCGCCTTAGTATTGGTTGGTTGCGGCAATGACAGCAAAGACGGCGCCGCAGCCGGCAATCAGGAAATTTCCGTCGGGGTAACAGCCGGTCCACACGCTCAGGTTATGGATTTTGTAGCCAAAGAAGCGGAGAAACAAGGTCTTAAAGTTAAAGTCGTAGAGTTTAATGATTACATTCAACCGGACATTGCCCTCGAGCAAAAGGAATTGAGTGCTAACTCCTACCAGCATCAGCCATTCCTCGACAACATGGTGCAGGAACGCGGGTTGAAATTAGTGTCTATCGGCAAAACTATTCTTTTGCCAATGGGTCTTTACTCTAACCAATATAAAGATTTGGCCACTGTACCGAACGGTGCCAGCGTAGCCATTCCAAATGATCCGACTAATGGCGGCCGTGCGTTATTGCTATTACAGCAAGCAGGGCTCATTCAGTTGAAAGATGGCGGTTCGCCGAAATCTACCGTAGCGGACATTACCGCCAATCCTAAGAACTTACAAATTAAAGAATTGGAAGCCGCTCAGATTGCCCGTTCGCTTAACGATGTAGATATTGCTTTAGTTAATACCAACTACGCGCTTAATGCAGGTTTAAATCCTTTGAAAGATGCCGTTGTAGTTGAAAGCAAAGAGTCGCCGTACGCTAACGTATTTGTTGTGCGTCAAGGTGATGAAAACAACGAAACGATTAAGAAATTATTGGCTGTTTACCAGTCTGATGCAACTAAAAAATTCGTAGAAGATACCTTCAAAGGTTCCATAATTCCGGCATTCTAGTCGGGCTGAAAAAGACTTTTTCACTTTTTTGTGTGAAAGTCTTTTTCTTTTGCTTAAATATGTATATAATAAAATTATCTAATTAAGCAAAGGGAGGATTCTTATGAGCGTCAATGAAAAACTACGTAATCCTTTAAATAATCAATTGTTTGAAGCCATCTTAGCTTTGAAAACAATCGACGAATGTTATGAGTTTTTTGAAGATATTTGCACGGTCAATGAATTGAAAGCGCTGGCACAGCGTTTGCAGGTTGCGCGTATGCTGGAAGCGGGCGAAAGCTATGACAATATTGTGGAAACTACCGGTGCCAGTACGGCCACAATCAGTCGGGTAAAACGTTGCTTAGTTTATGGAGCCGATGGGTACAAAACTATTTTGGCACGTTTGAAATGAGGCATATATGGATGTAAGTTTTATTGATCCGGCTCTTTTGATGCCGTTAATGTTGTTTTTTGCCGGCGCTTTGGCCGGTTTTGTGGACTCCATCGTAGGCGGTGGCGGCTTGATTTCAGTGCCCGCCATGCTCCTCACTAATTTACCGCCCAGTGTGGCACTGGGGAGTAATAAATTATCCAGCGTATTCGGCGCTCTTACGGCAGCCATTGCCTATGCTCGTTCCGGCAAAGTGGAATGGCCTTTGGTAAAACGCCTGATGCCGATTACCTTTGTAGGCTCCCTTCTCGGGACTTGGCTGGTTATCAGCATTCCGCCATTATATTTAAAACCGATTATTATTGTGCTACTCGTCAGTGTTTTGATTTTTGTACTTTTCAAAAAAGACTGGGGCACTGTGACCACGTATGCGGGTGCATCGAAGCAAAAGTTGATTTTACTGGCCCTCGGTGCTTTAGCCATCGGGTTCTATGATGGCTTTGTCGGTCCCGGTACAGGCACGTTTTTAATCTTCATGTTTATTTATGCCGGTTTTAACTTTTTATATTCGTCAGGCAATGCCAAGTTTTTGAACTTTACCAGTAATCTGGCGTCCCTGATTCTCTTTATAAGTTTGGGCCATGTAGACTATGTGCTGGGCTTATCCGCGGCAGCAGGTCAGATTATAGGGGCCACGCTGGGCGCTCGTTTGGCCATAAAAAAAGGTGTGGGCTTGGTGCGTTTTGTATTTATTGCCACCACCGTAAGTATGCTTTGTAAATTAACGTATGATTATATCGTTGCGCAATGGTGATAAAGGAAGGTGAGATACTATGCCGATTAACAGTGAAAATCAGGTGGCTCTTATTAGTGGCGGTACTTCCGGGATTGGCTTTGCTACGGCGCAATTGCTTTTGAAAAAAGGTTGGAGTGTTGTGATTAACGGTCGCAATGAGCGAGCCGGCCAAGAGGCGGTCGTTAAATTGCGTCGTATTTCGTCTAAAGTACGCTTTGTGCAAGGCGATGTAAGTAAAGTCATGAATTGCCGGCGTATCGTTGATGAAACTTGTCGTTTGTTCGGCGATATCTGCGCATTGGTGACAGCGGCCGGTTTTTATAAAGAAGAACTCATTGATGATGTGACTGAACAGGACTTCGATGAAATGATTGGCACCAATGTGAAGGGCACGGTCTTTTTATGCCAGGCCGCCGCTCCTTGTTTGCGTCGTACGAAGGGCAGTATTGTAACCGTATCCAGTGATGCGGGCATTCAGGGCAATGTGGCGTGTTCCGTATACGGCGCCTCTAAAGGAGCCATTGTAAGTTTTACAAAATCGTTGGCTCTTGAAATGGCAGTCCATAAGGTGCGCGTAAATTGCGTGTGTCCCGGCGATGTAGATACTTCGCTGGTAGCTCGCCAGCTGGCGGAAAGCGATCAGACTTTTGAAGAAGCGATGGAAGAAATGGCCATGCATTATCCGCTGGGCCGTATTGCCAAACCGGAAGAAATCGGGGAAGTCATCGCTTTTTTACTCAGTGAAAAAGCATCCTTCGTAACCGGTGCCGCGTGGACCATTGACGGCGGCTTAACAAGTTGGTAAAGGTTTCGGTAAGATTGCATAATTAATATAGATAAATAAAGAGGATTTTTCACCCTTCATATAGAAATAGTTAGAATGAAGGTTTATAATTAAATTGAATAGTATTAATTTGTCTGTTATTTGACTTTACAGGTGATAAAGGAGCGATATAGATGGAAGATGTAAAAGATTTGATGACTCATCCGGAAGGAACGTTAGCAGCCGTAGAAGCGGAACTCGCGAATCGCGATGCTGAAATTGAAAATATCTGCCGTTGGGCGGCCGCTCGTGCCGGCGTACTCGTGATGGCACCAAAACTTAGCACCACTGCATTGATTGCCAATGATGCGTATATGGTAAGCCGCATTGCCGCGGTTTATGGCCATACCGCAACAGCCGGTGCGATTATCGGCTTCCTTGGCGGATTGGGCGGTAGTGTAGTGAGCGCTTTATTGACGTCCGTATTCCCTAATCCGAAAGTTAAAATCCCATTGGCTATTTGCTTGACTTATGCCGTGGGCAAATGTGCTAAACTTTGGGTAGAAAACGGCATGCCAATGCCCGGCGATTTCTCCGAATACAGAGAACGTTTGACAGACATTATCGAACATAATAAAACAACCGTAAGCATGTTGGTAAATTCGCCGCTTAAAGATAAACCGTTAGGCGATGAAAACAAAGATTTCTTAAAAGAAGCGGGCGTCGGCAGTGACGAATTCTTAGGTCTTAACAAATTCAATTTAGACAGCCTGTTGAATGGTGACTTATTGGCAAGCTTCGGATCTATTAAAAACGTGGTAATCGGTGTAGCCAGTGCGGCTGTTGCCGGTATTGCCGGTAAAGCCCTTGCCAACTCCGATAATGAATATGTAGACAATGCAAAACATGCGTTATCCGGTATTGGTGCCTTGTTAGCGACTATTGGCAGCACGGCGCTTGATTTGGCAGCCGGCACGGCTACATCTGCTGTTAAATCGACAGGGGAAGCAAAATCTACCGTACTTGGCAAAGTGAGTGATATTTTGACATCCGCCGGCGATACTAAAGATGATGTTGTAGAGAAAGTAAGCGACTTTGTTGCCTCTGCAGGGGATAAAAAAGATGAAGTTGTGGAAAAAGTAAGCGATGTTGTAAAAGGCATGAAAGACAATTTACAGAAATAATCACCGCGGCAATCCAGTATAGGTATACGAGAATTATAGGAGTGAGCATCAAAATGAATCCTTTGAAATTAATAAAGTATGCGAAATTCTTTTCGTCATCTAAGTTTTTAAATTTTGCCACCGGTGTCGGTAAAAATGTCGCCTTTTTGCGTCGTGCGGCTATTTTGTTCTATTGTTTCCGTGACCCTGACACCCCTAAGTACGTAAAAGCTATCGTGGCAGGCGCTTTAGGGTATTTGATTTTACCGATTGACTTGGTATCGGACCGCATTCCGTTTATCGGTTGGGGTGATGATGCCGCTGTAATTGCGTTGGCTTTTAAAGTGGCTAACCGCTTTATCAAACCGATGCATCGTGAACAGGCTCAAAAACTTGTTCCATTCGGTTCAGAAGAATAAGAAATTATCAGCTTTTTGGGAAATGCTGAATAATAAGAAGGCCGACCTGCGAGAGTTCTCGCAGGTCGGCCTTTGTTTGTACGCCGAATAGGCATGACTAAACCCCCAGTTAAACTGGGGGTCGGTAAAAAACTCTTATAGAAAAGGAAAGAACCTCCTAATGGTACAATGAAGTTGGTCTGGTAACCACAACATTTCAACTTAGGAGGTTCAATG
>NZ_SVCB01000079.1 GCF_015058545.1 Veillonella sp.
GAGTCCGGTAGAATACCGGACCCATTCCCAAAAAGTTGCTTAATTACTTCTGTCCAAGAAAATGGGTGCAGATCAAATTATGCGTCTCTTTTTATTATTGATGACCGTGCCATATATATTCAACAATTAATATGAAGCCCGGAATCTTTTATTTTTTATATCGCTTTGAAAGTAATTCTTAGAAGCGGAAGTCCCGTTCGCCGTGTTCCATCTGTTTGATGTAGTTGGCAGATGCTTCTTTAACCTTTTCGTTGCGGATAAGGTCTAACTGTTTTTCAATAACCGCTTCACCGGTGGCTTTCGTTTCATCTGTTGCATAGTCAAGCAAGTATTCGTTGAGGGTCATCAACGCATTCGGCTGACAGCAGTTATGAATCTGGCCGCTCTTAGCCAAGGCCATGAAACGGTCGCCCGTACGGCCTGCACGATAGCAAGCAGTACAGAAACTAGGCACATAGCCAAGTTCCAACAACCAGTCAACGATTTCATCGAGGCTGCGACGATCGCTCGTATCGAACTGCGCGGAGTTGTCTTCCGGCAATTCTTCTTCTTTGTAGCCGCCTACGCTGGTACGGGAGCCGCCACTAATCTGGGAGATACCCAAGGCCAAGCCGCGTTCACGCATGCGCTGACTTTCACGAGTGGACATAATCATGCCGGTATATGGTGTAGATACACGAATTAAGGCTACGATTTTTTCAAACGTATCATCCGGCACAGCATTGCTGAAATCATCTACATCAATATCATCAGCCGGGCAAATACGCGGTACGCTGATAGTATGAGGGCCTACGCCGAATACGGCTTCCAAGTGTTCCGCATGCATCAACAAGCCTACGAAATCGTAACGGTAATGTTCAAGACCGTACAATACGCCGATACCTACGTCATCAATACCGCCTTTCATAGCACGGTCCATGGCTTCCGTATGGTACGCATAGTTACTCTTAGGACCATGTGGATGCAAGTTTTCGTAGTTTTCTTTGTTGTATGTTTCCTGGAACAAGGTGTACGTACCGATGCCCGCTTCGTGAAGTTTCTTGTAGTCTTCCACTTCGCAAGCGGCAATATTTACGTTTACACGGCGAATTTCACCGTTTTTATTCTTAATGCTGTAAATCGTTTTGATACATTCCAAAATGTATTCCAACGGATTGTTTACAGGGTCTTCACCGGACTCGATAACAATACGTTTATGGCCCATAGCTTCCAAGGCCAACACTTCTTCACGAACCTGTTCCTGCGTCAATTTCTTACGGGTAATGTGGCGGTTCTTTGCATGATACGGACAATATACACAGCCGTTGACACAGTAGTTAGACAAATATAAAGGGGCGAATAATACAATGCGGTCCCCGTAAATTTTGCGCTTAATTTCTTTGGCTAAAGCGAATAATTTATCTTTATATTCAGGCAACGGGCATTCCAATAAAACAGCTGCTTCACGGTGATTTAAGCCATTCATGGTCGCCGCTTTTGCCAAAATTTGGTCCAAAAGTTCACGATTTTCTTTATTCGCTTCCGCATAGGCCAACGTATCAAGAATCTCTTCGTGGTTAATAAACTCTTCTGCTTTAGAAGATTTTACATCGTACATACTGGTCTCCTTTACTCATACCATAGAGAAGTCCTGTGCCCTCGCCCTTTCCCAAGTACGAGATCAATGACAGTCCACACTTTGACTGTTTATTCAGGTCAAGCATACTTACTATGCACTTTACTTCTTCTATATTGAATCTCTTGAATATGTCTTATATTATACACCTTTTCTCCACTTTTGAAAACAAGAATACCTCTTAATAAGCACGTTTTTATCACTATTTGAATGATATTAGATACTCATCGAATTTTCTCATCAGCATGTCTATTTAACACGTATAAAGGCTTTCTCAGGGCTTACCGTCTTATCATATAAAAAGAAAATACAAAAAAGCCCCTGACAAAATCAGGGGCTCTTGTATATTCGTTTCAGCTTACGCTTCTACTGGGTATACGCTAACTTTACGGTTATAGCGACCAGCACGTTCGAAAGCAACTTTACCAGGAACTAATGCGAATAAAGTATCGTCTTTACCAATACCTACATTAGTGCCGGGATGGAAATGAGTACCACGTTGACGAACGATGATGTTACCGCTTTTTACTACGGAACCATCATGACATTTAACGCCAAGACGTTTGGATTCGCTATCGCGACCGTTACGTGTACTGGATACACCTTTCTTATGTGCAAATAATTGCAAATCAAAAGTAAACATTCCGTTCACCTCCTATGTTTCACTAAGTGATACAAAATCATCATATTGGCGAGCAATTTCTTGGAAGCCAAGAACCATGGTTGCCAATATAGCCTGTCCCTTTTCTGTGATTACCCCTTGTAATTCAATGGTACATTCACCGGAACTGTTCTCGTAAATACCTTGCTGTTTAGCTACTGATTGTAACCCCAAAATGGCGGTACAAGACAGTACGGAAACGGCGGCACATACGATATCATAGCCATGCTCGTCATAGCCGGCATGTCCGTTAATGGAGCAAGCAACAATTTGTTGTGCCTCATTACGACGAATATGAATCTTAATCATGACTTACGCCTGAATGGATTCAATGCGAACTTTTGTGAACGGCTGACGATGACCTTGGCGACGACGATAGTTGGATTTTGCTTTGTATTTGAAAACTAAAATCTTCTTCGCTTTACCATGTTCAAGTACTTTACCTGTTACTTTTGCACCGTCCACAAGTGGAGCGCCTACTTTAACGTCACCGTCGTTAACTACAGTTAACACTTCGTCAAACGTTACGGATTCTTCAGCAGCTGCTTCCAATTTTTCGATAGTAATTACATCGCCTTCGGCAACGCGGTATTGTTTACCACCGGTTTTAATAATTGCGTACATTGTGACACCTCCTTGTTTTCGAACTCGCTGAATACGGTATTCTCTCATGCCGGAATCGGGATGAGTGAAATTTACACACCTCTCCACGCGGCTGCAATAGTTGGGCGTACCCAAACTATGACTAATTTATTTTACATGATTAGACAACAAAAGTCAATGACCTATCTGCCTAGTTTGTCATCGACTTCTTAAAAATTAAAAGGGTTACTCAAATTCAATTAAACCATTAAAGCCGAACCGGTATCCCTGACGCTAGATAATCTGTAAATGTTGCAACAAGATTTTTAAGCCGATTAAAATGAGCACGACACCACCCAGTACTTCTTCACGACCGCCCAAAAATCGTTTTAATTGTTGCCCCAAAAAGACCCCCACCAAGGAGATAAGGAATGCAACCACGCCGATTAAACCGCTGGCACCCCAAACATTGATGTCCATAAAGGCAAATGTCAAACCGATGGCTAAGGCATCAAGACTGGTAGCAAAAGCCAATACTACAATTTCACGCCAGCTCACCAGTTGGCATATAATATGAGCTTCTTCCTCAGCAGCCTTTTTACTGTTGCGTATCATATTAATCCCCAAATACGCCAGTAAGCCAAAAATAATCCAATGATCATAGTCATTGATTTTATCCGCCAATTGAGCTCCTATAACCCAGCCAATAAGCGGCATAGCCATTTGGAATACACCAAACAAAAGGGGCATTCCTACTCTTTTTAAATCGTCCCGACTCGTGAGACAAGGGCCCTTAGCTACGGCCACTGCAAACGCATCCATGGCCAAACTTACGGCAACTAACACGAGCTCCCACATTGACATACAGCATGCACCTCACTTAAAAGGTAAACAAATAACCTAACTATTATATCGAAAAAAATAAGACTTAGCAAGCTAAGTCTTAAAAATTTTACAATCCATTAGTCACGCGCCAAAGGGCGATTCAACGGACAAAGCTTAACGCACGAATGGTTTACTCATCCCCCAAAGCGAGCAAGGAGTATGCTTCCCGGCTCATAGCCGGTTGTACTTCCACCTTAATAGTTCGTTTGCATTCAGCTTCCAAATCAGCCACAACGGCTTTCGTGAAATATTGTTTTACCTCCTCATTGACTTCAATGAGTACATTAGATTTCAAACGACCGCCTCGATATAATTCCCGTAGGCGTCGAATAATCTGTAAATACACGGTTTCCGCCGAAAATAATTGACCGGTGCCACCACATTGGGAACAAGTATCGAATAAAATACTCTGCAAGCCTTGGCGTTCCCGTTTACGGGTAATTTCTACGAGCCCTAAGGAGGTAATGCCGCACACCACGGTTTTTACCCGATCCTGACGAACCAGTTGTGTCAAATAGGCCACCAATTCATCCCGTTGTGCTTTCTTAGGCAAATCGATAAAATCACACACGATGATGCCACCAATATCACGCAGGCGCAACTGTCTGGCAATCATCTTGGCTGCCTCCCGATTCACTTCCATGGCTACTTCTCCGGCGGTGCCGGAGCGGCCCGTAAAATGACCGGAATTAACATCTATTACTGTCAAAGCTTCCGTCGTATCGATTTTCAAAAAACCGCCGGACGGTAAATCCACGGTAGAATTTAACAATGTATCAAGTTGTGACTCTACCTGCCACTCTTTAAAAATAGGCTCCGCCGAATTATGGAGCTGTAGCGAAACGGCATCCGTCATGTTAGTGATACTCAACAATTCCTGCAACCGTTCGTAAGCCCCGGCGTCATCTACAATGATTTCATTAACATCATGGCCTAAATATTCGCGGATAACGCGGAACCAAAAATCCGCATCACTGTAGAGCTCAGAGCCACCCTTGGCCACCTTGTAGCGATTTTGCAATTGCTGCCAAGTACGCCACAGAAATTCCATATCCCCGCGCAGCTCATCTGCCGTAGCTTCCGCTGCCGCAGTGCGCAGAATGAAACCGCAACCATTTGCTAAATACGGCGCCGCCATATCAGCCAATTGAGCCCGTAAATTATCATCGGTAATACGCTTGGAAATATGGAGCCCTTCCGAATAAGGCAAAAGCACCATAAAACGACCGGCCAGGCTCACGTCGGCACTGACGCGCGCCCCTTTGCCGAGCATTTCTTCCTTCACAACCTGGACGAGTATATTTTGACCTACAAAGAGTTTACCCATAGCCTTAGTCTGCTTACCTTGTTTTAAATTAAGGTACGCATTTTGCTTAAGACCAATATCAACGAACGCCGCCGACATGACGGGCAGTACATTGCGCACTATGCCCTTGTAGATATGGTTGATGGTCTCGTCACGAGTGGGACGATAAAAGGCTGTATCTACCAGCTCATTCTGCTCATCCAACACAACCATACGAATTTCTTCCGCCATCACATTGGCTACGATTCGTTTCATGGCAAACTCCTTTCTTTATACTTATACCGTTACATCTAATGGAGACAATAATTCCCCGTCCCGTTCCACCATGATTTCATGGCGATGAATGGAGTAACCGTCGGTTACAGGCCAGCCGTATTTTTCACGACCAAGTTGCCATACATCCCCCGGTTTCATGGTACCTTCCGGATATATGCCAATGCCCATGGTTAAAGTCACACGGTCACCGTCAAGGCGCGCTGTAATCGGTTCTTTTACAAAATGTTTCACATCGATAGTACGGGTTTTCTTCGGTGTCACCTTTTCATAAGCGATTTCCGGCGCCTCATTGAACTCTTTTAAAAGTTCATCCCAATTGACATCGGCCGTTACCGGACCGGATACTTCATAGACCGCATAGTTACAAATGGCCATGAGTTTTTTGACCTTATCCGGCATTTCACGGCCGGACATTACGGTGAGTCCCGGCGGTGCTACCCGGTTTAAGCGCTCCATAATGGATTCCACGGTGGCATCATCTTCCAGAATATCCATATCAAGATATTCCACTTCCGCCGTAATACCCAAGGCTAAAGCGGAGGAAAAGCTGATTTTCATATGCGGGTTAAAACCTTCCGAATAGGCCATTTTGATAAAAGCACGACGAATCATACGTTCCACGGCCTGTGCATAATCCAGGTGCGATAAAAATCGCATTTCTTCGCCCTTACTTAAGGCCAAACGTAACTTTTTCAACGCGTCCACCCTCCTGATAATCTACAATTGCCGTATTAAGTTCCGGACACACATTACAGCCGTTACATGGTAAACGGCGGCAGTCACGGGTCAAGGTTGCCTCAACGGCACGGTCCCATTCCTGTTTTAAGTATTTCTTAGAAACAGTATCATCTAGATGATCCCATGGCAACGGTTCATCAAAATCGCGGTCGCGACGGGCATAGTAATCAGGATCGATGCCTGTATTTTTGAACGCCTGCATCCATTTATCGATGGAGAAGAATTCAGTCCACCCGTCAAACTTACAGCCTAATTTCCACGCTTCAATCAATGTTTTCGCCAAACGACGATCGCCGCGGGCAAACACCGCTTCCATATAACCGGTAGCCCCATCATGGTAATGATAGGAAATATTACGGTTATTGATGAGCGTTTTTAAATATTGCTGTTTACGATGAATTTCTTCCACCGACTGCTGGCCGTACCACTGGTATGGGGAATGACTCTTCGGCACGAAGAAGGATACGCTGACCGTTACCTTGCCATTTCGTTTGCCCGTGATTTCACGATGTAAATCAAGTACTTTATAGGCCAAATCGGCAATACCTGCCACGTCCTCATCTGTTTCGGTCGGCAAGCCCATCATGAAGTACAATTTAACCGTATTCCAGCCCGACTTAAAGGCATTCGTACAAGCAGCGACTAAGTCTTCTTCGCTAACCCCTTTATTGATTACGTCACGCATGCGCTGTGAGCCTGCTTCCGGCGCAAACGTCAAACCACTCTTACGAACCTGCTGCACTTTTTTGGCAATATCAATAGAAAACGCATCAATACGCAAGGACGGCAAGCTTACGTTGACCTGTTTATCCTTAAATTCTTCCATGAGCATGTCCACCAGTTCCGGCAAGCGGGAGTAGTCGGCGGAGCTCAAAGACATAAGGGAAATTTCGTTATAACCCGTATTGGCAATGATTTCTTTCGCCAATTGAACCAGTTTTTCCGGTGAGCGTTCACGCACCGGACGATACAACATACCGGCCTGACAGAAACGACAACCACGAGTACATCCGCGGAACAATTCCAATACGGCCCGGTCATGAACGACATCAATATACGGTACCACCGGTTTAGTTGGATAGAAACAGTTGTCCATGTCTTCGATGATACGTTTCTGTACTACTGCCGGGGCCTCTTCGGCCAGCACTTTCATGCCTTTGAAGTCCCCTTTTTCGGTATACTGCGGTTCATATAAAGACGGAACATAGTTGCCCGGAATCTGCGCCATTTTGCGCAAGAGCCCTTCTTTGCCGCCCGGGAAGCCGGCCGCTTTTTCTTGACGATAAAGTTCTACCATCTCAACGATGTGCTCTTCCGATTCGCCAAGATTTACAATATCTACGAAATCGGCAATCGGTTCCACATTATATGCGCAAGGACCACCGGCCGTAATGAGTGGGAAGGACAAGTCACGGTCTTTACTGTAAAACGGAATACCGCCCATGTCCAACATGTTTAAAATGTTGGTATAACTCATTTCATATTGTAAGGTAAACGCCAAGAAATCAAAATCCTTAACCGGTGTCTTCGTTTCCAAAGAATACAACGGAATGTTGCGTTTCCGCATTTCTTCTTCCATATCATGCCACGGCGCGCATACGCGTTCTGCCGCCACATAAGGTAATTCATTGAGCAAGGAATATAAAATCTTAATACCTAAGTGACTCATGGCCACTTCGTATACGTCAGGAAAACCAAAACACATGGTAACATCCATATCTTTGTGATCTTTCACAACGCTATTCCATTCGCCGCCTGTATATCGCGCGGGCTTTTGTACATGCTGCAACCAGCTCGCATCTAATTGAACCATAGGACCTCCGATTCAAAATCTATCATAATGGCAACTTTCTGAAGTTGCCTTTTACTTTCATTAAAACATTTTAAAACTTCTGCTGTGACTATTTTTATAGCCTCTGCTATTAACTTATAGGGCGTAATTTTAATCAATCTAAAAATAAATTTAGAACATTAACTTCTTGCGATGCATTGCAATATTAAGCAATAAACCGACACTAATCATATTCGTGGTCAACGCGCTGACACCGTAACTGATAAACGGCAACGGAATCCCCGTAACCGGCATAATACCGGTCGTCATACCTACGTTAACGAGCACTTCGAATACCAACATGGAGCCGATGCCGGTAGCTAAGAGTGTACCGAAAGTATCATTGGCACTGCGGGCAATCATAATACTGCGATAAATTAAAAGGAACAATAACAATAACACGATTACACAGCCTACAAAGCCTAATTCTTCCCCGATAACGGAGAAAATAAAGTCTGTATGATTTTCCGGCAAGAAGTTTAACTGACTTTGCGTACCTTCAAAAAGGCCCTTACCTAGAATCATACCGGAACCGATGGCGATTTTCGACTGAATAATGTGATACCCGGCCCCAAAGGGGTCAATATTCGGGTTTAAAAATACTAAAATACGTTGTTTCTGGTATTCTTGCAAAACGAACCAACCTAACGGTGCCAAAACAACGGCAACGCCTACGATAATTTGTACCAAGCGCATCCGAATGCCTGCTACGAAGAGCATGCCGCACAAGATGGCCAAATATACCAAAGATGTACCAAGGTCAGGCTGTTTAAATACCAATAAGGTCGGAATCCCTACATATAATACTATCGGCACCAGCGATCGAAAGCTGTTCAGTTTATTCACTCGATTTTCCATCATTTGCGCCATACTGATAATCATGAGTAATTTCGTGAATTCCGACGGCTGGATGGTGATTGGCCCGATTTGGATCCAACGCTGCGCACCTAAAGCGGATGTACCGATAAGCATAACCGCTACCAACAGTAATATGGTAATAAAATACAGTGGCCGTCCCCACGAACGAAGGCGACGATAATCAAACCATTGCATCATAACAATAACTACTGTGTTAATTACAAAAAACATAAGTTGTTTACTCACTAAATCGTTTATGTCGAGACCATCACGATTTACATGAGTGGCACTGCCAATGATGACAACACCTACGCTAATGAGCAGGAGCGTACAAACTACGACGGTCCAGTCCCATTCGCGCCAGATTCTATGCCACATATATACCTCCTAGCGCATACGGCTACGACCATAGGCTTGAAATTTTCTTTTTAAAAACTTCAAACAAGCTCATTTTCTTAGGCTGTGCCGGTTCTTCTTTCTCTTCTGCCGATTCATCTGTTACTGCTTTAATTTCAGCAGCCGTTTCCTCAGCAACTTCTTTCGCTTTATCTACTACTTCTTCGGTTTTATCTTCTACAGTTGCTACTACTTCTTCAACTTTATCTGTTACAGCTTCTACTAAGTCCTCTGCTTTTTCTGCCACCGCTTCAACTTTGTCTGAGGCGGCATCTGCCACTGCTTCAGCTTTGTCTGAGACGGCATCTGCCACTGCTTCAGCTTTGTCTGAGGCGGCATCTGCCATTGCTTCAGCTTTGTCGCTTACAGAATCAACTATATCTTCCGCTTTAGCCGCTGCCGTTTCAGCCGTAGATTTGGCTGCTTCAACAGCTACTTTCGCCGAAGATGCCACCGGTGCGGTCATCTCGGTTTTAACCGCCTCAACCATGGATTTGGCTTCAACCGCACTATCCTCGGAGGCTTCATCTGCCACATCGCTGACAGCCGGAACGGCACCGACTTTAGCACCATTGCTAACCAATTCATTTTGCGTAGCCACATCACTATGAGCGGACACAGAATCCTGACTTACTTCACCGGTCTCAACTTCGACGCGTTCGCCTTCAACAATTCTATCTACCATAGGCTCAGCGGTAGCTGCTTCGGCTACTACCGGAGTCTCTGCCGCTTCGCCTTCAGTGTTAGCAGTTGGCGTTGTTTCTTTTGCGGCTGCTTTCGAGGTTTCTGTTGCTGTTTCCTCAGCCGACTGTAATTGATACCAGCGGTCCAACAATTTTTCTTCCGGCCAAACTTCAGATGTTTCAATATATTCAAGGAGCGGTACCATCATGGTATCCACCGCTTCATCGCTAAATTCATGTAATGTGCCATCCTGTGCCCAGCCCATAAGTTTAGTGCTGTGTGGCAAGATTGTTGCCAATTGTTCTACCTGCAACGTCGCCAAGGCTTCTTCAACCGCTACAGCTACTTCACTGCGCCCTACGTTATTTAAGATTAACGCATAGTTGAACTGACGCTCTTCATGACAAAGCTGCATAACACGCTGCACCGCACGAAGCGATACCCACATAGGTTCTGCTACGAGTAATAATTGATCGGCTGCTTTGAAAACAGCTTCATTGCCGCGACCGATACCGGCCGGTGCATCAATAATGACAAAGTCATAACTTTCCGCTAATTTTTTTATGAGTTTTGCATAGCCTTTGCGACCTACATCTTCCCAGCGGCGAGTCTGAGTTGCCGGTAAAAAGTCAAAATCGTCCGTTAATGGTATGATGGCACTGTCTTGATTGCAGTTATCTTTCCAAATATCTACAGCATCAAAAAAGATATCATTTTCTTTGCCGATGACTAAATCCAAATCACGCATCCCAAAATCAGCATCGGTAATTAATACGCGATGACCTCGACGATTTAAAGCAGCACCAATATATGCTGTCATTGTAGTTTTACCAACGCCGCCCTTACCGGACATAATAGCAATAACCTTTCCCATGGCAACTCCTTTCCTTTCTCACTACCATAACCCACTACACAATCAATCTCAAACATACCTATAGCAGTAAAAAATTGCCAAAATAACACATAACAAATACTAAAAATATAAACACTAAACAAGTAGTAAAATTATTAACATTTAACAGTTAAATTTGAATCCTAAACAATGTATTAACGTTGTTGCGGTCCTGTTACCGCTGTATTCGCTGAATTATCACCGGATGCATCAGTTGAACCGCTGGCTGTATTGCCGGTATTAGTTGAAGTAGTTCCCAACGAATTATTATTCGTTACACTATTGGTGTTGCCACCGGTTGTCGAACCATTCGCATTAGTGCCGTTTTTATTGTCAGTACCGGCGCCGTTAATATGGAAATATTCAGCTAATACGTCTCTAACGATTGGACCGGCCGAACCGGCACCAAAACTACCTTGTTCTACCAAGGCTACTACAACAATACGCGGTTTATCATACGGTGCATAGGCTACGAACCAACCATGGTCGCGGCCGGTGGAGTTTTCCGCCGTACCGGTTTTACCGGCGATTTCAATAGGCCACCCTTTAAAGAGGGCCCCGGCTGTACCACCTTCGGCTGTTACGTCGCGCAATGCATTACGGATTAAATCCATAACTGTTTTTGAAACCTGTAATACGCCCATTTTTTTAGGCCCGAAAATTTCTGCCGGTGTACCGTCGCTATTATCGATACGACTGACTACATACGGTTGGTACCGAATACCGCCGTTAGCTACTTCCGACATCATCATGGCCATCTGAATCGGCGTTACCAAGGTAAAGGATTGACCGATAGCCGCATCAAAGGTTTCCCCTAAATACCAGTCTTGATCAAATACTTTACGCTTGTATTCCGGACTTGCCAAGTTACCGCTGGATTCACCGTACAACTTAATGCCCGTTTTTTCACCCAATCCGAACAACTTCGCAAAACGGTCCAGTTCTTCAATACCTACACGATTACCCATTTCATAGAAATATACGTTATCCGATTTGGCCAAAGCTGTATTAAAATCAAGCCAGCCCAAAGCTTCACCTTCGGCATTTCGCTTATCGATTAACCAGTGACGACCACTATCGAATATCATCTCGTTAGGCGTTACTTTTTTAAGTTCCAACGCAGCTGCACCGGTTATGATTTTAAACGGTGACCCCGGCGGATATTCACCGGAAATAACCTTATTATCAAACGGATGATTCGGATCATTATTGAGTTGATTCCATTGCGCCGATGTAATGCCGCGGGCAAACCAGTTCGGATTGAAACCCGGTGCACTTACCATAGCGAGAATGGCTCCCGTATTCGGATCCATGGCCACAACCGCCGCACCTTGAGCCGGTATACCCTGTGAACGAAGCGATGTCAATTGATCGGCCACCGCTTTTTCTGCCGCTTTTTGTAACGGTAAATCAATGGTCAAATGAATGTCCCGGCCCGGAATAGTATCCTTACGGCCCACTTCCGCTACGGATCGACCGGTAGCGTCTACTTCTACCTGCTTACCGCCGTCGATACCGCGCAATACATCATCATAC
The DNA here is from genome assembly GCF_015058545.1 of Veillonella sp. GTDB lineage: Bacteria > Bacillota > Negativicutes > Veillonellales > Veillonellaceae > Veillonella_A. The sequence continues at coordinate 12,261 of NZ_SVCB01000079.1, forward strand.
ATTTTTTCAAGACCGGAACGCCCCAAAATAGTGCCCGGTCCTACCGGTGTTTCCGGGTTTTCCGCTTTAAGCTCATTCAATTCATCTTCGCTCACTTCACCTACATAACCAAAGAGCTGGGATGCCAAAGAATCATAGGGATAGTATCTCAATGGCTCTACATCAATAGTTACGCCAGGCAATTCATGGCGATGTTCTTCAATCATGGTTACGCGGTCCATCGTAATATCCGTGGCCAAGCGAATCGGCTCGTAGCCGCCCTTATGGGCTGCAATTTTACTTTGAATCACGTCCGGCTTAATGTTAAGCATCGTAGCCAAACGATTAAGTTCGTCCGGATCGATATCTTGACCGGTCGGTACAATGGATACCGTATAAGCCGGCCTTGAACCGGCTACAATCTGACCGTTACGATCATACATGACCCCGCGCGCCGCTGTTACCGACACCATGCGCAGGCGATTGCCTTCCGCCTTGGTATGGTAATATTCACCATCCATAATCTGCAAATAAAATAAGCGAATAATAAGAATAATGAATATAGCGCTCACTATATACATTAAGGCATCAAAACGGCCTTTTTTATTCTTTTTATATAATGCTTCAAGCACGCCGATGCCTCCTTAATTGACTACCAAATATATTCGTCTTTCTCCTCCATATTCCATAAAATTTCATGGATCATGATGCCTAAGAGGCCGTTGAGCCACCAAACAGGCCAAATATGATGCCATAAATACGAACCTACGAGGATATCTTCACGTCCCAGCCAGAGCATGGCAATGCGGAAAATAATATCCGCCAATGTACCTACGGAAACCCAGGCAAAGGTAATATACCACTGCTCTTCATATACGCTGAATGACCAAATACTCACAATATACGCAACGGCGATATACGGGAATAAATGAAGTCCAAAAGAATTCGAAATCAAAA
>NZ_SVCB01000080.1 GCF_015058545.1 Veillonella sp.
ACCGCATTATTGTTCGCGAAGGGCTTAAGAAGATGATGACATCGCCAAATATGGGGATTGATGCCCTCGTAGCGGTAGCGGGTCTTCAAGGTCGTAAATTAACAACCGGTCACATCGGTTTTACCTTGGCACCGCGCCTCAATGCGGCCGGTCGTGTAACTCATGCGACGCGGGCGGTGGAATTATTGACCGCTACGGATATGGCAACAGCCAATACCATTGCGGAAGAACTGCAAGAAACTAATTTGGAGCGCCAAACCATTGAGCGGGGCATTCACGAAGCGGCCCGGCAGGACGTAATCAATCAGGGTGAATCGGCTCATAAGGTTATCGTTGTAGCCGGTGAAGGTTGGCATCCCGGCGTTATCGGCATTGTGGCGTCGCGCTTGGTGGAAGAATTTTATCGGCCATCCATGGTTATCAGCATTCATGACGGTGTGGGCAAAGGATCCTGCCGCAGTATAGATAATTGCAATATTTATGATGCTTTAAAATCGGCGGAAGATTTACTCTTGCAATTCGGTGGCCATAAACAGGCGGCCGGTTTCAGTATTGAAGCGGATAAAATTCCCGCTTTGCGGGAGCGCTTGGCCGCCTATTGCGAAGCGAATTTGACGGCGGAAGATTATGTGCCGATTATCGATATCGACTCGGAGTTGGAACCGGGTGAAGTAACGGTAGAATTGGTGGACCAGATTGAAACCTTAGAGCCCTACGGCATGGGGAACAGCACTCCGGTATTTGCCATCAATCCGATTGCCGTACAGGACGTGTACTTATTGGGGCAGCAGAAGAATCATTGTAAGATTATTTTGCAATCCCAAATAGGCCCGTTGGATGCGATTATTTGGCACGGCGCCGACTATCATCGGGAAGTATTTCCTGATGAACGGGTTAAAGTCGCATTTTCCTTGCAAAAGAATGAGTGGCAAGGGCGTATTTCACCACAATTGATGGTGCAGGATTTGGCGCTTTTGGATGAACAGCCTATCAAACTGACGGCAGAGGGCTTGCGCGAAATGTATGTCATCGTGCGCAGTATTTTCAGAAGTGCTACGGCACCGCGCTATATTGTGGAATCGGAAGTATTGCACCGCCATCCGGAAAACCAGACGAATAAGGAAGCTATGCTATCCTTGGATGTTTTTAAAGAGCTTGGGATTTTACAGGAAGAAGCTACGGATGACGGCATGGCACTTTATCGTTGGTGCCATGTAAAAGAAAAATTAGAGTTAATTACATCACTGACATTTTTAAAATACAGTGCCTAAGGAGGTGGAAATTATGGCTGAAAATGAAGAAGGCAAGGTTATCGTCGATCAACCGGCTTTTAATAAAGAAGTGGAATTGGCACATCTGATGGAGATTGTTCACTCCTATTTGGATGATAAAGATTGTGACGACATTATGCGGGCTTTTAAAGTGGCGGACAAAGCTCACGCCCCGCAAAAAAGAGCGTCCGGCGAACCGTACATCTTACATCCTTTAGCCGTAGCCACCATTTTGGCCAATTTACAAATCGATGCGACGACCGTTATCGCCGCACTGCTCCATGATGTTGTGGAGGATACGGAGTATACGTTGCCGCAGATTGAAGAGTTATTTGGGAAAGAAGTGGCTTTTTTAGTCGACGGTGTTACGAAATTAAATCAATTTCAGTATCACACCAAAGAAGATCAGCAGCTGGAAAACTATCGCAAGATGATTCTGGCTATGGCGAAGGACGTGCGCGTGGTGGTTATTAAATTAGGCGACCGCCTCCATAATATGCGTACTTTGAAGCATATGCGCAGCGATAAGCAGAAGCGCATTGCGCAGGAAACTTTGGAAATCTTCGCACCGTTGGCTCATCGGTTGGGGATTTTTAACATTAAATGGGAATTGGAAGACTTGTCCTTCCGTTATTTGGAACCGGACAAATACTACGATTTGGTAGAGCAAATGCGTGAAAAGCGCCATGTACGCGAAGAAATTGTTGACGATACCATGAAACAGCTGAAAAAGGCGCTGGATGATGCTCATATCAAGGCTGATGTTAAAGGTCGACCAAAGCATTTTTACAGTATTTATAAAAAAATGAAAAAGGACAATCGCGATTTGTCGCAGATTTACGATCTGTATGCAGTGCGCGTTATCGTGGATACGATTCCGGATTGTTATGCCGTACTGGGTATCGTTCATAATTTGTGGAAACCGTTGCCATATCGTTTTAAAGATTATATTGCCATGCCGAAGTCGAATATGTATCAGTCCTTACATACCACGATCATCGGGACCATGGGGCATTCTGTAGAAATTCAGATTCGAACCTGGGAAATGCACCGCGTTTCCGAATACGGCGTAGCCGCTCATTGGCGCTACAAAGAAGGCAATAAGGGCGGCGATAAAGACTTTGACCAGAAGGTCGGTTGGCTTCGCCAAGTTCTTGAATGGCAGGATGCGAGCAATCCGAAGGAACTGGTTAATGCGTTAAAATTGGACGTGTTCTCCGGGGAAGTGTTCGTTTTCACGCCGCGCGGTGACGTATTGAAACTCCCTAAAGGGGCGGTACCGCTTGATTTTGCGTATCGTATTCATACCGATGTAGGCCATCGCTGTGTAGGGGCTAAGGTAAACGGTAAAATCGTATCCCTTGATTACACCTTACAAAACGGCGATATCGTCGATATTATTACGTCAAAAACCGGCAAACCGAGTCTTGATTGGCTTAATATCGTAGGATCTACGGAAAGCCGGAGTAAGATTCGCAACTGGTTTAAAAAGGAAAATAAAGAAGAAAACATCGTTAAAGGCCGTGAGCTTTTGGAAAAAGAAGCGAAACGACTCAATTATGATTGGAAAGAGCTCAATAAGCCGGGCCGCATGGAGCAGATTGCGAAAGCCTTGAATGCAGGCAGTGAAACGGAGCTCTTATCGGCTGTCGGTTACGGCGGGATTCCGGTAAATTCCGTATTGTTACGTTTTGTTGATTTATACAAACGTGATTTGGCAAAAGAAGACAATCGCCGCGATACGATGGCTCTCTTGGAAAAACTCAAAACCCATGAACCGGTGCATCGTAAGAGCAGTACGGGGATTCTCGTCAACGGCGAACCGGATGTAATGGTTCGTATGGCTCGTTGCTGTAATCCGGTACCGGGCGACGAAGTGGTAGGCTATATTACCCGCGGTCGCGGAGTATCCGTCCATCGGGCGGATTGTCCGAATATCGGCCACACGCCGGAAGATGTGGACCGTATGATTGAAGTATCGTGGGATGCGGGGACGTCGGAAAACTTCCACGTAGCCATTGAAATTACCGCTTACGACCGAGGTGGTTTACTCATGGAAATCATGGCCACGCTGTCGGAAATGAAAATTAACATTGTTAATATTAATGCTAAAGTGGATGATACGAAGAATGCGAATATCAACTTAGTTATTGAAATTCGCGACGTATCGGAACTTGATTTTGTTATGACTAAATTACGGCGTATTCGCGATGTGTATACCGTGCAACGCGCCAATGGAGGTAGTTGATGCGGGCAGTAGTGCAAAGAGTGAGTGAAGCAGCTGTAACCGTCGAAGGCGAAACAACCGGTGCCATTCCTAAGGGGCTTATGGTTCTGTTAGGGGTCGGCAAAGGTGACACCGATTCGGATGCCATTTATTTGGCTGACAAGATTGTTAACTTACGCATCTTTGAAGATGCCGAGGAAAAGATGAATCTGTCCGTAGCCGATGTGAATGGTGAGATTTTGGCTGTGTCGCAGTTTACACTGTACGGTGATGTACGTAAAGGCCGTCGCCCCGGTTTTGACCAAGCGGCACCACCGGACGAAGCGGAGCGTTTGTATGAAGTGTTCATCAATCGTTGTCGCGAAGCGGGGGTAACGGTGGCCACGGGGCGATTTAGAACGCACATGATGGTGAGCCTTACCAATGACGGACCGGTGACCATCTTGTTGGACAGTCAAAAGCTGTTTTAAATGCTAATATTTTAATCATTTAATCATTTAATATATTTCGCATAATATTGTGGAGAGTGATGCGTATGAAATTATATCGGATGCCCTTAGGGGCGTTGGGGACGAATTGTTATATCGTCGTTGATGAAAGCAATCAGCATTGTTTAGTCGTAGATCCGGGCGGTGAAGGCGAGCGTCTTGTTGCGCTTTTGAAAGAAAAAGGGGTGCAACCGGAAGCCGTTATTCTCACCCATGGTCACGGTGACCATATCGGTGGGGTACAGGCCGTGGTGGATGCATTCAAAGTGCCCGTTTATATCAACAAGGGCGATGAAGAATTTTTGACAAACAGCAATCTTAATTTGAGTGGTGCCATCGGTCAGCCCGTGAAGGTGACCGGCGATATTCGTTTTATCAAAGAAGATGATGTGATTCATCTCGGTGAGTACTCCTTTAAGGTTATTGAAACACCGGGGCATACGCCGGGCGGTGTTTGCTTCTACGGTGAAGGCATGGTTCTGGCAGGGGACAGCCTCTTGCTGGAATCCATCGGCCGTACCGATTTCCCGGGCAGCAGCTACGAGGACTTGATTGATTCGGTTCGCCATAAACTCTTTACCTTGCCGGAAGAAACTGTCGTTTATCCGGGCCATGGGCCGGAGACGACCATCGGTCATGAAGAGACTTATAATCCGTTTTTTCGTTAGGCGGTGACCGAATATGTTAAAAAAATCAACACAGTATTGGCTCAGAGTCGTGTTGATTGTGCTGGCCGTGATTTTTCTGTGGGCCATTATTCCGGTGCTCTGGCCGCTTATTGTATCGTTAATCTGTACGCTCATTTTGCTACCCGTAGTGAATGGCATCCAAGATTATATGCGACATCGGCTGGGCTTTGCGTGGTTTCCCCGTTGGCTGGCCATCATACCGGCATTTCTGTTGGTAGCACTTATTTTACTATTGGTAATTCAGTTTATTATCTTACCGTTTATTGCTGAATTTACCCGTTTGCTCAATAACTTACCGGTTTTGATGTCACAGCTCATTGTTTTGTGGCAAGATATCACGTCCGGTGAATGGTTGAAGTTACCCCCACAGATTGATGCCATCGTCATGACTACTTTGGCCCGTATCAGTTCGTACGGCGTCGAATTGGCGCAGCGCGGCATTTTCGCTATTTTTTCATTGGCAACGACCGTTTTGGAATGTTTACTCGTACCGATTATGACCTTCTATTTATTGAAGGATGGACGGCAAATTAAGGGCAAAGTCATTTCGATTTTCCAGCCGCCGCACAATCGGTATTTAATGGACGTGGTGAATCAGATTCACCGTACCATGGGGCGCTATTTGCGGGGACAGCTTCTTTTGGCAACGAATATGTTCTGCATAACCCTGGTCATAGCCTATTTTTTTGAATTACCGTATCCTTTGGTATTGGCCTTGTTCGCGGCTATCGCGGAATGGGTTCCTATTATCGGACCTATTGTAGCAGCCATACCGGCTATTATATTGGCCTCCTTGGTGGGGCCTGCATTGGTAGTGAAAATTATCATTACCTATGCCATTATTCAGTTAATTGACGGGCAGATTGTGATGCCTAAAATTTTAGGTCACGTTATCAAGCTGCATCCGTTAGTTATATTAACCGTAATTTTTGTAGGCGGTTATTTCTATGGCATCATCGGTATGATGACGGCAGTGCCGATCACAGCGATGTTACAAATCGTGCTTACAAAACTTTGGTATTTTAACTCGTTTTACAAGAAGGATGGAACTGTATGAACACGACATTAGAAAAATTGAAAGAACGTATTAAAGACAAAAAGTATAAGTTGACGACCCAACGCCAGACAATTTTACAAGCGTTTATTGATGCGGAAGAAAAGCATCTCTGCGCTGAAGACGTATATGTATTGGTTAAAGCTGTAGCCCCTGATATCGGTTTGGCTACCATTTACCGTACCCTCGATCTATTCACTGAACTTGATTTATTAAAACGCCTTGACTTCGGTGACGGTCGTAATCGTTACGAATTAAATGATGAAGAATTTGCTCATTTCCATCATCATTTAATTTGTGTTAAATGCGGTTGCGTCAAAGAATTTGAAGACGACATGCTCGAAACTTTGGAATCCATTATTGCCAAAAAACTTAATTTCAAAACGATTGACCATCAGTTGAAAGTCTATGGCTACTGCGGCGATTGTCAGGAAAAAATGAAAGCGGAAGAAGCGGAAGCGGCTGCTCAAAAGGGTGAGTAATTTGACCTATCGTTATACGGGACCGTTGCCTTTGGGCAGTGTGGTGGCGCATTATTGCGGCGCCGCCGGTCTTACGACGACTAAAGGGGATTCTCTTTGGCGCCTGGAAGGTCTGGGCGCTGAAGAGGGCTATACCTTGACGGTGTATCATAATGACGAGCCGGTGGCCGTGTTTAAAGGGGCTCTTTCCAATGAAGGACGCCTCGAGATAGGTGGGCAATTACTTAAATTAATCCGCACTACCCAAGGACGTCCCGCTCTTGGTGAGTGGGGCACTTTGGTAGGTGTTCGGCCAACAAAAATGTTCCATAAATTATGGGACAATGCCGAAAACAGTGATACGCCACCAGTCGCTGAACCATCGAATCCCGATGAGTCCGGTGCTGTCATATCCGGTTGTGACACGGCGGTACAAGTCTTGCGAGACCGCTTTGAAGTCAGCGAGCCGAAGCTTGAGCTGTTAAAAGCGGTAGCTACGCTACAGCGTCCTTTTGTGGCGCCTCATGAAACGGCGGACCGGGAAGTGAGCGTTTACGGCGGCATTCCGTTTTGCCAAACGCACTGCACGTATTGTTCGTTCCCATACGGGCTGATTCAGGATTATCGGCGCATTCCGGAGTTTTTGGGCGCCTTTGTAAACGATGCAACGCAGCTTAAAGGCCTTATTGAGGCATATGGCTTACAAGTTGCCACGGTGTACATGGGTGGCGGTACACCAACGAGCTTAGGTGATGAGGATTTTGCAACAGCCTTGGCAGCCTTGGCCAAGCTTCATCGTGAAAACAGTGAATTTACGGTGGAAGCGGGGCGGCCTGATTCGGTGACGCCTCATAAGCTTGCGACTATGGCTAAACTGGGGGTTAACCGAATCAGCATCAATCCGCAGAGTATGCACGATGATATTTTAAAAGCTGTCGGGCGCGGTCATACGGCTGCGGCTATTAAAGAATTATATGCCTATGTGCGTTCTTATACGAATTTTTCCGTGAATATGGACTTTATTGCGGGCTTACCGTATCAGACTATTTCGCACATGGAAGAAAATCTAGATTATGTTTGTCAGGCACGGCCTGAAAATGTTACAATTCATACATTGGCATTGAAGCGGGGCAGTCCGCTTTATGACGGTGTAGGTCGCGAGGCCATGCCGGAAGCCGCTGCCGTGGAAGAAATGGTGGCGCGCAGTAAAGAGCGCCTTGAGGCGGCCGGTTATGTGCCTTATTATGTGTATCGTCAACAATATATGACGAGCCAGACTGAAAATATCGGCTATACTTTGCCGGGGTATATTTGTGAATATAATATTCGGATTATGGAAGAACGGCAGAGCATATTATCCGTTGGTCCGGGTAGCTCCTCTAAATGGATGCGCGCTCCGGAATATCGGCAATTACAACAGCATATGCCTAAAGATGTATCCGTTTATATTGATACCTTATCAGCACTGCTTGAAAAGCGCAGTCGATTATGCAAAAAGTTTTGGGAGGGATAAAAATATGGGAATTCAAAAGCCTAGAGGTACACAAGACTTATTACCTAATGTAATTGGTAATTGGCGCTATGTGGAAGACAAAATTCGCCGTATTTGCGCAGCGTACGGATTTGACGAGATTCGTACACCTATGTTTGAAGAAACAGGTTTGTTTTTGCGTGGTATCGGTGAAACAACCGACGTAGTTCAGAAGGAAATGTACACATTCCCGACAGGCGACAAAAAAGAACAGACTTATACGTTGCGTCCTGAAAATACGGCATCCGCCGTACGCGCCTATTTAGAAAACAAAGTATACGGCCAGGAAAACTTGACGAAATGGTTCTACATCGGACCGATGTTCCGTCATGACAAACCACAGGCCGGTCGTTATCGCCAGTTCTACCAATTCGGTGTGGAAGTATTGGGTACGCAGGCTCCGGCAACTGACGCCGAAGTAATTTTGATGGTGTTGCAATTATTTAACGACTTCGGCCTTAAGGACTTAAGCGTACAGGTTAACTCCGTAGGTTGTCCGAATTGCCGTCCCGCTTACCGTGAAAAGTTAATTGCCTTCTTTGAACCTAAAAAAGATCAACTTTGCCCGGATTGCCAAGCTCGTTTATATAAGAACCCGCTTCGCATTTTGGACTGCAAAGAAGAAACTTGTAAAGCTTTATCCGTTGGGGCCCCTGAAATTCATGAAAACTTATGTCAGGAATGTTCCGACCACTTCGATCAGCTCCAGAAATTCTTGACCGCAGCGAATGTTAATTATGTTGTAAACCCTCGTTTGGTACGCGGTTTGGATTACTACACGAAGACAGCTTTCGAAGTACAGTATGCACCGCTCGGTTCTCAAAGTGCCGTAGCCGGTGGCGGTCGTTATGACGGTCTCGTAGAAGAATTGGATGGTCCGCATACGCCGGCTGTGGGTTTTGCCATGGGCATCGAACGTCTCTTGTTGGCCCTTGAAAAGCAAGGTTTATTACCGGAAGAAACGATTGATCCGTCCGTGTTTGTAGTTGCTTTAGGCGAAGAAGCACAGGTAGCCGGTTTTAAATTGGTTAACGACCTTCATAAAGCCTATATTAAGGCGGCTATGGACGGCGAAGGTAAAAGTATGAAGAGCCAGTTAAAACATGCTAACAAAATTAATGCAAAATATGTTATTATAGTGGGTGATGATGAATTAGCTCGCGGTGAAGCGATTATTCGCGACATGGAAAGCAGCGAGCAGGAAACCGTAGCCTTTACGGATGTATTGGCACGAGTAACTTCACTAGTGAAAGGATGACAAGAATGGAAACAATGCAAGGATTGCACCGCACACATGGTTGCGGTACTATCAGCGAAGAACAAGTAGGTAAGGAGGTTGTCCTTTGCGGTTGGGTAGAACGCCGTCGTGACCATGGCGGATTGATTTTTATCGACCTTCGCGACCGCTCCGGCGTAGTTCAGGTCGTAGCATCCCCTGATCATAATTTAGAATCTTTCCACAAAGCGGAAGATGTACGTAGTGAATACGTACTTTGTGTTCGCGGTAAAATTACGGAACGTGATGCAGATGCCATCAACCCTAATTTGGCTACCGGTCGTTATGAAATGTACTGCGAAGAACTTCGCGTACTCAATGCGTCCAAAACACCACCGTTCTATATTCAAGACAATATTGACGTTGATGAAAATATCCGCTTAAAATATCGTTACTTGGATCTTCGCCGTCCGGAAATGCAGCGCAACTTAATCCTTCGTCACCGTGTGACTAAGGCTATGCGTGACTTCTTGGATTCCCGTGATTTCCTCGAAATTGAAACACCAATGCTTACGAAGAGTACACCGGAAGGGGCTCGTGACTACTTGGTACCGTCCCGCGTGAACCCTGGTTCTTTCTATGCATTGCCACAGTCTCCTCAGATTTTTAAACAAATCTTGATGGTAGCCGGTTATGAAAAATACTTCCAAATCGTTCGTTGTTTCCGTGATGAAGACTTACGTGCCGACCGTCAGCCTGAATTTACCCAGCTCGACTTGGAAATGAGCTTCATCGACCAAGAACAGATTCTGGAAACCTTGGAAGGCTTGATTCACCATGTATTCAAAACAACGATGGACATTGATGTTCAGATTCCGATGGCGCGCATCACTTGGGATGAAGCCATGGACAAATACGGTTCCGACAAACCGGACCTTCGTTTCGGCATGGAATTCACCGATGTAACCGACTTGGTTCGCACGACGGAATTCAAAGTGTTCCGCTCCGTGATTGACAACGGTGGTATGGTTAAAGGTATTGTAGTACCTGGCGATGCAGGCATTCCGCGTCGTGAACTTGATGACCTCGTAAACTATGTTGGTCAGTACGGTGCTAAAGGCCTTGCTTGGGCATGCTTTAACGAAGACGGCACTATCAAATCCCAGATTATGAAATTCTTGGGTGAAGATACTATCCGTGCCATTGGTGAAAAAATGCAGGCTAAACCGGGCGACTTGGTACTCATGATTGCGGACAAACCGGCTGTGGTAGCCAAAGCTTTGGGTGAACTTCGTCTTGAAATGGGTCGTCGTATGAACCTTATCGACGAAAACAAATTGGCCTTCACTTGGGTAACCGACTTCCCAATGTTCGAATACGATGAAGAAGAAAAACGTTATGTGGCTATGCACCATCCGTTCACTTCACCTCGTGCCGAAGATATGGATAAATTAGAATCCGATCCTGCATCCGTTAAAGCCATCGCCTATGATATGGTATTGAACGGCGTTGAAATCGGCGGCGGCAGTATCCGTATTTACCAATCCGATGTACAGGAAAAAGTATTCAAAGCTATCGGCCTTACGGAAGAAGAAAGCCGCAGCAAATTCGGTTTCATGTTGGATGCCTTCCAGTTCGGGGCACCTCCACACGGCGGTTGTGCCTTCGGTCTTGACCGTTTGGTAATGCTCATGGCTAAACGTCAATCCATCCGCGACGTAATTGCGTTCCCTAAGACACAGAGTGCGGCCGACCTCATGAGCCAGGCTCCGTCTACAGTTGCGCCAAAACAGTTGCGTGAACTTCACATTAAAACCGATACGGAAAAAGAAAAGTTAGTGTAAAATCAAGTTTTTGGTAAAAAAAAGTATGACCGCTAGTACTTTTTGGTCTACTTCTGCTTGATATATGCTAAATCTATATCAGTCGTTTGTTTCAAGACCTTGAAATAAACGGCTGATTTTGTTAATATAATAGTAAAGAATCCCCCTGCTGTGTGCGTGTGGTATCGTAGTTTTGAGCCAACACTATTACATCGGGAGCCTGGACTCTTGTATTGGCACTATGCCTGATGAAGGACAGTAAGATTACGAGGAGGGCACCCACCTGCTATCGCAGGATCAAAACACGGTATATATACGGCATGGTGGGGCTCTTATAAGCCGCCTTAGGGCGGCTTATTTTTGGCTCTTTGTCAAATTTTGGGGCGCTAAAGAGTCTATGCACTTTGAGGAAGGA
>NZ_SVCB01000081.1 GCF_015058545.1 Veillonella sp.
TAATTGTTAGCACCTTTATTGTATCGGATTTTATTCAATATATCTTTTTTTGTGCAAAAAAAAGTAGGCGCCAAGAGGACACGCAACTAGCGTTTCTCTTTAGCGCCCCAAAATAAATTATAGAACCATTAATAGTTTAGCAATGCTGCTTTTTTTTGTGTACGTTTCAGTCCCGATATGGCTCAATGACATATGGCCGATAAAAAACCATTTATTATGCATAATTGCTATATGAATTTTGCGAAAAATTGATTCATTGGCGTGTTTTATCTATTGCTTTATTGTATAATAAAAAGTGGCAAAAAAAGATTTCACAAGATGGAAGCAACGTGAAATTTTAGATTAAAAAGTTTGACGTTTTTTTTGACGTTAGCATTTGACGCAAATGAATGTCATAAAATAACAATACAGGCAGAGGGATTATTATGGCAGCAAAATTGGTAGTGCGTTTTTTGGGAACTCCTGAGATTCTCAAGGATGGGGAAGAGGTATTTTTCCCCTATAATAAGGTCAATGCATTAGTTTATTACATTCTGGTGCGCGGGACCGTTATGCGTGATGAATTAAGCGGTATTTTATGGGCTGATAAACCGGATGCGGTAGCTCGCAAAAATCTCCGCAATGCAATTTACGAAGTAAAGAAAATACTGGGTGCCGATACATTTATTTCACCGCGTAAAGCGATTATTAAAGTCAATCCGGCGGTGGATGTGGAAATTGACAGCAAACTGTTCGAAGCCGATCCGGTAGGCCAACTGGATTTATATAAGGGGGAATTTTTGCAGGGCTTTTTCATCAAAGATTCCGTGGAATATGAAGATTGGTACTTAGCCGAAAGAAGTCGGTTAAAAAATCTATATATGGATGCTATTGCCGAAAAATTGCAGATTGCCGTGTCCGAAAAAGACTACAATACAATTGAACAGCATGGTCAGCTTTTGATAGCTCAGAATCCGTATGATGAGAATGTGTATGCTATCGTACTGCGCGCTTATTGCGAACAGGGTAAGATGCAGCAGGCTATGGAGCTCTACGAAGAAATGAAAGAGCTTTTCCAAGGGGATATGCAGTCCGATGCTTTGGCCGATATTGATGCCATTATTAAAGATGCGCTGCAACAGGAAGAGAAGAAATTCCAGAACCGCTCTCATCGTATAGCGATTCCCATTGGCCGCGAAAAAGAGTTGGAAGATATGACGGCTCACATTTGGTCCTTTATGCGTGGTCGTGCCGGTGAAGCATTGATTTTATTAGGCGATGCGGGGAGCGGTAAAACGACGCTTAAGGATATTGCGCTCGACAGCTTACAGGATGAAGTGACGGTTATTCAGACTAATTGTTATCAGTTGGAACGTAATTTTTTACTGCATCCGTGGACAGAAATTGTAAATGGCCTTGTTAAATTATTGGAAGAAAACGGAACGATGATTCCTGATTTTGAGCTTAACCGCTTATATACGCTGTTCCCACAAATGGACATGAGTATTGATCGCGATTTAGGTTTGGTGGAAATTAAGGATATCTTGAAGTTTGATTCTATCTTTCATACTTTGTCAACCGTGCTGGATGTGGCATCGGCCAATAAAAAATTAATTATTGTATTTGAAGATATTCAGTGGATGGACCAGCTCAGTTTGTCCCTCTTGAGCAGTTTAATCCTGCGCAAACAATCGGACCGGATTCTGTTCCTTATGACGGGCCGCGATTCTCGTGAAAAAGATTTCCAACATTTTATCACGTCTATTGCAGTCTATAAACGTCTTCATGTAACACAGCTAAATCCGTTATCCAAGAAAGATATTCAGCAATATGTGGAAGCGGCCGGTTTAAATATTCCTACAGATGCAAATTTAATTAACAAATTACAATTGGAAACAGAAGGTAATTTATTTTTACTCAATGAATGTTTAAATTCGCTTAAGACTACAGGCAGTTTAGATAAATTGACTAATAATATGGCAACCTTGTTTAAGGCCAATTATTTATCCTTAACGGAAGAGCAGCAGAAAATTATTGATTTTATTTCGCTGTTTTATAATGGTGCGCCGATTTCCATGATCAGCGAATATATGAAAATGGACACCTTACGCCTGTTGGAATATTTGGAAGCGTTGGAAGCGAAGAATATGATAACGCCGTTTTCACAACAAGCGGATGTTTTATATGAAATCAGTCAGCAGAAGTTAAAAGAATTTATTCAACAGCAATTGTCACCGGAAAAATGGAAAATATTGCATGGTTATTTGGGATCCTTAAGAGAAAAACGCTTAACTCACTCCAAAAAGGACGTAGTGATTTATAAGCATTTGGAATATCACTATGAACAGGCCGGCGAATTGGTTAAAATGGGGCACTATAAACTGAAAGGGCTCATGTATTACTTGAACTTTAGTCATGAACTCTTCCCGGTACTCAGTCTGTCCGAACCAATGCAGACCGGTGGGGCCAGTTATTTTACGGAAGCGGATACCTTACAATATCTGAGTGATGTGGATAAAATGATGGAACGCATTCGTGAAACTTGCGGTGCTACAACGGAAGTGAAGAATTTGGAACTTATGTATTTGCACTTAATCGGGCGTTATTTCATTCGTGAAGGCAAATATGAAAAAGGGGTTCGCTATATTCTTGACTTGATTGAACAAGCCTCTGAAATGCGTAATCGCGATTATACTCTCATGGGGTATAAACAGATGATTTACTATGATATCCAAACAGGCAATACCAATGAAATGAAAAACTATTTGGAAATTGCTTTGGATTTGGCCGTAGAATGTAACTACCATAAGGAAGTAGGGATATTCTTACGTCTTAAAGGCTTAAATATGATTATGCAAGGTGACTTTGAAGAAGCGGAACGACTTCTCAATGAATCTATTGCCACGTTTATGGTAACGCAAACGGTGGCGCGTCGTTATGCCTTAAATATTGCGGCAGCCTATAATTATATCGGCGAAATCCGTCGCGGCCGCGGGCAATTTGAAGAAGCCATTGAGTATTATGATAAAGCGTTAGCTATTTGTAATGACCAACAGGCTTACAGTTCCTGGGTGGTATTTTCCTGTAATGCGGGCATTGCGGCCTATAATTTAGGGCAGTTTGACAAAGCACAAGTTTATTTTGAACAGGCTTATGAATTCTTTAATCGCTATGACTTCTATTGGCGTCGTCCAATCGTTGAATCGTACTTGGCCTTGTTAGCTATGCGCGAAGGCAATCAAGAAGGCGCCTTGAAGTACATTGATGAAGCGATGGCAAAATTAACGATAATGAATAATCCGCAGGAAGTAGGATATGTGAATATGGCCATTGCTTTAATTAAGCATGAATATCCGCAATCCGAAGTTAATAAGCGTTATCGCGGCAGTATCGGCATGTATAGCGGTCGTGCTTTACGCTATTTGGATTTATACCGTGATACCTATGAAAGAGCAAAATTAGAAGCTATGAATGAAGCTTCGTAAGTTTAAGGAGATTGTAATGAAGTTCCAAGTGGAATTTGGGATTTTTGTTACAATCTCTTTTTCTGTTTTGTGATTTAGCATTTTAACATGATAAAAATCGTCTGGAAAATGTCGATTTTAAAATTGACGGGGGCTTATTTTCACGGACTTTTTTCAGATTATTCTATTTGATACTTAATGACAAAATTTTGAGGTTTGAAAAACTTTGACTATTTTACGACAAATTTAAAGTATACTATAAAAAAGTAAATATTTACTCAGACCGGACACATTTACTTTACTGATTTTGAAAGGTTAGCAAAGGAGTTGAAACTGTATGGATATTTTAATGAACCCGATAGTGGTATCAGTTATTGTCATGTCAATCATTTGTTTGCTTAAAATGAACGTTCTGTTAGCCGTAATTGTGGCTGCTATAGTAGCCGGTACAATCGGCGGGATGTCTATTGAAGACACCGTAGGATCGCTCATTAACGGTATGGGTGGTAACTCTGAAACAGCTTTGAGTTATATTTTGTTAGGTGCCTTGGCAGTAGCTATCGGTCGTTCCGGTTTGGCCGGTGTTGCATCCCGTAAAATTACGCAAGTAGTAGGGAATAAGAAAATCGCCTTTGTATTCTTAATTGCCTTTGTAGCTTGTTTCTCTCAGAACTTGATTCCTGTACACATTGCATTCATTCCTATTTTGATTCCGCCACTCTTGGTATTAATGAATCATATGAATTTGGATCGTCGTGCTGTAGCCTGTGCCTTAACATTCGGTCTTAAAGCACCGTATGTAAGCTTACCGGTTGGTTTCGGTCTCTTATTTATGACAATTATTAAAGACCAAATGGTAGCAAACGGTGTAGATGTTTCCATTCAGGATATTTCAGCCGTTATGTGGATCGGCGGCGTTTCCATGTTGGTAGGTCTTGTTCTTGCCGTATTCTTCTACGCTCGCGACAGACATTATGAAGATTTACCGGTTATCGGTGCCGATGAAAATCCGGATGATGTTACTATGACTAAAGAATGCTGGTTGGCTTTATTGGGTGCTGCTGTTGCCTTTGGCGCTCAGCTTTACTTCCAATCCTTACCAATCGGGGCCATGTGCGGTCTCTTAGTTATGTTACTTACCGGTTGTATTAAATGGAAAGATATGGACCTTATGATGGACGGTGGTGTTCGCATGATGGGCTTCATCGCATTTGTAATGCTCGTTGCGGCCGGTTATGCCAACGTACTTCGTGAAACTCAATCGGTTCAAACTTTAGTAGAAGCAACAACTTCCGTAATTGATACTAAAATGGCCGGCGCTATTCTTATGTTAGCCGTTGGTTTATTGATTACCATGGGTATCGGTACTTCTTTCGGTACGATTCCGGTTATTGCCTCCATTTATATTCCAATGGGCTTTGAATTAGGTTTTGGTGTTCCTGCCATTATCCTTTTAATTGGTATCGCAGCTGCTTTAGGCGACGCCGGTTCACCTGCATCTGACTCCACATTGGGACCGACATCCGGTTTGAATGCGGACGGTCAGCATAATCATATTTGGGATACTTGTGTACCAACCTTTATTTTCTACGATATTACGCTCTTTGTAGGCGGCGTTATCGGTGCTTTAATGCTTGGTTAACAGGTAATCGCAGTTAATTGTGTTTTTCTCAGCAGTTTATAATAACAAAGAATGTCGGGTCAATGTAAATAGACGTAGTAAATTGATGTAATAGGAGATGTAACGTATGATTAAAGCCGTAAAATCCATAAAAGAAGTTGTTTTGACAGGTCATGATCTTACTTTAGCTGAATTAGTAGCGGTTGCTCGCTATGATGCTAAAATCAAATTGGCAGAATCAGCTATAGAAAGCATCAAAAAATCACGTGCCATCGTAGATAATATTGTAAACAGCAATTCGGTTGTATATGGTATAACCACCGGTTTCGGTTCCTTATGCCGCGTGCATATTTCCAAAGAAGATTGCTCGCAGTTACAGGAAAACTTAATCCGTACCCACTCCTGTGGCTTCGGTAAACCATTCAGCCGTGAAGCAACTCGTGCGATGATGCTCATTCGTGCTAATGCATTGGTAAAAGGGTACTCAGGTATTCGTTTGGAAACTTTGGAAACGTTAATCAACATGATTAATAAAGGTGTTCATCCGTATATCCCTGAAAAAGGTTCTCTTGGTGCATCGGGCGATTTGGCACCGTTATCTCATATGGTATTGCCTATGCTTGGCCTTGGTGATGCGGAATATGAAGGTCAGCTTTTGACCGGTAAAGAAGCTATGGATAAAGCGGGCATCCCTATTATTGCCCTACAAGCTAAAGAAGGTTTGGCACTCATTAACGGTACTCCTGTTTTGACAGCCGTAGGGGCCTTGGCTCTTTGGGAAGGTATGTGCTTGTTAAAATTAAGCGACGTAGCGGCGGCCTTATCGGCTGAAGCTATGAGTGGTATTATTAACGCCTATGATGAACGCATTCATACGATTCGTCCTCATAAAGGCCAATTAGATACGGCTCATAATATGCGCGTATTACTTAAAGGCAGTACCTATATTACACAGCAAGGTGAATTACGTGTACAAGATCCGTACTCTTTACGTTGTGTACCGCAAGTTCATGGTGCTTCCAAAGATGCGTTGGCTTTTGTAAAAGAAAAAGTAGATATTGAGATTAAC
Source organism: Veillonella sp. (assembly GCF_015058545.1). Taxonomy (GTDB): domain Bacteria; phylum Bacillota; class Negativicutes; order Veillonellales; family Veillonellaceae; genus Veillonella_A. Next base: position 6,134 of record NZ_SVCB01000081.1, read on the forward strand.
TCCGTAACCGATAATCCGATTATTTTACCGGATGGCGATGTAATCTCCGGTGGTAATTTCCATGGTGAACCGATGGCATTACCATTCGATTTCCTCGGCATCGGCTTAGCAGAAATTGCTAATATTTCGGAACGTCGTTTGGAACGTCTTCTCAATAATTCGTTGAGCGGTTTCCCATCATTCCTCGTTAAACACTCCGGCTTAAACTCCGGGTTCATGATTACTCAGTATGCAGCGGCTGCCTTAGTAAGTGAAAATAAAGTACTTGCTCATCCGGCTTCCGTTGACTCCATTCCTTCTTGTGAAAACCAGGAAGACTTGGTAAGCATGGGTGCTCATGCCGGTCGTAAGGCAGGGGAAATTGCTGAAAATGTTCGCCGTGTAGTGGCAACCGAAATCTTGGCAGCTTGTCAGGCTATTGATTTACGCGAAGACAGCGGTCAATTAGGTGTAGGCACAGCCGCTGCTTATAAAGCAGTACGTGAATCCAATAAATTTATCGACTATGATAAAGACATTGAAATGTTCAAAGAATTAGAAAAAGTAACAGCCATTGTTGCTGACGGTACTTTATTGGAAGCTGTAGAAGCTGTTGTAGACCTCGATATTTAATTTTGTTCTCGGTCATAATTTGATATAAGAGGATATACTTTAAGATTCAATTCGGTATACCCGGTTCGGACCTCATAAAGGTCTATATAATTTGAATATTGACTTGATATAGCCTCTGTGAAAACTCTCTGTATGTTGGTACAAAAACTCGCTATAAAGTACCGGTACAGAGAGTTTTTACATATAAATCAACATCTATATAATTCCAAAATTACTTGAAATAATTAATGTATACATCTCTTTATTTATATGTATCGATATGATATAATAGGTTATAAAGTAATTGATTATAATTATTGATTGTAAATCATAAAATATTTAAAACGGAGGTTTTAATATGAAGACATATGATCTTATTGTTATCGGCACGGGCGGCGCTTCTATTGTAGCCGACGCAGCCATAGCTAAAGGTAAGAAAGTAGCTATTATTGAGAAAGGCAAATTTGGCGGTACTTGCTTGACTCGCGGTTGCATTCCGACTAAAGTAATGGTTACCGTAGCTGATGCGGTTCGTGAAATCGAGGAATTGCCTAAAATCGGTGTGCAGGTACAACCGGCTACTATTGATTGGGATTTGATGTCCAAACGAGTTTGGCAAAAAATCGATGAAAGCAAGGGTGTTGAAGCTTACTACGATAAGTTCGATAATGTTGATTTGTATCGCGGTGCCGCTACTTTTGTAAAAGATAAAGTTTTGACAGTTACCATGAACAGTGGTGAAGTGACCGAAGAAATTACCGCACCGATTATCGTATTGGGCGTAGGTGGTCATACTAAGATTAATCCGCTTAAAGGTTTGGAAGAAGCGGGCTATATGAGCAGTGAAAGCCTCTTCGGTGATAAATATCCGAATAAACCGTTTAAATCCTTGGTTGTTATGGGTGGCGGCCCTATCGGTACCGAGTTTGCTCATGTATTTGCAGCGGCCGGTACGAAAGTAACTTTAATTCAACATAATGTGCGTCTACTTCCTAAAGAAGACGAAGAAATTTCCGAACAAATCTATAAAGACTTGACTCGTTTGGGTATTGAAGTCATTTTGAATCAGGAACCGGAAGAAGTACGTGTTGAAAATGGCGAAAAAGTTGTCGTAATTCGTGACCGTAAAACCGGTGAAATTCGTGAAGTGCGCGGGGAAGAAATCCTCATGGCGTCCGGTATCAAACCGGCTACGGAAGAATTGAAATTGGAAAATACTTCCATCAAGACAAAACGTGGCGGCTGGATTGTAACTAACGAATTTTTGGAAACGTCGGTTGACGGCGTTTATGCTATGGGTGATGTGAACGGGGAAGCACCATTCCGTCATAAGGCCAACTATGAAGCGGATATTATTGCTCATAATTTGTATCATGCAACGTCGCCGCAGGATTTCCGTTGGGCTCGCTATGATGTAATCCCCGCTGTAACCTATACCTATCCTCAAGTAGGTCATGTAGGCCTTACTGAAAAAGAAGCGATTGAACAGGGTTACAGTGTAAAAACCGGCAAGAATTTCTATTCTTCTTCTGCAAAGGGTTTTGCTATGGGCTTTAATCCGGGTGATGAAAACGACGGTTTTGTAAAAATCGTAGTAGATACTAAGACGAATAATATCTTAGGGGTTCACGTAATTGGGCCACAAGCGTCTATTTTGTTCCAACCATACGTTAACCTCATGAACAGCGGCGATACACCATTAACGCCAATTAACGAAGAAATCGGGTCTGCTTTAACTAAACAGTTGCGCACGGAAGGTTTGGTTCGTAAAATGGATCCTCATTCCGTTAAAACTGTGGGCGAAACTATGGCTCCGCATCCGGCTCTTTCGGAAGTGGTAATGTGGACTCAGGTATACTATGAGCATCGTTGGTAAGCCGAACTTTAAAATTCAAAAATTCAATATTTTAAACACATAATATAATTTGAAACCCTCCTTAATGAGGCGTATTATATAGTAGATGTTTTATTTACAAACTTTTTATAATGCGTTTCTTGAGGAGGGTATTTTTTACAAAAATACATATTGATAATCATTGAGAAATGGTATATACTATCTTAAGTGAATAATGATTATTCATTGAGAGCTGAGTGCGAAGGTCAAATAATTGACGGTGTACGACGCATTTTAGGGCATCGTTTCGTGCTTAATGTTGATGTGTTTTGAGTTATGTGTATGATTTTAAAGGTTTAAAATTGGTGGGTGGCAATATATGCAAGAACAGTTAATACGATGGTTTGTTAAAGATTATGACAGTGTGAAGGCACCGACGGTGCGAACAAGATATGGTAATTTAACAAGTCTTGTAGGTATTATTACGAATTTAATTATTTGTATAGGTGAAATTGTAGTCGGATTACTGGTTGGATCCATTGCCATGATTAGTGATGGTATCCATAATGTGGCTGATGCGGGCGGCTCGGCGATATCTTTTTTTAGCTTCCGTTTTTCCGCTAAGCAAGCAGATCAGGAACATCCCTATGGCCATGGTCGAATCGAATATCTGTTATCTATTGGTTTTTCCATACTCTTATTTGTTTTGGCAACGCAATTGTTTTTGGAAGCCTTCGATAGAATTATGAACCCGCAAGTGGTTGAGTTTTCGGTGTTAGCTTTCGTTGTGATGCTATGTGCCATGAGCCTAAAGGTTTGGCTCTACACTTTCTTCAAAAATGTGGGGATTCGTATTAATTCACCGATTTTGCAGGCCAACGGTTTGGAATGTTTATCCGATGTGTGGGCAACTTTAGGCATTACGGTAGGTCTTTTGGTAGGTGGGCTTTTAGATTTTCCTATTGACGGGTATTTAGGCGCTATCGTATCTTTAATGATTGCTCGTGCAGGTTATCATGTATTGTCCGATGCCATCAATCGTTTGTTGGGCAATGAACCGAGTCCTGAAATGGTTAATGATATTGCCAATTTTGTAAAATCCTATCCGGGCGTTTTAGGTATTCATGACTTGATGATTCATGATTATGGCCCGGGCCATGTTTTTGCCAGCATTCATGTGGAAGTCGATGCGAAAGAAGATGTTATAAAAAGTCATAATTTGATTGACCGCATTGAACGAGATGCGCGTAAACAGTTATATATTCAGTTGACGATTCATATGGATCCACTTTTAATCACGAAAGAATCTATGGCTTTATATGATAAGATTCACTCGGTTATTAAGGCGTATGATGAGAAATTGAGCCTTCATGATTTGCGAACGGTGCAAAGTGATGATAAATTACATATCATATTTGACTTGGTTGTACCTTACGACGATCGTCAACGTATGGATGTGATTGCTAAATCAATTACGAATATTTTGCAGGCCATGGATCCGTCTTATGTAGTGACAATTACACCGGAGCATAGCTATACGGGTACTGAAAATATTCACGGTTAAAGCGGCGGTAAAACACTGATAGAGCTTTAAAATAGGTTTATCGGATGAAATAAAAGGATGACCGTTCCTCTGCTGAGGAACAGTCATCCTTTTTGTGTAGGTGATAGAAATGATAACTATTTAACTATTTATGCTTCGATTGTTTTATTGGCTACTACTTTAGATTGATCTTCATTGAGATTTTCAGGATAGCCGTGTTCGGCAAAATCGGCAGCCGCCACGAAGAGAATATCCGTGGACGAGTTAAGGGCAGTTTCTGTGGAGTCTTGAAGAACACCGATGATGAAACCTACACCAACTACCTGCATGGCAATATCATTGGAGATACCGAATAAGCTACAAGCAAGCGGAATTAACAAGAGGGAACCGCCGGCAACACCGGATGCACCGCAGGAGCCGATAGTGGCAATAATACTTAATAGGATAGCGGTAGCAAAATCAACCGGAATATGAAGGGTATTAACGGCTGCCAATGTCATAATGGTAATTGTAATAGCAGCACCGGCCATGTTAATGGTTGCCCCTAAAGGAATCGCGATAGAATACGTATCAGGGGATAAGCCGAGGCGTTTGGCCATATTCATGTTAACCGGAATATTGGCAGCGGAACTGCGGGTGAAGAAGGCAGTAATACCGGATTCACGTAAACATTTAAAAGTAAGCGGGAACGGATTACGACGCATAACAATGTAAACAATGATTGGATTTACAACTAACGCCACGAAGAACATGCTACCCAATAAAGTACCTAATAATACAGCGTATTCAACTAATGCTTCAATACCGCTGGTGGAAATAGATTCGGCAACGAGACCCATAATACCGAATGGAGCCAAGCGGATAACCCATTGTACGACCATAGTAATGGCATCGGAAATTCCTACGAATACACTTTTTACTTCTTCCGTTGCATGACGAAGGGCAAAACCTATGACAACGGCCCAACCTAAAATACCGATATAGTTACCGGTCATGATAGCATGAAGCGGATTATCTACGATATTACGTAATAAAGTAATCAATACTTCCGCGATGCCTTGCGGAGCTTTGGCATCTTCAGCTGCAGTCACTAAATGTAGAGTGGCCGGGAAGAGGTAGCTGGCAAAAACAGCAATTAATGCGGATAAGAACATGCCCACCATATACATGACGATGATTTTTTTCATGCCGGTTTTTTGATCGGCCCGATGGCGGCAAACGGCAGCAATAACAAGGAAGAATACCAATAATGGTGCAATCCCTTTTAAGGCGCCTACAAAGATAATCCCCAGCAGTGACAAGTCTTTACCAACAGCCGGATTAATCAGGGCCACAGAAATACCGATGACCAGCCCTATCATGATTTGATAAATCAGTTTGACTCGGTTAAACACTTGTAAAATTGCTTTCATAATAATCTCTCCTTAGACACTCAAAATAATGCATTTGTAATGGACATATGTCATTATAATACGGACAACAAATAATATCAAGAGGCAATTTGAATAAAATTAGTGTATTTTGAAAAATATATTTTAAAATAAAATGTTTGACCTTATTTATCGATTTTTTAGTGCTCACAATTACTTTACAAAATGGAGAACTATTAGTTATACTATAGAAACACATTATAATGAAAAGAATCATCAAATATAAATGGGTTATATGGTACAATAATATAATAGAGGATTTATTAATCGATTAATTATAGTTTGAAATGGCAGTAAATTGTAGTTAGTCGGACGATTGATAGCGCATTATGGTAGGTATGTAGGTTTAAACTAGATTGTGCGTGAAGAAGATATGCAAGGGAATACAAGAGAGCAGTCATTAAGCTTTTCCAATCATGCGGAAAAGGAAGTATATGTACAAGGCGTTTTTTCACATATAGCAAAGCATTACGACCTTATGAATTCATTGTTGAGCTTTCACCAAGATTCGTATTGGCGCCGTTTTGCCGTTGAAAAAATGGCATTAACTGAAAATATGAATATTTTAGACGTTGCGTGCGGCACGGGGATGCTGACGAAAGAAGCATTGCGCCAAATGCCGAGTCTTCATATTGAAGCCTTGGATTTCAGTCCGGAAATGCTGGCCCAGGGTGAAGTTCGTTTGAATCAGGCCGGCTTACTCGATAAGGTAAATTTAGTAGAAGGGGATGCTATGAATTTACCCTATGAAGCCAACATTTTCGATTGCGCCATGAGCGCGTTTGCGTTGCGTAATGTGCCGGATATTATTAAAACCCTCAGTGAAATGAAGCGTGTTGTTAAACCGGGCGGCCGTGTAGTAACTTTAGAATTGGCTAAGCCTACTGTTTTTGGATTTAAACAGTTATACTATGCGTATTTTGAAAAAATCTTGCCTGTGTTGGGCAAATTAAGTAAAGATCAGTCATCCTATGCCTGGTTACCTGAGTCTTTGCGTCGTTATCCACATCAGTCTAAAGTACTTGAATACTTTAACGAAGTGGGGTATAAGGACGCGACTTATTACGAATTGACCGGTGGTATCGTAGCTGTTCATGTGGGTATCGTGCCGGAAGAGTAATAGCTGTTTTGTCACTCTGTGGTTAGTCACTCATAATTAAATAGAGCTATAAATAAAGTAAATATATGCTTATATGCTCAATTTGCAGCATATACAGACACGAAAAAAGCCGAGTTCCGTGGAACTCGGCTTTAGTTTTTATGTAGTTATTTAAATAGATTCACTATGTGAAGTAGATTAACGAACATAGAATGTTAAATCTACATTTTTGCTTACGGTGATGTCACCTTGTTCTACCGGCGTAGAAGAACCAAGCATATCGGATGCTTTATAAAGACGCATGGAGCTTTCCATAGTGTAAGTGTTAGTGCCGCCTACAGAAGCGTCTTTAATACCGCCCAACTGTTGACCTAAAGCACCGGCAATCACTTCTGCTTGATGACGACCTTTTTTAACAGCTTCAGCGGTCAATTGGTCATTTAAAGCTTGGTCTACATCAGCTTCAAAGCTAAGGGATTGAATGTTGTTTGCGCCGGCCGCTACCGCATTATCGATAACTTGGCTGATTTTGCTCATATCATTGATGCGAACAGCTACATTGTTGGATACAGTATAAGTAGTTTCCTGTTTTGCGTCACGATTGTCACGGGCAGGATAATAATTATTGTTGTTAGGATTTACGGAGAAATAGGATGTTTGAATGTTGTTTTTTGTGATGCCGATATTAGCAAGACGAGCAATTAAATCACTCATAACGCGATCATTAGTTGTTTTAGCAGCCCCTACGGTAGAAGCTTCGCTGGTAATACCTAAGCGAAGAATGGCATAGCTTGGTGCTACGGAGCGAGTAGCGGTAGCGCTTACGTGGATTTGGGCATCTGTATCAGCCGGTGCAGCGGCTAAAGCAGAACCGGTGAAGCCTACTGCCAAGGCTGCAATTAAAAGACCGCGGGTTAAATGTTTTGTTAATTGAAGTTTCATGTGAATGGACTCCTTTTTAATTTAAAACTTAGAATTGAAAACTGAAATATAAATTTCGTTACCATACATGTAGTATAGCAAATTATGGACATTTAGGCAATTTTTGTTTCACGAATGCCATTTATTGTATAAAAAATTAAAGAAAACGGCCGATTTACCGTATAAATGCAAATAAGTATGAGTATTTGTTGATGATTTATGCATGACAATATATTACTTGACATCTAAACATGCATTAGTTATATTCTAAGTATAGTATTCATGATCGTGAAATTTAATATGTGAATTAAGAATAATAGCAGGCGGCTTTTGGGGAGGAAGCAGGGAATTGTCTAAATAAGGGATTCTTTTATCAATTATTTGAGGACTAGACAAGCCTACTAAATAATGGTACTGTAAAAAGAGAAACTTCGATATTAGATACTGGGGCAGATATAGTATCGATATTGAATGATTTTTACAGTATAAGTATGATTTTTGTCATAATGTGTAGTTTTTTTGATATGCAATATGATGGAAATCTGTGGTAAAATACAATTCGCTGACTTTGTCAGCCGATGTATTTTAGTAAAGGAGACGATCCCATGAATCCTATTGACGTTTTATTAAATCATCGTACTATTCGTGAGTTTAAATCCAGTCCTATGCCGCCACAACAACTGAGCATACTGCTGGATATTGCCAAACGAACGGCTACCAGTATGGGGCTGCAAAGCTTCAGTATTATCCGCATTGTAAATCCCGAATTGAAAGCGGCTATTGCGGAAGTTTGCAACCAAGAGTATGTCGCCCGGGTACCGGAACTATTTATCTTTATAGTCGATGCGTACCGTAACTCACGCATAGCTCGTGAACAGGGTATAACGAGTGACATTGAACGTGATAGTGATCGTTTCTTCCAAGGCTGGACGGATGCAGCCATAGCCGCTCAAAATATGGTGGCAGCTGCAGAGCTTGGTGGCTTTGGTACTGTTTTCTTTGGCAGTATCTTAAATAATGTACCTAAGATGATCGAACTTTTAAAATTACCGGAATTAACCTTCCCGGTAGTAGGTGTCGGTATTGGCGTACCTAATCAGAAGCCGCAATTAAAACCGCGAATGCCTCGTGAAGCTAATGTATTTGATGATTCATATACTGTGTTTGACTCGTACCTTGAACTTTTGGAAGATTACGATGAAGAGATGGAACAGTATTATGACATGCGTGATACGAATCGTCGTGTAGATTCGTTCACCAAACAGGTTGCCGGTAAAAAGGCAGTTCCGTTAAGACAAAAATTAATACAACAAGCAGAAGCACAAGGCTTTAAATTTTATGATGTAAAGGATTAAATACTTTTACGCCCCGAGCGGTCACCGTCAAGGTATTTTTTATGGGCTGACTACTTGTTATAGCAAGTGGCCAGCCATTTTTTACTATTTCAAATGCAAGGGGACAGATATGGCAGTTTTTGATGTGGCTATTGTAGGCGGCGGTCCCGCCGGTCTATCAGCCGCTTTAACCGCACGTGTTCACAATAAGTCGGTAGTATTGTTTGAAGCCGCCGGCTTTGGTGATAAATTACGACGTGCCTCATAAGATTAATAATATTCCGGGGATTATGACAATCAGCGGAATAGACTTTATGGAAAATTTATTGGAGCAAACATTGGCGTATGAGCCGGTTATTGTGAAAGAACGGGTTCAATCCGTTTTTATCGGTGAACCGTTTACACTGATGACGGCGGACAATGTGTTCCAAGCAAAAAGTGTAATTTTAGCTACCGGTGTAGCTATGAGTAAAACCGTGCCTGGCGAGCGTGCCTTGCTTGGTCGCGGTGTGAGTTACTGCGCCAGCTGCGACGGCCACTTTTTTGAAGACAAAGATATAGCCGTATATATTAATACATTGGCTTATCAGCAGGATGTGGAATTGTTGGCCTCCCTGGCTAAAAACATGAACCTCTACATCGGTGGTGCTTTGCAACTGCCCGGTGAGTGGTTGGACAGCTTGCCGGCTTCCGTAGTAGTACATAAGAAAGCCGTTGTGCAAAGTGTAGAAGGTGAAAAGGCCGTTACGGCGATTCATACGAATGAAGGTATGAAAACAGTGGATGGCGTATTCTTCTTACGCGATACGTATCCGCCTGAAAACTTGGTAGAAGGTGTGATTCTTGACGGTAATGCAGTGGCCGTTAATCGTCATATGGAAACCAATTTTAAAGGCTTATTTGCTGCCGGCGATGTAGTGGGAACACCGCTACAGGTAGCTAAAGCAGTAGGTGAAGGTCAAATGGCAGCTTTTGGTGCCGTGGCATATTCAAGCGGATACTAATGTAGTATTGGTGGCGTAACTGCAGTATGAACTAAAAATAGGTAGTTCGACTTAATAAGAAAACCCATGCCGGTGAGCGATATCATTGGCATGGGTTAAAAATTTAAAAAAAATAAAAATTAGGGGTTGACGAATAACCTTCAAATGGATATACTAATTAAGTCGCTGCAACAAGGCATGACAAAAACCAACAAGATAGTTTGAAAAGTGTTGATTAAAAATGCTTTAAAAACTTTTAAAAAGTGGTTGACATGAACTTAATGACGTGATAATCTATATAAGACGTCGCGTTAAAGCGATGAAGCAGATCTTTGAAAACTGAACAATGTAAGGTAATCATTTTTAACGAAATGAACATAGCCAGAGTGCGGGTTTAGACAACGTCGAAACCAACCAAATAAATTCTAAGTCAGATAACTTCGGTTAAGCTGACAACAACGAAAAACGAGCTAGCAAATAGCTCCAAGATATCTTGGAGAGTTTGATCCTGGCTCAGGACGAACGCTGGCGGCGTGCTTAACACATGCAAGTCGAACGGAGAGAGATGGAAGCTTGCTTCTATCGATCTTAGTGGCGAACGGGTGAGTAACGCGTAA
>NZ_SVCB01000082.1 GCF_015058545.1 Veillonella sp.
GCCGTGCAGACTGACGGTTCCTCCGTTGTGTTGACCGGTATCGCTACTTTGAACAACGCCCGTGTAGATATTTGGGGCGACCCAAGCGTTAACTGGTTCGTAGATTACAACTATGAAAACATCGATCCGGCTACAGGCTTACCAACCGGTACTCTCCGTATTCCGGCGTTCTTGATGCACAACGAACGTTATGTAGATTCCCGTTCCATTTTGAAAGAAACCTTGGACTTTGTTAAAGCTGAATTAATGGCTCTTTTGAAAAACAACAAAGTAAAAGGCATGGAACATGTGAATGTGGATGACATTGCGGACTTAGTTTTCACGACCGCCACGGAATTGGAATTCTGGGTAAAAACTCCATCCAAAGTTGTAAGCACTAAAGAATTATCCACTTCTCAAAAATTACAGGAACAGTACTGGCAGCGTACTCACGGCACCGTTCGTACCGCTATGGAACAGGCTGTTGAAATGCTTGATGCTTACGGCTTAAACGCTGAAATGGGCCATAAAGAAGTAGGCGGCGTTAAAGGTAAAATCGATGACGAAGGCCATATGGACCATGTTTTGGAACAGCTCGAAATCGACTGGAAATACACCGGTAACCCATTGCAGACCGCTGATAACGAATTACAAGCGCGTATCATCGTGCGTGAAGTATTCCGTGAAAACGGCCTTGACGTTACTTTCCAGGCAAAGCCTATTATCGGCGTAGCCGGTTCCGGGGAACACACTCACTTTGGCTTGATGGCTAAAATGAAAAACGGCAAAATGGTTAACTTGTTCTCCCCTGAAGATATGAAAAAAGCCTTTTTGAGCCCTCTCGGCCTCGGCGCTATCATGGGTCTTCTTAAAAACTATGAAGTTATTAACCCATTTATCACGTCCACAACCGACTCCTTGAATCGTTTGAAACCGGGCTTTGAAGCACCTATTTGTATCGTTACATCCTTGGGTAATCAGCCGGATGAACCAAGCCGTAACCGTACCATTCTCTGCGGTTTGATTCGCGATATTGATAACCCAATGGCCACTCGTTTCGAACTTCGTTCGCCAAACCCTTACACGAATACATACACCGCTATTGCTTTGATTTACTCCGCCGTACTTGACGGCTTGCGCTATGTAATTACTTCCGGCAAAACTCCGGACGAATTATTGGCTGAATTGTCCAAGAATCCGGAAGATCCGGCCGATTACTTAGAAACCGGTCGTGCCTATCGTTCTGAAAAGAATGTATTCGAAGATTACACCGAAGAAGAACGCAACAGCCGTTACGGTATCCCACCGGCTACCGTTTGGGAAAACATCCTCGGCTTCAAGAACAACCCTGCTAAAGTAGATGCTTTGGTTAGCGGTGGCGCTTTTGCTAAAGACCTTATGGAATCCTTCATTGCCGGTATTTTGAACCGTTGGAAATTGGAATTAATCAACCGCTTGATTCCGGCCAACATCAACTCAATCCGCGCCATGAAACCAATTCATGGTGATGATGGCTTAGACATCTCGCGTTGGGACACAATCAACGATATGCGTTATTACTTGGCAAAAGACACCGGTTCTAATACGTCCTTGTTCACTCGTATCGGTCAGGCTATCGATGCCGGCGATTATGACGCAGCCTCTAAATTGCAGATGGAAATGAATGAAAAAATGCTTGATTTAGAAGCAAAATATGCGGAATATACGCGTAACGTATTATAATATTCGCTTGCCGGCGCTGGGTTCGTATCCCTTAGGGCGCGAGCAAGAAACATGTTAGTCGTTTGTTGCGACTTTCTAGTACTAAAAACAATATATAGGAAAGCAATACAGGTCCTCTCGCAGTTCCGAGTTCTTACGAACAAAGTCGCTGCTTAGAGGACCTGTTTTGTTTTATTGTTCATAGTGCTTCTAACCTTATTAAAAGCGCAACAGAGCAATATCGATAGCACTTTACGGATTCAAAAAAACAAGGCGCCGGTCAGAGCGAATATTTTTTTGAATTATTTGTCTGAATAACGTAAAATAGTAGTAAGTATTGGGTTGTACCGTATTCGTATTTGGCTCGGGATTAAGGAGAGTTTCGGGCTCACGTATTGGAGGACAACATGAATAAAAATAGCTTTCCTACAGCGTTAACGATTGCTGGCACGGATCCGTCCGGTGGTGCCGGGATTATGGCGGATTTGAAGTCGTTTCAGGCTCGTCAGGTCTATGGCATGGCGGCTGTAACGAGTGTGGTGGCGCAGAATACAAAGGGCGTTCGCCTCATTCAAAATGTGGACTTGGAGATGCTTGAGGCACAATTGGCTTGTGTTTTTGAAGATATTCCGCCATTGGCTTTGAAAACCGGCATGATTCCGAATGTGGATATGATGCGCATTATCCGTAAATATGTGGATGGTTCGGTTCCGTATGTAATGGATCCGGTTATGGTGGCTACTAGCGGTGACCATCTAATTGATGCACAAGCACGCGACCAATTCAAGGCTGAATTGATGCCGGTGGCTACGTTAGTGACGCCAAATTTATCGGAAACGGAATACTTGGTGGGTTTTGCCATTGAAAGCGAGTCTGATGTTGAAAAAGCAGCTCAGTTCGTTTTAAATGAAATGGGCCCTAAAGCCGTTATTATCAAAGGCGGCCATTTCGGTGAAACTGCTAAAGACTATCTCTACATTAAAGGTGAAAAGCTTGTTACTTTTGAAAGCCCGCGCTATGATACGCCAAACACGCACGGCACCGGCTGTACGTTCTCCGCTGTCATTACGGCGGAACTGGCTAAAGGTAAATCTTTGGTAGAGGCCGTTGGCATTGGCAAGGATTTCATCAGTAAAGCCATCAAAGAAAATCCGGGACTCGGCAAAGGTCACGGCCCGGTAAATCACATGGTAATTGTGTAAATCAAGATAATTCATAGGGATATTTTGTAAGCAAAAAACGTTAAACACTTAAATACTAAATAGGAAAGAAGAATTATGTCATATATAAAATTATTACGGGAGCAAAATCCGCTCGTAATTTGTTTAACTAACGATGTGGTGAAAAACTTTACCGCCAACGGTTTGTTGGCGGTTGGTGCGTCACCGGCTATGAGTTCCTGCATCGAGGATTTGGAAGACTTATTGCCGTATGCTAAGGCTTTGTTGGTAAATATCGGGACAGTGAACCCTGAATTGGCGGCTTTTTACAAAAAAGCTGTAGCCTTAGCCAATAAGCTGAATGTGCCGGTTGTGTTGGATCCGGTAGCCTGTAGCGCCGGCGCTTTTCGCAAGCAGATTGCTATGGACTTATTGGAGCAGCATACAATTACGTTGTTACGCGGTAATGCCGGTGAAATTGCCGCCTTGGTTAGTGAAAAGTTGAGTAAATTAAAAACTGATAATCCGGCAACGGGTGACGGTTTGGAAGCTCAAACGGTAGCTACTAAGGGCGTTGACAGTGAAAGCGTAGCGAATCCGGGGCAGTTAGCCGAGCAATGTGCTAAACTATTTGGCGTCACAAGCATTGCCACCGGTCCGGTGGACGGTATTTCAAACGGCAATAGGACGGTAGAATTTGAACACGGCTCGTCCATGATGCCCCTCGTTGTCGGCACAGGCTGCTTATTAGGCGGCTTTTTGGGCGCTTTTATAGGCTCTACAGCGCAACAAGACGAAGAAATCTTTAACTCCGCTTTATGGGGTCTTAAGGCCTATTCGTTAGCCGGTGAAATGGCGGAGACAGAGTGTCAGCATTTATATAACAAGGTTGAACCGGGTAGTTTTCAGATTGAATTCTTGAATGCTTTGTGCCGCATTCAGGATTCGGACGTATCAAGTAATTAAGATTGTTTAGATTGTTTAGACGGTTGAGCCGTTTTAGACGTTACCGACGTGGAGGCACAAACTGATGAATAATAATTTTAAAGCTGAACAGCTTAAAGTGTATTTTATTTGCGGTACACAGGATTTTAAAATGACCGACAATCCGCTTAAAGTAGCGCTTACTTGCATCGAAACTGCGTTAAAAGCGGGTATCACGATGTTCCAATTTCGTGAAAAAGGTACGGGCTCTTTGCATGGGCAAGCTAAAGAAGATTTTGCCAAACAAGCTCAAGCTTTATGCAAAGCATATAACGTGCCATTTATTATGAGTGATGATATGGATTTAGCCGAATTGCTGGATGTTGATGGTGTTCATATCGGCCAAGATGATGATCCGATAGAAGAGGTACGCCGTCGTTTTCCCAATAAAATTATCGGTCTTTCCATTCACTCACCGGAAGAATACGCGGCTTCCCGTGTTGATTTAGCCGACTACATTGGCATTGGCCCTATTTACGGTACCCAATCGAAAGACGATGCGAAAGCGCCGATTGGTCTTATCGGAGTGGAAGAATTGCGTAAAGTGGCAGGAAGCTTGCCGATTGTTGCCATTGGCGGTATTACGGTCGATAACGCGGCAGATATTGTTAAAAGCGACGCTGACGGAGTATCGGTGATATCGGCGATAACACAGGCTAACGATGTAACGGAAGCTGTGAAAAAATTAAGTTTAATATGATTTCGTGCTTTTATTGGTATAATCTGTAAACTGAATATCTCAAATATAGATCAAAGATGTAATAGTCTTTGATCTTTTTTTGTTCGGACAATAGTATGTCCGTTTAGTTTGATATAGTATTAATGAAATAACAATTTCTAAAAGGATTATTTAAGGTTTGTATGTTAAAAGAAGGAGGAGTTATTATGGATTCTATTTTAGATGTAATTGCTGGTATTGCTATACTTTGGTTAACATATCGAATTTACAGAGTATTAGCAAGTAAGTATCAAATTGTATCATTTTCCGGTTTTATAGGTCATATGTGGGGACATTTCGATTTATTGCTTTGGTCACTCTTAGGTGCTTGTGCAATTGTAGGTCTTGTTGCCATGATTTTTGAGTCTATATTTTCTATATTTTAATTTATTAAATCAAATTTTAACTTCTTGACCTACTTCCTAAGATTTACCTTGGGTAGTTATTATCTTTAAGAATTTTAGCTAATTAGGTTAAAATTTATACTTATTCGTTTTAACTTTTGCTAAAATTTTGCGAAAATAAACATGAAAAAATTTCATTGCATATTACATTTAAAATATTCGATAAAAAGAGTATAATGACTTTGTAATGATATGCTCCCTTTTAGGTAGACACAAGAAATAATAAAATCTTGTGCTACTTAAAAGGGAGTATTTTTTGGCTCTTTGTCAAATTTTGGGGCGCTAAAGAGTCTATGCACTTTGAGGAAGGACATGAGACATAACTGTTGCGTGTCCTTTTCTTGCATTGATGAATAAAATCCGGTTACGGAAGTAGTGGAAGTTCC
>NZ_SVCB01000004.1 GCF_015058545.1 Veillonella sp.
AAAAAAGCCTTTTTCTGCTAACGTGGCATATAAAGCCGGCGCTGCATGGCCTTTAGATAATACAAAACGGTCACGATTGCCGTCTTTCGGATTCTTCGGATCAACGTTCATTTCTACGTAATACAGTAACGCCATGAGATCCGCAATGGATAAAGAACCACCGGGATGTCCCGATTTAGCGGCGGTTACGGCTTTGAGAATGCTTACGCGAATTGCAGTCGCCTTTTCTTGAACTAACGACTTCTGCTCAGCTGTTAATGTTGTCATAAAGACCCTCCATTCCTTTTAGGAAAATAAGTAACGCAGATTTCTGAATTCTAACGAAATATTCGATATAAAACAATATTATTGTAAACCTTTAGCCATATAATTGCCAGTGCCGTCTATAAGCCAAGCAACCGGCATATGTATACTATTTAGGCGTATCCAAGAGCGACAAAGCAATATGTGCATTTTTAAGTGATTCTTCGCGAAGCTTAATAATGCGTTGTACCACCTGTTGCTGTAATGCGGAGTTTTCAAGAAAACCGGCCGTCGCAGCGTATATGGTATCACTTTCGATTTCATCCAAAGTCCCTACCGGCTCCTGACCAATCATCTGTAAGAAATTGGTAATTTTAGGATCGTACGAAATGCCGACTACGGGTTTTTCCATTAAAGACGCAAAAACCAAAGCATGTAAGCGAACCCCGATTAAAACGTCCATACAACCTTCCAAAGCTAAAAGCTCGGTCGTATTATACATGCGTTCCAACACTACCGGTTCACTCTTCATAAGACTTTTAATGGCCATAGCTTCTTGCGTATCCGCCGGATGCTGCATGGGAATGAATACCACTTGGGCTCCCAATTCCTCATGCAATCGGTCGAGTGCTTTGGCCAATTCGCCGCGATAGGCAATCGATTGCTTCCAATTACGCACCGATACACCTACGCGATAACGTACGCCGGACAACTGATACGGTTTTAATAAACGTCGTCCGATAGTTTTATCTACGGGATGCATGGCCAACACTGCATCGGCGGTAACCTGAATAGGCACCTTAGTTACCCCCATATCGAGCAATTCCGCTTTGGAACGCTCATCACGAACGGTAATCATAGTGACTTTATTCAATACCTGACCGACAATCTGACGTGCTCGTTTACGGCGAAGCGGGCCGATGCCCTGTGCATAGAGCATAACCCGTTTACCAAAACTCGTGGCCAAAGTAATAATGCTTAAATAATAGTATAAGCTGCGTTTACTCGTTACATCCTGCAATAAACTGCCACCACCGCTAATCAATAAATCACAGCGACCGATGGCATTTAAAATCCCAAACATGTCAAAACGGCCAATAGCCTTGACGCCGTGATTGGCTGCGGTGTGACCTGGATTGCCGGAAATAACGGTAATGTCCGCATCCGGTACTACTTCTAAAATAGCTTCCAAAATAGCAGCCAACATGGCTTCATCACCTGCATTACCGAACCCGTAATAACCGGAGATAACAAGTCTAGTCATTAGCTACCTCCCGTTTACGAGCCCATGTAACCACATAGGCTAAGAAGCGGAATACTAAAATTGCCACAACGCCGAAAACAACGCCTAACCAAAGGCCGTCATAACCGCGTGCAATGGACATCATAACCGGCGTCCGCAAATGACAGAAGGTTTCCACCATGGATCCGATACCGATAACCCCGGCAATTGTAAATAAGAAATGTAAAACCATAGGCCAACGACGCAAGAGGGCAAAAGATGCCAACATCAAAGCGGGATGACCGATTAAAAATTCTTTTTCACGAGGACGAGCATATAATGTATTTTCTAGGAAACGGCGTAAGGCAATTTCAAAGCCCGGCACCGGCACACCGGCTGTATGACCGCTGCGCCCCACAAAGACCCAGCCAACCACGCCAAGCATAGCAAAAATAGCAATCATATAAATCTTAACGTCCAAGGTCAAGAAAGATTTCATAAAGCTTCGGCATTCAGGCCAGGAATCAATCGTACGGCCCTGCCAAAGCGGAAATCGCTGTAAATAAGCAATTGCGGTCAATATAATCGGTGCTACGAATACCAATTTAACACCGCGGAATAAAGCAAATTCCATGAAAAAGCGTGTATTACCGAGCATAGCGGCGATCATAATACCACCGATAGCCGCAATAAGAGCAGCCCCTACAAGATATACGGCAGCATCGAGGGTCGCCCGCCAAGGTCCTACGACCGGTCCGTCAGCCCGACGTACCCAACAATCCATAATGAGGATAATAGCCACAACCGGTGCCGCAATCGCTGTGCTTAAGGCCCAAATTTGAGTGATTAAAGTACCACCCGTTACTGTATAAAGTACTACTGTAATTAACAGCAACGTAAAGTTTAATACTAACTGACGGTGCTTACGCATCGGCAAGAGTAAATTAACCATAAAGGTAAAGAGGGCCACGGCGCCGGCCATGGTCAACACAACTGCGATTGGCCCCGGTGTATATGGCGGATAAATAGAAGCACGACCAAAGGTAAAGCCGCGATCTTCCAGTTTTTCTTTAAGCGATTTCATGTACGTAATACTTGATTCTAAGGCCGTCTTATTATCGCTGCCTTCTTCATAAATCGGCAATAAATTAAAGCGAATATTACGTTCAATATCACTGATATAAAAACGTTGCGCCACTTCTTCAGGTGGTAATTTTTTGAACTCGTCCTTAGCAATTGTATATAAGCGACCAACACTGTATTCATCGGCTACGGATAAGTCATTGTTAAAACCGACCTGATTTTCATATTGCAATTGATTTACCGCTTCAATCCCTACAACCGGAATACGCAAATTATGCAAATATTCATTAGTAAGGCCGATAAAATTAGGATAGCCTAACGCTTCCTTGCCTACAAAAACCATGCCCGTTACATTAGGTATACCATCCAAACGACTAAACACGAGGTCAACATTTTCACGGGTAACCTGTTTAAAGTTAGTAGGACGTACAATAACGTCGAAGCCCTGACGGCTTACTTCTTCAGCCTGTAAACGGGAGATGCTTAAATTCATATCCATCAATGCTTCGTATGGCTGTGACAATGCCAAAACAGGTCCGCGGTTGGAGTACATAACCCCTACTTTATCCTTACCTAAGCGTTGAACCAAATCTTCGTGAATTTCTTTGAAGTAGCCTTCCTTACCGGGCGCCGCTACGATATAGGTGTAACCCGGCTGCGGTTGTGGTCCATAGAATTGCATAATAGCGGCATCTTCACCATGATAGACTAAAATCTCACCGACATCACGAGCCTTGGTAAGGGTACGGTCATAAATGGCCATCCCTGTAACGCCTGCATCTTTTAAGGCTTTTAAGGCGTCAGCCGTACTTCGCTTTTCAAAAGAAGAAGCTCTCAATACAGCATCATAGTCGACTATATTTTCAATCTGATTTTGGGCTTCTTCCACTTGATGACGCTGTTGCACCAGGAATAATCCGGCCACCAAACCGATAATAATAATCGCAATAAGGACTAAAGAATGTTTTCTCTTTTTTCTATTAGTTTCCTTCACAGTAACACCTTTCTTACTTACTTATCGAATTGACAAACAAATGAAGTTCTCCATTTTCTGTTTCAATGCGATCGGCTTTTACAGGAATTGGGAATTCCGCAAAGTCATAAATAGTAATCTGTTTTAATACGGACGCATTTAAACCACCGATGCCGGCGCCGTTAATTTCAAAGCGCTGCGGTGAGAATACGAGGGCATTATTTTTGATTTCCAAGTTGCCTTTAATGCTGGCAGTACCACGCACAAAGCCCATGTCCACCGACCCGACTACTTCAATACCGTCAGAATTAATCACTACATCTTGAATGGTTAGGCCTTTTACAGCTTGTTCCATGAAGTCCTTCAAGTCAGAAGCTGTAACAGTACCTTCGATTTCACCTTTGCCCATTTGCTGAATTTCCATGGTCTGGTTCATAAATAAAGCGATAGGACTGAATTCTAAATTATTTACATCCATATGAACATCAGCAAAATTTAAATTGCCTAATTTTACATTTTCCAAAACACCACGCATAACATCTACGCGACCGCCAACCATGGCAATAGCCGGTGAAGATTCAATGCGTAAGGAAATTGTTTCAGGATGTAATTTATTGTTAATTTCCTGTTCCAGTTTGTTAGCCACAAAACTCGGCAAAAAGAATTGTGCCGCTACTACAATAGCTACTATGACAACAACTAAAAAGGCGATAAACTTTTTCATTTCTGTAATCGTCTCCTATATTTTCAAATTAGCTTCTTTCTTCAAATACCCTTCCATGAAGGCATCCAAATTACCGTCCATAACGGATTGAATATTCCCTGTTTCTACACCGGTACGATGGTCTTTGACCAAATTGTACGGATGGAATACATAAGAACGAATCTGGCTCCCCCATTCAATAGCTTGATAGGTCCCGCCGATCTTTTCTTTTAATTCCGCTTGTTTTTCCAATTCCAGTTCAAATAATTTGGCACGCAACAGTTTTAACGCTTGTTCACGGTTTTGAATCTGTGAACGTTCACTCTGACATTGGACTACTACACCCGTCGGAATGTGGGTCATACGAATAGCGGAGTCAGTTTTATTGATATGCTGACCGCCGGCACCGCTGGCGCGATAGGTATCAACACGTACATCCTTCATATCCAGATGAATGTCTACGGTATCATCAATTTCAGGCATAACATCAACGGCTGCAAAGGATGTATGGCGTCGTGCATTCGCATCAAACGGCGAAATACGAACCAAACGATGTACCCCTTTTTCAGACTTCAAATAGCCGAAAGCATTTTCCCCTTTAATGAGGAAAGTGGCACTTTTTATACCTGCTTCATCACCGGGCTGTTCATCCATCATAGTAATGGCAAAGCCATGTTGCTCAGCCCAACGCAAGTACATACGAATCAGCATGGACACCCAGTCTTGAGCTTCCGTGCCGCCCGCACCGGCGTGGAAAGTTAAAATGGCATTATTCGTATCATATTCACCGCTAAGTAACAATAATACTTCACGCCGTTCCACTTCTTCCGTAATGTGTTCAACCTGTGCCTTAAGTTCTGCTTCCATGGAAGTATCCTGCTCATCGATGGCCATATCAAGCATAAGCTTTAGGTCTTCAATCTCTCCGACTAAAGCTTTATAACCTTCTACGGCATCTTTAAGCTGGATCGCTTCCTGGGAAATTTCTTTCGCCGATTCCGGATCATTCCAAAATTCAGGGTCACTCATTTTAACATCTAACGTAAATATACGATCTTCCTTCTGAGCGATGTTAAAGTGAATCCCTCATTCCATAAATACGCTCCTCTAAATTGTCAATAGGGCCTTTTAAATCCTCTAACAATCTATTCACCTCTTTCTAATAATACTACTGAAAAGCAGAAAATGGCCGTGCCGAAAATAACTCCCGGCAACGAACCATTCTGCGTGTTCTAATCTACATTTTGTGGTTCCAACACATCATCATGATGGGTTTGCGCATTGGCCAGGGGATCTGCAGCTGATTCTTCTTCAATCACATTGTCATTCAATTCGATACGAATGCGATAGAGATACATAATCGTATCTTCCTGAATGGCTTCAATCATAGCTTCAAACATATCATACGCTTCAAATTTGTATTCAACAAGCGGATTTTTCTGACCGTATGCACGAAGGCCGATACCTTCACGGAGCATATCCATGGAATCCAAATGTTCCATCCATTTGCTGTCCACAACTTTAAGCATAACTGCTTTTTCGAGTTCACGCATATTGGCTTCGCCAATGAGTTGTTCTCGTTTATCATATTCTTCATGCGCAATAGCAAGCAAACGTTCTTGCAATTCACCGCGGCCCAAATCTTCCATTTCAGCCACCGTAAGCTGTCCCGGTTCTAAGAAGAAAAGTTCTAAATGTTTTAATAGACCTTCATAATCCCATTCTTCCGGATATAATTTTTCATCGGCATATTGATTCATAGCTTTAATTACTAAAGAATCAACCATTTCCATGATAGTGTCACGCAACGATTCATTGCCCAAGATTTTGCGGCGTTGATCATAAAGAACTTCACGCTGCTGATTCATAAC
>NZ_SVCB01000083.1 GCF_015058545.1 Veillonella sp.
AAAAGTAGGCGCCAAGAGGACACGCAACTAGCGTTTCTCTTTAGCGCCCCAAAATAAATTATAGAACCTTTTTTGTTGTACAAATTGAATTTTAAAGTTATGTAAAGAGTTCGTATAAAACCGTATTAAAAATTTATTTTTACTGAATAAAAACTGAATAGCATTGCAATTCAAAATAAAATCAATTTTATTCAGTTTAGCAACCTAAAAAGTCAACCAAAATAAGTTTGTCTACATTCCCATGGATAAAAAAACGACTATCATCTATTACAATTTTCTTTACTCTACTCTAATTACTTTAACTCCTTTGAAAAAGATATTTACAATTTATAATATTTTAGTTATCTTAAAGACAAGGCGAAAATGCGCGAATGGGAATCGTGTGTTTATGTCCACTATATTCATTCAATAGAATAAAGGTAAGAGGAGGTCTGTTATGAAGCATTTAAAAGTAGTTTTAATGGGGATTATGGTTCTTTTAATGTTTGTAGTAGCTGGATGTGGTACAAAATCTGAAGAGGATGTATTTGTTGGTAAATGGATTATGCAGAATCCATCATCATATCCACCAGTCAACCTTATTGTATTAGATATTCAAAAGAAAGATAAAAATTTCCAAATAAAAAAAGATGTATATTATTACGACGAACAAAAAACGAAGGACGAACGATTAATTTTTACTAATGATGTTCATTTAGAGTTTCTAAATACCTTAAATATGAAACCATATGAAATCCAAGCTAATCTAACAAATAAAGAATTATATACTGAAAATGGCAAATACATCTATAATGAAAAAGATGACACCTTAACATATGATAAAAGTATCTATGCTAGATATAAAAACGAAGACCAATTTAAAGAAAAAATTCAAGAATTAAAGCAAAAAAAAGAAGAAGAGATTAAAAATCGGACAAAAAATGCGTCTATGTTTAAATATTACTATGATAAATTTGAATTCGATGATAGCATATTAAATAAATAATTCATTTGGGGCTGTGACGAAATACGATTTAATAACCGTATTTTGTTACAGCCTTTTTTTATAAGACTACTTTTCCCTATCTTCATTTACATAATCATAACCATTTTTACATCTACTTTTATACATATAACCACTCCTTATTTTTTACACACTCCTTACTTTTCCATTACCGTCCATTGATATTCTCTTGATATAATCAGCTTACATATGCGAAATGCATAATTTTCAGGAGGTGCATGATGAAAATGCAAAAAAATTGGAACTGCTTAATCGCCTTGGGCTTGACCCTTTCGACCATGGGTGGCGTTGGTTTCGCTGCTGACGGCGTTCAAACTACGTCCTACATCGTTAAAGCTGACAAGTATCAGTTGCCGTATGCCGGCAATGAAGCGGCTTTTAACCACAAAATTAACCCCGGTTACGGCTCCGCCTTGGCTTTGAAATCCATCAACAAAGACGGTACGATTGAATTCTACGCCATCACCGACCGCGGTCCTAACGGCGACATTCCAACTTATGTGAAAAACGGTAAAAAAATGTCCGGGAAGTTCTTCCCTACCCCTGATTTCACACCAAGTATCGGTATCATCAAAGTGGATCCCGCCAAAGATCGCGCGGACATCATCAAATCCATTCCGCTCAAAGTTAACGGCAAAGCCATCTCCGGCAAACCGGTTCCATCCGGCCTCACCGGTTCCACTAACGAAGTGGCTTTAGACTTTAACATGAATAACTTGGGCACTGACGTAAACGGTCTTGATACAGAAGGTATTTCCCTCGACAAAGACGGCAACTTCTGGATCAGTGACGAATACGGTCCATTCGTAGCTAAAGTGGATAAAAACGGCAACATCCTTGAAAAATACGGTCCGGGCATGGGCTTACCTCAAGTTTTAGCTAACCGCGTGCCTAACCGTGGTAGCGAAGGTGTTACGGTTGATGAAAAGGGCCATGTATTTGCTTTCATCCAGAGCCCGATGAATATCGACGGCAAAACCGCTAAAACAGCTAAATACATCCGCATCGTTGAACTTGATCCGGTAACGAAAGCGACGACTATGTATGCGTACCCTGTAGACACAGGTTACAAAAACACCGGCGCTGCTAAAATCGGCGATATTACGTCTATCGGCAACGGTCAGTTCCTCATGATTGAACAAGGCAAACAGAACGGCAAAATGCAGAATCTCATCTACAAAGTTGACCTCAACGGCGCCACGCCTATCGCTGACAACGGCGATCTTGAATTAGGTCTTTTAGACGGTCAAATCGTACCGGCTCAAAAAGAACTCGTTCTTGATTTACGCGCTCAAGGCTGGGATATTGAAAAAGCCGAAGGTCTTGCCCTCATGCCGGACCGCAAAACTATTGTAGTTGTTAATGACAACGACTTCGGCATGGACATCAATGTAACCGACAAAGCCGTAGCGGATCCTGAATTAGACGACTACACCTATGACGCAGACAAACAGGTTATGATTTACGACGAAGATAAAGCACCTCATGATGTAACAATCAGCTTGAAGAAAAACGCTAAAGAAGAACAAGAAAGCCAGATTTGGTTCTTTACCCTTCCAAAAGCTTTATAATCTTTGGTAAAAATACCTCTAAGAAAACAAATACCTACCAATACTTAGAAAACCTCACAACTAATACACCAAAAGGGCGGCAACCTCGCGTTGCTGCCCTTTTACTACTCCCTATTCTTTTAAAAATAAGCCTTTCACAATCACCGACAGTGTGATAATAGCGTCTAGATTTTTCACAATAGATTCTATAATTTTCTTAATAGCGTCTATATTTTTCACAATAGTCTCTATAATTTTCATAATAAGTTGTATGTTTTTCAAGATATTTTAAAATTTTCCAATATCCTACTTTACAAGTATGCTTTACTCATGCTATAATCACAAAAAAGAAATTCAATAGTGAACTTATCAAGAGTGATGGAGGGACTGGCCCTATGAAATCCGGCAACCATTCGATGGTGCTAAATCCTGCGGCATATACCGAGAGATAACAAAGAGTAACGATGACTTGGTATAAAATGTCATCGTTTTTTTATTACTCATTTCACTCGATTGTTTGTATTTGGGGATACAAGCGTCATACTAAATTTCTATTTTCATCTATTCTATGTTTATAGATTCTATTTGAGAGAAAAGGAGACTTTTAACTATGAAGAAATTTTTATCCTTAGCAGCTACCTTTGTATTAGGCAGCGCACTACTACTTGCAGGCTGTGGCAGTGATCAAGGCAATGCAGCGGCCGGTTCTGACAAAAAAGTAACATTAACCATCGGTGCTTCACCGGTTCCGCATGCTGAAATTCTGGAACATGTGAAAGACCAATTGGCCAAAGAAGGGGTCGACCTTAAAATCATCGAATTCAGCGACTACATCAAACCTAACTTAGCCTTAAACGATAAAGAGTTGGATGCCAATTTCTATCAACACATCCCATTCATGAAGAAATTTGAAGAAGAACATAACATGAAATTTGTGTCCGCCGGTGCGGTTCATATCGAACCAATGGGTTTATACTCCAATAAAATCAAAGACAAGAATTTACAACAATCCGTACCAAACGGGGGTAAAGTGGCAATTCCTAATGACCCAACCAACACAGGGCGCGCTTTACAGTTATTACAACAAGCCGGTCTCATTACGTTAAAAGACCCTAATAATATTTATTCCACCAAACTTGATATTGTGGACAATCCTAAAAACTTAGACATTATTGAAGTCGAAGCGGCTCAAACACCGCGCACTCTTGATGACGTAGATATTGCCGCTATTAATGCCAACTATGGCATTGGGCGCCAATTTAAATCCGTTAGCCGATGCGTTGTTCTTAGATTCCAAAGATTCCCCATATGCTAACTTAATTGCCGTTCGTCCCGGCGATGAAAATCGTCCTGAAATAAAAAAATTGGTAGAAGCGCTTCACTCGGCTGATACTAAAAAGTTCATTGAAGAAAAATACAAGGGCTCTATCTTACCGGCATTCTAAGGAAACCAATTCTGTATTCTGAATAAAAGTATAAGCTGTATAGCCTTCCGGCTATAAGCTGTATAGGCCTCGGAATATAAGCTCTATAGCCTTCCATAATATAGTAGAAACGTATATGAAACATACACATTTACGTTTCTACTATTTTTATTTAGGCCGATTTTTACACACATTCAATTTTTTCATTCTTGCCTCTTTACAATTTTGTCCCCTCATGCTATACTAACCAAAGAATTAAATACGAAATGTTATCGAGAGTGATGGAGGGACTGGCCCTATGAAATCCGGCAACCATTCGATGGTGCCAAATCCTGCGGTATGTGCCGAGAGATAAGAAGCAATTGCTGAATGGCTCGGAAAATCCGTGGCCATCTTTTTTTATGCTCCGATACCGTTCGTCAAGCTTTTCTATTTTGAGGAGGTAGAGACATGAAAAAACTATTTAGTTTAGCCGCCGCTGCTATTTTGGGGAGTGCCTTACTATTGGCCGGTTGTGGCAGCGACAACAACGCATCCGCCGGTACATCCGGTAAAACAGTGATTACGGTTGGTGCATCGCCGGTTCCACACGGTGAAATTTTGGAACAAGCTAAACCGTTATTAGAAAAAGAAGGTATTGAACTTAAAGTTGTAGAATTCACCGATTATGTAAAACCTAATATGGCGCTTAACGACAAAGAATTGGATGCCAACTTCTTCCAGCATGTGCCATATCTTGAAAAATTCATCAGCGAACATAAAATGGATCTCGTATCCGCCGGTAAAGTTCATGTTGAACCAATGGGCGTTTACTCCAAAACGATTACCGACAAAAACTTGGAAGCAAACTTGCCTAACGGCTCTAAAGTAGCCATTCCTAACGATCCAAGTAATGGCGGCCGTGCCCTTATCTTATTACAAAAAGCCGGTCTCATCACTTTGAAAGATCCTAACAACATTTATGCTACCGCAGCTGATATTGCTTCCAACCCTAAGAATCTTGAATTCGTAGAACTTGAAGCCGCTCAATTGCCACGCAGCCTTGATGACGTAGCTATTGCCGTTATCAACACTAACTACGCTTTAGAAGCCGGTCTTGATCCGCTTAAAGGTGCTTTATTCTTAGAAGATAAAGATTCCCCATATGCTAACATCGTAGCTGTTCGTAAAGGCGATGAAAACCGTCCTGAAATCCAGAAATTGATGAAAGCATTACAGTCGCCGGAAGTTAAAAAATTCATCGAAGATAAATACAAAGGTGCTATCTTACCTGCTTTCTAAGTTATAGTAAACTAAATATGGCCGTTTGGCATAGTTTAAAAACTATATCTTAAATATATTCGAAAAACCAACAACAAATACAACTAATACAACTAAAGCCCGCTGAAGTGATTCTCATCCGAACACTTCAGCGGGCTTATTACTTAATTCACAAAAGTAGGGAACACAATTTATAGGAGTGTAACGACGCATAAATTGTAGTTAATCACTTTCTTACGAAGTGGCCGACGAACAGAACGTATTTATAACATTCTTTACGTTCAATCACTCCAAATCCTTCGGTCCAAAACTATGGGGCAACAAATCTTCCATCGTATAGCTTATAATAGCCCCTGCTTCATCAATGAGCAGGACTTCCGGAATATCAAATTCCAACATTACCTGCCGACAGGCACCGCAAGGCATGCACGGATTACTTTTCAGACCTACAATGGCAATCGCCTTGAACGCTGTGTACCCTTTAGCAATGGCCGTCTGAATAGCACCTCGTTCGGCGCACATGGTAAGGCCGTATGAAGCGTTTTCTACATTACAACCGCTTATGACGGTTCCCTCTTCACTGAGTAAAGCAGCCCCTACGGCGAAGTTTGAATAGGGACTGTACGAATGGAGTGCCGCTTCTTTCGCCGCCTCAATTAATGTTTGTTGCCAAGTTGCCATGAATGCCTCCCCTATAATCGGACGATTATATTTCACTCGCAAATTCTGTCAAAACAAAAAATTTACCGAATTAGCCAACTATACATAGCGTTCCGTACCATCAGCCGTAACTCTGGCAAAAACCAACGGCCGCTTGGCCGGCGGTTCACCGGCTATCGTAAGGGCGTCTAAGTAACGACTTTCGCCTTCGGCCAAGGTGTTTTCACGACCGCTCTGTAAATACGCAATCGTTTCGCCTGCTTCGACCGCATCACCGGTCTTTTTGAGCATCCAAATGCCCGCCTTATAATCGAGTGTATCCGTCTTCGTATAACGGCCGGCTCCTAACGCGAGCGCCGCCCGCCCACAGACTTCCGCATCCATGTGCGTGATATAGCCTGATGTAGGTGCCAATACGGCTTTTTTATAAGTTGCTTCGGCAAAGGTTGGTTCGGTCAAAACGGTGGCATCACCGCCCTGAGCTTTAACCATTTCGACGAATTTTTCAAAACCACGGCCACTCGCCAAGGTGTCTTTAGCTAAGGCTAAGCAATCATCGTAAAGACCTTTACCGCCTAAGTACAGCATATTGGCCGCCAAGGTCAAGGATTCGTGAATGAGATCATCCGGGCCTTCGCCGCGCAGTACTTCCACGACTTCCGCAATCTCCGTAGCATTGCCGATAGCCCGGCCTAACGGTCTGTCCATATCGGTAATAAGGGCCACCGTTTGACGTCCGTTATGGGTACCAATGGCCACCATCGTTTCAGCTAACTTAATCGCATCGTCCAAGGTTTTCATAAAGGCGCCGCTGCCTACTTTGACATCCAGTAAAATAGCATCACTGCCGGCAGCCAATTTTTTACTCATTACCGATGAGGCGATGAGGGGAATGCTATCCACCGTGCCCGTCACATCGCGCAAAGCGTACATGAGCTTATCGGCCGGCGCCAAGTTGCCGGACTGCCCCGTAACAGCTACGCCCACTTTTTTAACAATATTAAAGAAATCTTCTTTAGCTAGCGCCACATTCACGTGTGGAATGGCTTCCAATTTGTCGATGGTGCCGCCCGTATGGCCGAGCCCGCGACCCGACATTTTGGCCACGGGTACACCGCAAGCAGCTACGATTGAGGCAATAATGAACGTCGTCTTATCCCCTACGCCGCCGGTGCTGTGTTTATCCACTTTAATACCCGGAATCGGGCTCAAATCGATTTGTTCCCCCGACTCAGCCATAAGCATCGTCAAATCCGCCGTTTCCACATCCGTCATGCCTTGAAAATACACGGCCATGAGCCAAGCGCTCATCTGGTAATCGGGAATGTCGCCCTTAACATAATTCCCTATAATGTACTGCAACTCCGCCTTCGTATGCGCAAGGCCATTGCGCTTTTTGATAATCAATTCATTCATATGCATAGTATCACCTGTTTTCGTGAAAACCGCTGCAACGGTCTCATATATTATTTAGTCGTCACGTCACCGGTAGTAAAGGTTTCGTCCAAGCGATTCGACAATAAGCCTACGGCTGCGCTGGCACCGATTCTATCGCATCCGGCGGCGAGATACGCCGTCATATCTTCAATGGAGCGAATACCTCCGGCCGCTTTAATTTTCACATTCGGCCCGATGTGCTCTTTGAAAAGCAGTACATCTTCAAGGGTCGCACCGGCTGTACCGAAACCGGTGGACGTCTTAATGTAATCGGCTCCGCCATCCGTCACGGCTTGGCAAAGGGCGATTTTTTCAGCCTCCGTCAAATAACAGGTTTCAATGATAACCTTGAGCACCTTGTTGTCGCAAGCCTCTTTAATGGCCTTAATCTCTTCCACCACATTGGCGTAATGGCCGTTTTTCACCATACCCAGATTGATAACCATATCTATTTCCGAGGCTCCATCAGCCACAGCTTGTTTAGTTTCCGCTACTTTGACGGCCGTCGTCATATAGCCGAGAGGAAAGCCGATAACTGTACAAATATTGATAGCTTCACCATACTTCTCATACACGG
>NZ_SVCB01000084.1 GCF_015058545.1 Veillonella sp.
GGTTTTTCTGTAAGCATGCGAATCGCACCGCTTGTACCAATCGTGCAGCTGAGCTGACCGGCTGAAACAGCACCGATGCCAACGTTTACCAATACGCCATCGGTTGCGCCTATAACAACCGGTAATCCGGCAGGCAAACCTAACCGATTCGCTACATCAGTCAACAAGGCGCTACTATGAGTCGTAGAAACAACTTCCGGCAAACATTTTTCGGTAATACCTACAAAGTTTAAGATTTCTTCGTCCCAACATTCTTTGTGCGCATTGTAGAGGCCACTGCTGCTGGCAACAGATTTATCGGTCACCCATTCACCGGTTAAGTTGCGGAAAATGAAGTCTTTAATAGAACCGATATGAGTCATGCGTTCAAAAATGGACGGCTGATTTTCTTTCACCCAGAGGATTTTAGCCAACGGGTAGGTAGCATGCAACGGACAGCCCGTATTGAAGTAAAACTCTTTAACTTTAGGGTCTTTTTCCAAACGACGAACTATAGCTGCACTGCGGCTATCAGCCCAGGTCATCATATTACCCAAAAGTTGGAACTTGTCGTCTTGCGGGATAAAGCTGTGCATAACAGAACTTAAGGCCAAACCGGAAATGGTAACCAATTTATACTGTAATTCAGCCACGGTCCCCTTCACTACTTCTTCTACAGCATCATAAATCTGCTGCGGATTTTGTTCCGCCCAGTCATACTGTGGCGTTTCCAAGCTGTAAAATGCTTCAGTCGTAGCTACTGCCTTACCCGTAGCCGTATACGCCGTAGCACGCACACCGGTCGTGCCTACATCAACACCAATCCATACCGGATCTTTCACTTTTAAGGTCATAAAAACCTCCTTTTACTGCTAACCTTTAACCGAATGAATTATCCAATTTAAACAATATAGTTAGCTAAAACATGTAATAGTTAACTTGATTAACCTTTTAACTAAATAGCTTTCCGGCAAAATAAACCTTTAGCCGAATAAACTCATTTGTTCATCTTCCGGTAAATCTTTAAAACAACCTAAATCGCGCATAGTTGCGATGATACTGCCGGAAACCTTACAACGACGTTGTAAGTCCTTAACTGACGTAAACGGTTTTTCTTTCCGTTCCGCCACAATCATATCCGCTACTTTTTCACCCAAGCTGTCCACAGCCAAGAATGGCGGCAATAAAGCACCGTTATGAATGGTAAAACGACGGGCTTCCGAATAGTTAAGGTCAGCCACTAAGAAATCAAAACCGCGCTGCTTCATTTCCATGGAAACTTCCAACGCACTCATCATATCTTTGTCCTTATTACTTGCCTTGCGATCCAGTGCTTTCAAGCGATCAAATTCGGCACGCTGTTCAATGAGCGAACTTGCCATAATTTTCATGTCATACGCTTTGGCACGAATCGAGAAATAAGCGGCATAGAATGCCAACGGATAATTAATTTTAAACCAGGCAATGCGGAACGCCATCATTACATAGGCCACCGCATGGGCACGCGGGAATAAATAGGAAATCTTATTACAAGACTCAATGAACCATTCCGGAATACCACCGGCACGCATCTGTTCTTCGTAATCCGTTTCTTTTTGCCCCAATTTGTTCAACTTATCAATCTTCTTGCCCTTACGCACGTTTTCCATGACTTTAAAGCAAGTAATTGGCTTAATGCCGCGATGCATCAAAAAGTTCATGATGTCATCACGGGTGGAAATGGCTTCATTCAATTGGCAAGTACCATTTTTAATTAAAGTTTGCGCATTGTCAAGCCATACATTCGTACCATGGGAAAAACCGGAAATACGTACTATGTCGGAGAAACATTTAGGTTTGGAATCTTCCAACATTCGCCGTACGAAGCCGGTACCACATTCCGGTATGGCCAAGGATGCTACTTTATCGCCCATCAGCTGCTCCGGTGTTAAACCGATAGCTTTAGTGGACGAGAACAAGCTGAGTGTTTCCGGATCGTCAAATGGAATCGTTTGAACGTCGATACCGGTAATATCTTCCAACATACGTATAATTGTCGGATCATCATGGCCCAGAATATCAAGCTTCGTCATACAACCTTCAAAGGAGTGATAATCGAAGTGAGTCGTAATGATGCCGCTGTCTTTTTTGTTGGCCGGATATTGCACCGGTGTGAACTCATGCACATCCATATCGCGCGGACAAACCATGATGCCCCCCGGATGCTGACCGGTTGTATTTTTTACACCCGTAACGCCTTTGGCCAAGGATTCCAAAAAGCCTTGACGAGCTTGAATATCATTTGCTTCCGCATATTTTTTAACATAACCAATTGCTGTTTTTTCAGCAATCGTACCGATTGTGCCGGCGCGGAATACATTATCACGACCGAACAATTCTTCCGTGTATTTATGAGCGCGCGGCTGATAATCACCGGAGAAGTTAAGGTCAATATCAGGTACCTTATCACCATTAAAGCCCATGAATATGGCAAACGGAATATCATGGCCGTTAGTGTGAAGCGGCGTACCGCATTCCGGACAATTCTTGCGCGGCAAGTCAAAGCCACCGGCATATTCACCTTTGGTAAAAAATTCGCTATGTTTACATTTCGGACAAATATAATGTGGCGGTAATGGATTCACTTCCGTAATATCTGCCATTGTCGCTACAAACGAGGAACCTACGGAACCACGGGAGCCTACCAAATACCCGTCGTCCAAGGACTTACGAACCAGTTTATGAGCAATGTAATACAACACGCCGTAGCCGTTGCCGATAATACGGGTCAACTCATAATCGAGTCGCTCCGCTACTACATCCGGCAAAGGATCGCCGTAGATTTCTTTGGCCTTTTTATAGCACATTTCCGTCAATGCATTATCAGCCCCTTCAATCTTAGGGGAATATGTTTTGCCTTGCGGTACCGGTTGCAAAGATTCAATACTGTCATTAATCATGCGCGAGTTAGTAACTACCACTTCATAGGCTTTCTCTTCGCCTAAGTATTTAAATTCTTCCAACATTTCATCGGTAGTACGCAAGTATAACGACGGCGTCCGTTCAATATCTTTAAAACCGGATACAGTCAACATAATTTGACGATATATTTTTTCATCATTATTCAGATGATGCACGTCACAGGTAGCAACTACCGGCTTATTCAATAATTCGCCAAGTTCTACAACCTTTTTATTAATGTCAATCAGATATTGCTCGTCATGAATTTTTTCACCGGTTTTACGGTCATACATTAAAAATTGATTATTTTCTAATGGCTGGATTTCCAGATAATCATAGAAAGAGGCTATTTCCAATAACCGTTCCTGCGACTCACCTTTAATGATGGCACGAATCAGCTCACCCGCTTCACAAGCGGAACCGATAATGATACCTTCACGATGATCTTCAATAACAGCACGCGGTAAACGAGGACGACGTTTGTAGTACTGTAAATGGGAAATAGAAATCATTTTGTATAAATTACGAAGCCCTACTCGATTTTTGGCTAATAAAATAATATGTGCGCGGGTATCATTTTCTTCGTCTTCAATCAAATACCCTTCCACGCCGTAAATCACTTTAACGCCTAATTTACCGGCTACTTCCTGCGCTTCCGGGAAAGCCTGAATGACGCCATGGTCGGTAATGGCTACCGCCGGATGCCCCCAGGCTTTTACCGTTTGTAATAACTCTTTCACATTAACCAAGGCATCACGGTCACTCATCTTGGTGTGAAGATGCAGTTCTACACGAGAATCTTCACGATTTTCCGTACGTTTGGCGCCGCTTTCCAACTGTTGAATGCTACGCAATACCAGCGTATAATCGCGTTCGAATTTATCATCATAATGAACATCGCCTTGTACGCGGACGGCTTTGAGCCCCTGCATCGTTTTAAGGAGCTCCTCGCCCTCTTCGGCGGTATCTGTAAATTTGGCAAAACGGATACTGTTTGTAGCATCTACGATATGCCCCTTAATAAGTCCTTTACCGGTTTTCGTTTCAATCATTTCAAGTGACACAAAGATGCCTTCAAAAACGACGCCGTTTACTTCTTCATTAACCGAAGAAATACTAACCGGTTCGCCGTGAATAGCCGGTCCCAAAATCATGCCCGGATCGGTCACATCACGTTTAAAGCTGCGTCTTCGTTTTCCGCTATACTGAAAACCACCGCCTGCCTGCGCATCTACCGGTGTAGTCTTAGCCGGTACATAGTTGCACTCTACCGGTTCGTCATACATGCTGATAGGCTCATCCTCTTTTAACGCAAAGGGAAAGTCATTTTCATCGAAGCCCGGCGGCATATCTTCTTCCTGATGGTTAAATTCATCAGGACTTTCATGCTCAGACGCCTGAAAAATTTCATCCCAATACTTTTGATCCAACGCATCCTCAGGGATTTCAATCTCTCCGGGATCATCCATATAGTACTCTTCCGGCGTATGATCATGAATCGGTGCCGTAGCATAGCCATAGAATAAAGTATCAGCATCATCGGAAGCCAGTTGCCTTACGGGAATCTGCTTTATCTGATACCATTCTTCCAGTTTATTCTGTAACTCTTTAAATGCATCCGGTTGGGACAGCACATTTTTAATTTTTACGGTTTTATCCTTAATTTCAATCATAAGAGCCGTTTGCTTTCGCCGTTTCGGCACAATATGATATCGTACTTTCATGTCTATCCTTCCTTCAAATTTTTAAAACTCATTGTATTACTCCGACTTAGCGGATTTACTGTTGTCGGTTTTTGTTTTTACATCCTTTTTATCAGCGTCCTTTGCCCCGTCCTTACCATCTTTAGCGGTTTCTTTAGCCGGTTTTACAACATAAGTCGTTACCGGATCATAGGTGGAGTTAAAGGAGTCAGTTTTGGTGCGGCCGTCTTTGTACGTAATATGTACCGTCGTATCCACACTAAGGCCTGCATGACCTTCGTTCGTTGTTTCCTTGGTCACCGACGGATCGATACGAGTTTCCACTTTATTCGGAATTGTCTGCTCATTGCCCACTGTAATAGATACTGCTTGCGGTTCATCCGCCGCAAAGCCTAAGATACTAATAGTTAAGGTATCGCCGGATGTATGAGCCAACACATAAATCGGATGGTCATACGGATTTTTGAAAATAAAATCTAAATAACCGTAAGCCACTGTAGCATCACGACCGGCCGCCATGTAGCCTACCGGTGCAAAATGCGGCGTTCGTTCTACAATATCCATCCCCGCCAATAAAGCGCTATTGAAAAGCGTGGAACTGACTTGGCAAATGCCGCCGCCAATACCGGGCACTAATTTACCGTCCATAAATACCGGCGCATCATCGTACCCCGCTTCGGCCGTACGTTCACCTACAATATCATTAAATGAAAAGTTTTGGTGCGGCATAATCACCACATTATTAATTTTATCGGTAGCAATTTGAATATTATGGGTACGGCTTACATCACCGGAATTAAAAGTAGTGGAATACGTTCCCAATACGGTATTAATCCCTTTTAATGTTTCAGCCGTGATCTTTGGCTTAGCCTGATTGTCGATGACCAATTCAAAACCGGATACTTCGCCTTTAGCAAGCTTTTCCTGTAAACTAGCCACTGTCTTAGCAATATCGAGACGCTTCCCCGGCACTTCCGGATGCAATACGACTTGACCGTTTTCAACTGTCAAATAAGCATCGTGACCGGTATAACCGATTTCTTTACTATAAGTCTGCAATAAGGCTTCTAATGCCGGTACGTTCACATCATATACGATAGCTTTAGATACCGGTGCCATCAATGCATGCCAGCGATTCGTAATATATTCTTCCATAGAAGGCTCATAACCGTATGTCATAAGGCTTTCAATGGTTTTATCTACATTCGGTTTTACCCCGATATCTTTTAAAGCTACCGTGGTTTCTTTGCCATCCTGCCATTTGACCTTCATATGAGTCGGTCCCTTAGCCGCTTCCGCTTCAATAATATCTGCCAACTCTTCTTTATTGGCTTGGGACACATCACGTTCACCTAAATACATGCCTTGAATGACATTGCCTGTAGGATATAAAAAGGCGCCCGTACTTAATGAAATTAAACCTAACACCACACCGGCTACAATGCCGACTTTTTTCTTCATTCAACTACACCCCGCTGCCTATAACCAGTAATGAGTAAAACCCTGTAACTTTCTATGGGTAAACCCTAGGACTTGCAATAGGCTAAACATAAATCTTTAAAATAAGATAAGTCGCCCTCACCGCGACGACTGTTGCGCATAACTTCATAAAGACCACGCAACAATTTGGCTAAGGCTCGCACTGAAACGTTCTTTTGCCGGTATGCCAAAGTAATAGGATACGGTTTCGTAGAGGACTCGTACTTTTTAAATAAATCCTGTACCTCCCGTTCCGATAATCCCGTACCTTTGCATTCGCTAACCATCAGCTGCAAACGCAATTGGCCTTCAATATATGACATGGCTCGTTCCGATTCTTTGTTTTGAAGCATAAAAGGAAACAAAGCCAATAAGGTAGCTGCATCTTTTTGCAGTAATGCCTCTTTGAATAAAAAGATATTTTTTGCTCCATAATCACTGCCATTATGAATTAAAAAATCCTGCGTTATTTTGCCTTTCGGCGGCAATAAGAGAAAATAACGGTCAAATTCGGTTCGCAAAAAGCTGACCGGCACATCTTGCCACAATTCCAATAAATGCTTCATATACTCCAGGCCGTCCATCGTTATGGTGAAACCATTTTGCTTACAATAGGACTGCAACCATTGGACTATTTCCTCTTTTTTTAAACGCATGCAGGCCACATTCGTAATCTTTTTTAAAAACTCACTGTTATGCTTAGTCCGCTTATCTATCGTATCATGATATAGAATTAACACCGGATTGGCACCTTCATAAGTAATCAATAAATTATACAATTGTTGCCACTCATCACTAACCTTTTTATTCGGCTTTACAAAAATAGGCGGATTGATTAAACAATATAAAGTTGGTTCACCAAATAGCGAATCTTCGCTTAACTTTTCACAAATTCGCCCCGGTCCAACTTCATCATTTAAAGACTGCACCGCCAAATCCTTGTATTTAGTTAAAAATTCGCGTTTCTTTTCATCAATGAGCTGTGACTCATCACCATAAAGCAGCAAAATTGCCATAGCCCCTCCTACAATAAAAAATCCGGGACAACACGTGTGCCCGTAATATATCTGGTTGAATCTGCCGGATCTACATCAGCGTACTTGCCGGAGCTTGGCCAATATACAATGGCAATCGGACCTGACGGGCCGTCATCCCCCCTTGATGCTGTAGCACTGTTAGTAGTTCCTACAATATATTGTTTCGTCTCTATTAATTTTAGATTGTTTTCGCTAATTTGTCCATTACCGAATAGGAATCCTCCTCTTGGTCCTTCCACCAAAATCTGTTTTGGATACTCCCTAACAGTCTTGTCGAAATCAGCACTATTACGCCCTATATAAGTATCTTGATTGATATCGCTTTTATGTATTGCGCTCACAGGAAATTCCAAGCTATGCAGTAGGGTTATGATACTTTTTTCATTACCTTCATTTACCTCTTGCATTATAACACCATTGAGGCGTTCAATACCAAAATAATGAACACTGTTAACTATGGAGCTTCGCGTCATATTCGATACGCTTTTACCGCCTGTAGTCACATATAAAAAAGCTTTAGCAGTTTTTAACGGTTCCTCTTTAATTACTAAAAAAGCAGCCCCTCTATTAACCGGAATCGTATGAATAAAAACCTGTTCACCCGACAAATGAATCAGGGGCAGAAGAAGCGCCATGAATAACAAGCACAATATGATGTTTTCATAAAAAAGCGATCGAACCGACCATTCACGCATAATAGCATATAACTGACGACAACCTAGAACATATATAGTGCCAAGCCACACCGGCAAAGCCCCTAACCACATAACCGCGCCCGGCAATGAAGCAATCGTAAAATTTAAAAAGAGTGATAACCGCAAAAGGAGCCCCAGCAAATGCCACAAAATGCTTACGGGAATCAACCATTGCAAAAGTAACAACACGGCCGTAGCCAATATGGCCAAATCCAACAAAGGTCCGACAATAACGGCCGCCAAAAACGAGCCGTAACCCATAAGATGAAAATAATAGAGTTGCAACGGCCAAATTAAAATTTGCGCACTAAGACATAAACTGATGGGGCCCATAATATAGGGCCAATCTTTGGGTAAACGTTGATACAAAGTACGACTGAAGAGTAATATGCCATATGTGGCACCTAAGGAGAGTTGAAAACTGATATCCAAGAACAAAAGCGGTTCATAAGCCAACATAAGAGCCGCACTTATATTCAGGGCTTGCCGGCTGTGATACGCATCGCCTCGTATAAGACCAATCCCCATAATAATACCCATGACAGCGGAACGCACCACCGGCGGATTAAACCCCACAATAGCACAATATACTATGACGAAGACGATGGCACCGTAAGTCGCTTTTTTCTTAGGTACTCCCATAATGTGAGCAACAACAAACACAAAACCGAATAATAAGGCTACATGAGAGCCGGATACAGATAAGATGTGAATTAGCCCCGTTTTGGCAAAAGAATCCATAACAGACGCATCGATAGCTCCGTAGCCGCCGCCAAGCAATAAACTCTGCCCTACGGCAGCCATTTCACCGGGCAAATTAGCATCTATCTGATTCATCAGTTGCCAACGAGCCACCCCCAATAGATAATCAACTCTATCGTTAATACGCTCATACCAGTTTGGTCTCAC
The DNA here is from genome assembly GCF_015058545.1 of Veillonella sp. Taxonomy (GTDB): domain Bacteria; phylum Bacillota; class Negativicutes; order Veillonellales; family Veillonellaceae; genus Veillonella_A. The sequence continues at coordinate 8,743 of NZ_SVCB01000084.1, forward strand.
CGCTGTATCAAAGCCCTCAAAAGTCCCTTCATATAGATTGCCTACGCGATGGGCTGCCAGATGACGAGGCCGCAAGTCGATGCGCCCTTCTTCGGGAGCCTGTAAGAGTTTACTGGTTTTACCTTTTACCATCACATATTGACCGGGCAAAATAGGCTTTGTTTTCATAGCTTTGGTAGGCGCCACATAGACCATAAGTTGACCGTCCGCCTTTAACGGCTTTGACGCAGTGGCTTCTTTTTTTGGTATCATACTAACTAAATCGCCTTCAAAGCGCAGAAATTCTTTATCTTGCAGGATAACTGATTCCGGCAAATTCAGAACACGAACTGTATAAGTTCCTTCAGCCCCCATATAGTAAGGGTTAACCTCATAATACTCGTCAATCTCCCTTTCCGTGTGATAGTATCCCATACTCGCTAAAACCAATAATAAACCAACGATAATAGCTTGTATATATAAAGAGGTAATACCTTGGCGCACCATGTTAACGGCACTTACAGTAGGACCGGCATAGATATAGCTTTGCTTCTTATTTTTACCTCCTCGCTGCCAAATTAGCCATATAAAATACCAAATACTACTGAGAAAAACAATCATCGGGTTAGTAAATTCATAGCGTTGTCCGTAGGCAAACACGATTCCCCAAGCCGGTGTCAACCATAAAATAGCCCCCCATTCCGTATAGGTAAAAAAATATAACTCCTTTTTACCCAGCTCTGCAATTTTCTGCCATAATAGTTGCTCACCCATATTACTCCTCATATATATAAACGTTTCAGACTTCAATTTGGCTCCAATTTTTTAAAAATTTTTGTAAAATTTTTCTTAGTGACACCCAATATTAGCAAAACAAACTTATAGATTGGTATTATTCTGAGAAAATCATTTTACTCAGTTTATTGATCTCAAATCATTTTGCTCAGTTTATTATGCTCAAATCATTTCGCTCAAATGGTAATATGCGGCGCCAATTTCTTAAACGTAGCGTCCCCAATTCCCTTTACCTTTTTAAGATCTTCAATAGCCTTAAACGGTCCCGACTGTTCCCGATATGCAATAATCTTCTTAGCCGTTCCCGGCCCCACGCCGGACAATTTAGTCAATTCCTGCTCCGTCGCTGTATTAATGTTTATCTTCTGTCTGCGCAAAAGTTCTTCCGGATTCCCCATAAAATTAAACGTCACATGGATATGACTGCCGCTGGTTGCAGCTTCCGCTAAATTTAATGTATCCACCGAAGCATACGGTAATAAACCGCCTGCTCCTTGAATCACATCGCCTACTGTTTCACCTTCACGCACTTTGTATAATCCCGGCGTTTCCACAGCACCCGTTACATACACATACTCATTATCGCCGCCGGTCTTGTTATTCGCCTCAACACGGCTATTAGCATCAACGCTACTCTTAGCATCGCCCCTCTTTTTACCGGAATCATTTAGTGAAGCACTATTAGTTTCACCATCATCAGCACTCCTATTTCCAGCTGTAGAAGCAGCTACCACATCGGATGTATTCATTTGCTCCGATGAATCTGATATAATAGGCCTTAGCACGACTAAATACAAAAATATAGATATAGCTAAAAGCAGCCATACTTTTTTATGCTTTTTTATCTGTTCCATCACTAACCCCTCCCAAGATTTTGTTTTATATTCTTAGTTAAGGTTTCTTGATTGAAAAGATAAATCCTACTCAATTCCACCACTGGTGCGCATGCGCACTATTGGTATGAGTCTCTAAAGATAAGAAGCATAAAACTTCGTACGGCCACAGTAATAGAAAGGATGTATTTTATGGAAACAAATCGTTTAAAAAATTATGCTCACGCTCTTTTGACAACCGGCGTAAACCTACAAAAAGATCAAACCTTAGTTATCAATGTGGATGTTGAAAACAGCGATTTCGCCCTTATCGTAACTAAGGAAGCCTATGCGCTAGGTGCTAAAGAAGTTGTAGTAAATTGGCGTTCCACCGAAATCGGTAAGGAACGACTCCTTCATGCGCCGGAAGATGTATTATCCAATCCGGCCCCATGGATTCCTACCTATTATCAAACTTATGTGGATAGAGGTGCCGCCTTTTTATCTCTCATCAGCGCTAACCCGAAAGCATTGGCCGGTGTTCCATCAGAACGCATTGCTATGCAGTCTCGCAATCTAAATAAAGCCCTTGCCTTCTATCACGAAGCCATCATGGACTCCACCCTCACTTGGTGCGTCGCCTCTGTGGCTACCTTGCGCTGGGCTGAATTATTGGGCTTTACCGGTACCGATTCTGAAAAAGTCGATGCTCTATGGTCTGAAATTTTCACACTCTGCCGTCTTGAAAACGTAGCTGACGAAGAAAGCTTGCCAAAACATTTAGAACGCCTTGGTCATCGCACGAAAGCCATGAATGACTATCATTTTAAAACACTTCATTACACTTGCTCCAACGGCACCGACTTACGCATTGACCTTCCTAAAAACCATTTATGGCAAGGCGGTGCGGAAGCTGCTAAAAACGGCACCATCTTCGATGCCAACATTCCCACCGAAGAAGTGTTCAGTGCGCCTCAATACAATGGCGTTAACGGCGTTGTTTACAGCACTAAACCGCTCATTTATCAGGGCAATGAAATCAACGAATTCCACTTTACTTTTGAAAACGGCAAAATCGTCGACTACGATGCAAAAGTTGGTAAGGAGCATCTTAAACACCTCATCGAAACCGACGAAGGCTCCGCTTATCTCGGTGAAGTGGCCCTTGTAGACCACTACTCCCCAATCAGTCAATCCAATCGTGTTTACTTCGAAACACTGTATGATGAAAATGCCTCCTGCCACCTGGCCATCGGTGCGGCTTACCCAACTTGCCTGGCCAACAGCGACGGCATGAGCAAAGAAGAACTAAAAGCCGAAGGACTTAACGATTCCCTGACCCATGTAGACTTTATGATAGGACATGAGGATATGAATATTGAAGGGACGACGTTTGAAGGGGATGTTGTTCAGGTCATGAAAAGCGGAAGGTTGTTAATCTAAGGTCTCGCTCCCTCAGCACTTAGGGGCCTATCGTAAATTCGGTTGAGCCTTAACTGCTAACGAAAGAACGGGAGTAATCTAGTACGTCTAGCTTTAATAAGCTTACGAGGAACAACATTTATAAAGAAAAAAAGCGTGAGTAACCTCTCCTCCCGGGCTCTACAGAGCAAAGGTCGTTCAAGGTTACTCACGCTTTTTTCTTTGTTAGATAGTGCCATACTCCTACTTAAACATACCCTCGTAAGCTTATAAAGTGCATAATACATATAAAATCACTCCCGTTCTTTCTAAAATAGCGCCATACCTCGCCCCGAATACTTCCGATAAGGCTCATAAGTGCAATAAGCAGACGAGCCCATTATATTAACACCCGCCCGATAACATGATAGAAAAAATCCCCCTCGTCCGTCGCCCCTTCAAGAATAGAAAGGTGAAGCGCGAGGGATACTTAACAATTCATTCCCTCTCCTTTAACATTAACGCTGTAGTGCGCTTTGTTTTTTTCTTGGTAATTCCTTCTCCTCTCCTCCCCCAATATTAGCACTGTAGCGCGCTTTGATTCTTCTTCGCTACGGTATGCATAAAAACGGGCAGTAAGCCGCATCGAGTTTTTAGTACTATAGCCCGCCAGCCCTTAAAGTGATTGTAGTGTTAAAAACAGACAGACAAAGACTGACGCCGTTAATCTGATTGATGTAATCCGCCATAATTTCACTTTAAGTAGCACTAAACAAAAAAAAACAGACTAACAAGGTCGAACGACTTTTTTCGTAAGAAAACCTGAGTGAGTCCTTGTTAGTCTGTTTTTACATATTATTTATTAAGAAATAACGGGCTAAACACCAATCCCTCCTCCTCTAATATTAGCGTTGTAGCGCGCTTTGGTTCTTCTTGGCGGTTTATTGCTCTAAAAATAGACGCAGTCAGGCAAAAGCCTAATTGATTTTTGCAGTGATATTGCCCACTATTTCAGTAATTAGTTCAAGTTTAGCTCAAACACAAAAAAACAGACTAACAAGGTTGAACGACTTTTTTCGTAAGAAAACCTGAGAGAGACCTTGTTAGTCTGTTTTAAAGTTTTGTTAATATGAGCTCGATAAAATAGTGGGCAATAAACTAATAAAAAATAGATTGCCTGACTGCCCTATTTTAGCAATACAATACAAGAAGAAGCCGCGCGCTATACGCAAATATTTACTATGCGCGCTATACGCTAATATTTACCGTGCGCCCTGTCGGTATATACTCCGTTATCTGCACTCCCGCGGTTCTAAGCATTCGTTTCGAGGCTATAACTTCCGCCGTATCTTTATATTTATCCTGCCAATAAATAACTTCTCGAATACCGCTTTGAATAATTGCTTTAGCACATTCATTACAAGGGAATAAGGTGACATAAATCTTACTGCCTTCCAATGAACCGCCGCGATAGTTTAAAATGGCATTTAATTCACTGTGAACGATGTAAAAATATTTATTATCGTGGTCTGCATCGCGTCCCCAAGCGAATTCATCGTCGCTGCAACCAAGCGGCATACCGTTGTAGCCGATGGATAAAATCTTGTTATCCTGACTAACAATACAGGCACCGACCTGGGTATTCGGATCTTTGGAACGCTGCGCTGCCAAGATGGCGACGCCCATAAAATATTCATCCCAACTAATATAGTCACTGCGTTTAGGCATATGACACCTCCTCATTATGCTATAAATGATATTGTTTACATAATTAATGAGCTGCTTAAATGATATTGTATCATGTATATCGGCCTGGCTAACTTAAGCTTTATACAGAAATATGCACAATTTAAAATATAAATTGTGCATATTATCTCATATCATTCTACTAATTATTTAACAACAATATTCACAATTTTATTTGGAATAATGATGACTTTAGCTACGGTTTTACCGTCTGTAAATTCTTTTACACGATCAAGGGCCAATGCCTGAGCTTCCAAATCGGCTTTAGGCATATCTACCGGAATCGTCATTTTATCGCGTACTTTACCGTTAACTTGTACGGCGATTTCCACTTCATCGATTACAAGGGCTGCTTCTTCATAAATTGGCCAATCTTGCTGATGAATGCTACCGGTTTTACCTACTTCATGCCACAATTCTTCTGTGATATGAGGGGTGAACGGCGCCAACATAAGCAATAATTTTTCCACTAATTCATGAGCTAAATCAGCCTGTACAGTTTCATGGCTGTCTTTAAACTGATACATAGCGTTAACTAATTCCATGATGCTGGAAATAGCTGTATTGAAGTTGAATTTACCATCGAGATCTTCCGTTACTTTTTTAATAACGCGGTGTAACTCACGACGAAGGGCAAATTCATCTTTCGATAATTTTTCACCATGACCGGCTTTAGCCAATTCTTGGTACGCATCAACGATGCGCCATACACGATTCAAGAAACGATAAGAACCTTCAACACCTTCATCGCTCCAATCAAGGTCACGTTCTACCGGTGCGGCGAAGAGGATGAAAAGACGAGCCGTATCGGCACCGTATTTAGCAACGATTTCTTCAGGAGATACAACATTACCCTTGGATTTGGACATTTTGCTGCCTTCTTTAAGCACCATGCCCTGCGTCAATAAGCCTTTGAACGGTTCGTCATAGCTTACAAGGCCCAAATCATGAACTACTTTTACGAAGAAACGAGAGTACAATAAGTGCAAGATAGCATGTTCGATACCGCCGATGTATTGGTCTACATCCATCCAATAGTCAGCCAATTTCTTATTAAACGCTTCTTTGTCGTTACGAGCATCGGTATAACGAAGGAAATACCAAGAGGAATCAATGAATGTATCCATGGTATCGATTTCACGACGAGCTTCGCCACCACACTTAGGACAAGTGGTTTTTACGAAGTTTTCAGATGTAGCCAACGGCGAAATAGCGCCTGCATCAAAGGTTACATCTTCCGGCAAACGAACCGGTAATTCTTCTTCCGGAACGAGTTGTTCACCGCACTTATCGCAGTATACAACCGGAATTGGCACGCCCCAATAACGCTGACGGGAAATCAACCAGTCGCGCAGACGATAGTTAACCATCTTACGGCCTATGCCGCGTTCTTCCAAGTTTTTGATAATAGCTTCGCGTGCTTCCGCAGAAGTCATACCATTGTATTCTTCGGAATTAATAAGGATACCGTCTTCGTGTGCTTCCGTTTGCCATACGTCAAAAGTCAACGTATTATCGGCATTTTGTACTACCGGTAAAATCGGCAAATTGTATTTACGAGCAAATTTATTATCGCGTTCATCATGAGCCGGCGAACCCATAACGGCACCGGTACCGTAATCAACGAGCACGTAGTTGGCAATCCAAATCGGAATATCTTTACCGGTCATCGGATGTTTGGCATAAGCGCCGGTGAAAAGACCTTCTTTTTCAACATCTGTAGAAGTACGGTCGATTTCGTTCAAATTGCGTACTTTGTGAATAAATGCGTCCAATTCCGCTTTATTCGGTTTATTGGCAATTAATTCTTCTACATACGGATGTTCCGGAGCCAATACGATATAGGAAACACCGTAAATCGTATCAACACGAGTCGTATAGACTTCAATATTTTTATTGATTTCAGGGATTTCAAAAGCGAACTGAGCCCCTTCACTACGACCAATCCAGTTTTTCTGCATGGTTTTAACGCGTTCAGGCCAATGATCGAGTTTATCCAAGTCGTTTAATAAACGATCTGCATAGTCCGTAATTTTCAAGAACCACTGTTTAAGGTCTTTCTTTTCAACCTTGTTGTCACAACGCCAGCAAAGGCCGTCGATAACCTGTTCGTTAGCAAGTACGGTATGACAGTGTTCACACCAGTTTACTTTAGCTTCTTTTTTATAAGCCAAGCCTTTTTTATAAAACTGTTGGAACAACCACTGCGTCCAACGATAGTAGTCTTCTTTACACGTCGCTACTTCGCGGTCCCAGTCATAGGATAAACCGAGTTCCTGCTGTTGACGTTTCATGTTGGCAATGTTTTCATAGGTCCATTTGCTTGGTGCAATGCCATGTTTAATCGCCGCATTTTCCGCCGGCATACCGAAGGCATCCCAGCCCATTGGGTGAAGCACGTTGAAGCCTTTCATTTTTTTGAAACGAGCTACTACGTCACCAATGGAATAGTTACGCACATGGCCCATATGTAAGTTCCCCGATGGATATGGGAACATTTCGAGTACATAATATTTCTCTTTACTTTCATCATAGTCGGTCTTAAACGTATTGTGTTCAAGCCAATACGCTTGCCATTTCTTTTCAATGTCCTGGGCTACATATTTTTCGTTCATGCCACAGCCTCCTCAAACTCAAATTCCTCAAGTCTATACCGTTTTATTTTATCTTCAAGTCTTGAATTCAATTATATTACTATTATAACAATACCGTCAACATGGGATATGTTACGATTCTTTTGTTATCGCTACTTTTGTAGAACTTGTACCGTTAGAAAAAGAGCCTGTTACAGTAGCACCGGTTGATGCAGTATCGGCTGTTTCACTGCCGGTAGTAAAAGGATTAGCACCGGCGTCCGCCTTAGCAGCAGTCGAGCCATTGCCGTTAAAGCTAGGCAATTTCGTAATCTTTTTAGCCGTACCGTGTGGAACATTCTTGGCCGGCACCGCATCATTGTACATAAACTGACGGAACGTTGGCGTTTCAAATCCTTTGCGCCATGCAGCAAAACCAGCTAATTTTAGCTCACTCATGAGTTCCCGCTTATAGGCCATAGACGCTTCATCTTCGAACCATACTTCAGAGATTGTTGCCGATTTATTACGCAAGCCACCGGCAATTCGCGGCTCTTTACCGGTTTCCGCATAGGCCAATAATTGTTCGCCTAATTCATCATTGCCGAATCGCAAATAGTGCAATTTCAAATCATCATCCCACTGCACTCTATCGGCATACGTAGCTTTTAACTCCTCTGCTTCCTTCATAGTAAGCGTACGGCTCTTAGCTTTACCGTAGGTAACTTTGCCTTTATCATCTACGGAAATGGTACGCTGCCATACACGCATATAATACGGTACACCGAGAACGATTTTTTCAGGTGAAACTTCACGGGTAAGAGCCGTAGCATTGCGTTTTACCCACGGATAGCTGGCTACCGGCCCCGCTTCCGGACTGGATGCCCACACTTCGTCATAGGCCATGAGCACCATGTAATCAACTAATTCACCTAAATGTTTACGGTCATATACCATGGACCAGTTTTCACTATCGGAATAGCCCGTTACATCCATGGACACAAAGATATTAAATTCATGCAATCGCTTCGTCAAATACGCTACGAAGCTCGTCAATTTAGCTCTATCTTTATAATGGACATCTTCAAAATCCAAGTTATAGCCGTCATAGCCATAGGTCAGAGCGTAAAGCACCATATCATCCGCTATGATTTGCCAATACTTCTTATCATTTAAGATTTTGCTCGTAAAATCAGGGTCAAAGTTATTCGTCACCAGCGGCCATACGCGATAGCCATCAAATTTATAGATTGCCAGATACTTCAGATCCATACCGGGCTTAACAGTTAAGCCGTTTTTGGACAAATCAAACCATGTCGGTGAAACAACGGATGTACCTGTTTTTGCAACCGGTGCACCATAAGCATCAGATATAAACGGATCAAACACCCATGCCAAAGAACCTTTAATTTCTTTCCGTGCCGGAATATCTAAAGCTCCTAAAGGTGCTTTTAATTCAATGCCGCTCTTGGTACGAATAGCCTCCACCCCCAGAATCGGTGATGTAGCACTCATATCCACATAAATTACATCGCCCCGTTGTATCGTAGCTAACCGAATGGTCCGTTCACCGTTGCGGCGATCGCCGTTATAGCTCATGTCACCGGCACGACGCGGAGCCGGCAAAGTAATATACGCTTTAGCATCCTTTAGGGTAACTCTATTTAAATTAACCGTCTGATATACGCTAAGCGGAATTAGAATATGTGAACCTTCAACAAGAGCTGCTTCCTGAACAACCGTTGTCTGACCTGCCAGAGTACGGATAGTTATTGGTTGTACTCTCGCGGTATTACCGAGGTTCTCTCTATTGATTACCTGCACATTATCTGTCGTGGTCAGTGTTTTTTGTTTAACGGAAGTATCCATTTTTATTAAACTGCTGTTTTCTTTAGTCACTTCAATAGACGCCGCCTGCACGCCGGACGCGGAAAGCGTCACTAACGCTGCCAATACGGCACGTGTCAAAATTTGCTTCATATACATCCTTTCTTTTACTCGACAATATACGTTTCATAGGCCCCTAATAGTTGTAAAGAAGTAGCCAGCTGCTGTAATTCAGCCAGCGCTTCCGCAATTTGAGGTCCATTATCCAAAATCTGAAGATCAAGGAAAAATTTATATTCGCCTAATCGACCTTTAGTCGGTCTGGATTCTATTTTAACTAAGTTAATTTGACGTTTGGCAAAAATTCCGAGGCATTCCCATAGCGATCCCGGCCGCAAACCGTCAAGTTCACATTGTAGAGACACTTTTCCCGTGGTCATAACCGCATCAAAGGTTATGTGACGATTCGGTTTTACCAAAATAAAGCGCGTCAAGTTAAGCATATTATCTTGGATTTGATCGGTTAATTTGACCAATCCGTATTTTGTACCCATAGCTTCACCGCCGATGGCCGCTTTTGTTAAGGACTGCGCTTGAGCTACAATGTCGGCTCCTTGAGCTGTAGAATCCGTTACAATCTGTTGAGCTCCTTTAGCCTGTTTTTGCAAAAACATTTTACATTGTCTCAGTGCCTGCGGATGGGAATATATAGTTGTTATTTCATTGGCCACACTGCCTGGAACGCCCCATAAGTAATGGCGAATAGGCATGCAGATTTCAGCTCGTATTTCTACGCCGCCATGTTCGGCCAAATAATCTATGGTTGTCAAAACCGTACCGCCCAAAGAATTTTCAACCGGCACAAAGGCATAGTCCACCTGTCCCAACATGGCCGCTTCAATGGCCTCGTCAATGGTATGCATCGCCTCTTTTTGTATTGTTAATGATTGACACTCACACAGACGATTCAGAGCTTCTTCCGTAAACGTCCCGTGAGGGCCTAAAAATGAAATCGTTATCACTCTTAATCGCCTCCTCCTACGATAATTTTTATTATAACATACCCCCTTTTTATTTGTCATAAGAATGGCGCTCCGTTATAATAAATATATATTGTTCTTAAGGAGGTAATCATGCATCAATATTTATTCTATATAGGTGATTTCCCGATAAGAGCCTATGGGCTGCTCTTATCGTTAGGCATCTTCTGCGCCGCCGCAGTAGCCTACTATTTATTCAAACGAGACGGCCGCGGTTGGCATGTTCATATGTTTGACTTTGCCATCACGACCGGGATTGCCGGCATTATCGGTGCTCGTCTTTGGGATGTTTTCTTCTTTGACTGGGACTATTATCAACATCATCTCTTAGAGATTCCTTTTGTTTGGCAAGGGGGCATGGCCATTCAAGGGGGCGTCGTACTCGGAACCTTAGCCGGTATTTGGTATGTGCGAAAACATAATATCGACACTTGGGCTTTTGCCGATGTGTTTGCACCGGCTTTAATTCTAGGTCAATCTGTAGGCCGTATGCCTAACCTTATGAACGGTGATGCTTTCGGTCACCCTACGGGCGGCAACTTCGGGATTCTCTATCCGGAAACAACGCTGGCTTTTAAAACCTACGGCGCTCAGCCATTATGGCCGGCCGAAATCTGGGAAGGTCAAATCGATATCCTCATCTTCGTCGTGTTGCTCCTTTTTAACACCATTCCTCATAAAAAAGGTCAGACCTTCGTGCTTTACGCCATTTTATACTCCACAGCCCGTTTCTTCCTCGAATTTTTACGGGGCGACTATGTAAACCTCACCATGGGCCTTAAATCGGCTCAGATGACAAGTCTGGCGGTGATTATTATCGGGTTAATCATCTTTATTTACCTTCAGGTGAAAGGCTCCTATGATACTCATTTATATGGAGCCGATGGTGCTGAAGCTTCATCAGCTTCCTCTTCTAACAAAAAATCAGAAGATAAGGCAAAACGCAAACGTAAATAACAAATAAACAGTTAGTGTTCAATTTCTGAATGCTAACTGTTTTTCATTGCAAAAACAAAAAAGCAATCTACCACTAAGATATTTGAAAACATCTTACTCAGGCGGATTGCTTTTTTACATTTTATTATTAATTACGTCCTACAATAAATGCTTTTATAATAATCATGGAAATAGCTGTATAGGCTGCCATAATAAGGAGTCCTTCACTGTAAGATGCATTAAGTCCCACAATAATTGACAAACCTATAGGACCGCCTATTTGATGCATGGTATTGGTAATTCCACTGGCTGCGCCGGCCAATTCTTTTGGTGTGTCAAAAATACCTGCCGATGTCACCGTGGTTATAACCATGGCTTGCCCCATACCGAGCGGAATCATTGGTAAGGCAACGGCCAGTACATAACCTTGTTCAATATCAATAAGCGCCGTGGCCACAAGGCCAAGAAGGATTAGTGCCGAACCGACCATCATTATGGTACTTTGTTTCCAATATTGAGATAAACGCGGCACTTGTAATGCTGTCATAAATTGTGGAATCGTCATCGGTAAAAAAGCTAGCCCCGCTCCAAACGGTGTTACATCATAAACTTGCTGTAACATTTGCGGAATTAAAAACCAATACGGTAACATGCTCATCATAAAAAGCAATCGTGTTATATACGCACCAAACCGAACTTTATGGGTATATAGAGGCAACGGCATAATCGGAAACGTAATACTTTTTTCACGCCAATAAAATAAAGCAAGGAAAATGATACCGATTATAGCAAACCAAAATCCGTTATCGTCAGCAGTTAAGCTGTAAATTAAGGAGCTGAGACCGATGACGGAAAGAATGCTGCCCAAATAATCGATTATGCTGTTAACTGTTTCACTATCCTTAATATAGCGCCAAGTCAATACTACCAATAATAATGCGATAGGCACATTAATCAGAAAACCCACTCGCCAGGAAAATAGACTTGTTAAGGCGCCGCCCATAAGTAACCCGATACTGGCTCCCAAACCGGCGGTGGTTCCGTAATACGCTATGGCTTTACTGCGCATTTCACCGATATACGCATCCATGATAAGAGCCAAGCTGGTCGGAGCAATAATCGCACTGCCAATACCCTGAACGGCTCGGGCTCCAATTAGCATAGCTGCGCTCTGGGCGTAACCGATAGCTAAGGAACTGAGTGCAAAAATTACGAGGCCCAGCTGAAAAATGCGTTTTCGCCCCAGTAAATCAGATAAGCGCCCGGCCAAGAGCAAAAAGCCCCCAAATGTAATCGTGTAAGCATTGGATACCCACGCTAAATGAGCCGAATCCAATTGCAATGACTCACCAATTTGAAGAGAACTGGTAAACACGATGGAATTATCCATGAGAATTACAAAATATGATAATAACGTTATAACGAGCGTCATACCAAACTTAGTATTAACAGTCGTTTCAACAGAAGTATTAACATTTTTTTCAGGTTTATTACTTCTTCCAAATAAATGCTTCCTTTCTTTAAATACTATATTTTAAATGTAGCTTCGCTCATAACAATAACCATTTTTATTGCCCCAACACACCAATTCGTTGTAACCATGTTTGAACTGCTATTTTTGCTGCATCACTATCGGCATTACTGCCACGAATAGCTAATCCCTCCAAAATATTGGCCTGAGGAAATTGTCTTGCTAAAATAGCTGTAGTGCTACCTAAGCCGGAGCCTTCATGTGTAGTATACGGAATCACTGTTTTACCGTTTAAATCAACTTGATCGAGGAACGTACGAACAACCATTGGATATTCGCCCCACCAAATCGGCGAACCGATATAGATAGTATCATATTGGCTTATATCAGGAATCGAACCCTTAATAGCCGGTCTTTCGTTATTATCACGTTCAGCCCGTGCCACTTCCGTAGTTGCCCGATATTCATTAGGATACTCTTTTTCCGGTACAATTTCATACATATCGGCACCGGTGGCTTCTTGAATATAATTAGCAATACGATGCGTATGACCAATCGGAACTTCACCTACGGCGTAAACCCCTTTAGTTCTCGTAAAAAACACGATTAAACTGCGATGATTTCCTTGTGACGCCTGCGCCGTATTAACTACATCATTAGTCTTTACTGTTGTGACACTTGCTTCTGCTGCACTATTGGAATAGTTTAGGAAAAATAAGCCTAATCCTATGATTACTACACCAAGTGCTAATAGGTATTTCTTTATATTCATTCTTCTCCCTCCACTTTTTAACTCTTCTTTAATCTCAAATTTTTAACTTCAGCCAAAAAATCTGATTCCCAACTTGTATAAGAACTGTTAGTATCATATCTAATATTCTAAAAATAGTACAATAGTAGTTCTTTATTCATGTATAAACAACACGCATACTGAAGTGTAATTTTAAAGAATTAATAAAGCAATCATTGCAAAAAAATAATCCGCTCGATGTATTTTCCCAGTTAAAAATACGCCGAACGGATTATTTGGCAGAGTTCATTCTATTTATGGTAAAGTAGTTTCACCTTAAGCTCTCAGCCTAATGTGACTATTTCATTCGATACCAAGCATATGATGCCAACACAAATAAGGTGTACGCATCAAATGCCATCATAAAGTATAGGCTGTCGGCAATGCGTGGAATCATATGCACATGGACCAGACCGAGCACAATGGCCAGCAAATATAGACGATGCAACCATCGTCCCGTCTGATATGACCAAAGCTGACGCATAGCTTGTCTAAAAGAATCAAATGTTGTTTTCGCTTGTTTACTTAACGGCGTGAGCCAAATTATGGCGACCAACAAGGCGATAACAGCTGCTACCAGAGCTCCAAGCCCGGTATATTTGATTTCTTCATGCATGGAAAAAGAAAACCAATAGTGCCCCAACGCAAGCAGTAAGGTTAACGGGCCCAACAACCGATGCCAAGTCATAACTTCTGAAATGCGCAACACACGGAGCAACCATTTTGGTTTTGTTATTATATAGACTGCTAACAACCAGCCTACATAAGCGATTACGCCTACATCATAGGTAATTAAATTGCTCGTAGTCTCAACTATACCTGTGTTCATCAAGTATACCAATGGAGCCGACAGAATGAACCAGGATATTATTAAGCGAAATACTTGCAGTAAATTTCCCATCTACCCGCTCCCTTTACTGACCCAATACGCCGATACGTTGCAGCCATGTCTGTACAGCTGTTTTAGCGGCATCGGAATCAGCTTCGCTACCGCGAATAGCTAAGCCTTCCAATAAATGAGCCTCAGGGAATTGTTTTGCTAAGACTGCTTCAACACTCCCTAATCCAGACCCTTCATGAGTTGTAAACGGAATGACAGTTTTACCATTCAAATTAACTTGATCAAGGAAGGTGTGAACAACCATAGGGTACTCACCCCACCAAATTGGCGAACCGATATAAATAGTGTCATACTGACTTAAATCAGGAATTTGTCCCTGAATAGCCGGTCTTTCATTATTAGCCTGTTCCGCCTTCGCTACTTCCGTAGTTTCACGATAATCCGACGGATATTCTTTTACCGGTACAATTTCATACATATCGGCTCCGGTAGCGCTTTGAATGTAATTGGCAATTCGATGGGTGTGACCGATTGGCAATTCCCCTACACCGTAAACACCTTTAGTTCGTGAGAAAAATACGATTAAGCTTCGGTGGTTCCCTTTACTTGTATCCGTAGTGGATACTACGTTATTAGTCGACACGGTCGTAGTGCTATTATCAGTTTTATTATTTGAAAAATTCAACCAAAACAGGCCTGCGCCTACAATAACAACCAAAATAGCAAAAATAACTTTTTTTAGATTCATGTAAATTCCTCCCTATTCTCTCAATATCTCAAAATATAATGGCTTAATACTTTTAGTAGCATATTTTGCTATTATTTCATTGTCATTATATTCCTTGAAGTTCACTTCAAGTCAAGTAAATAGTTTTAAATTCTTAAATGTTCTGAAAAAACAGAACTATCTATTATGATAAATTTTTATGAGTATGCTATAATTATTGTGCATAGTAAATTCGTATTAACCGTTACAGCAAAAGGAGTTTACCATGATTGATTTAATCTTATTGGAGCAATTAATCGCATTCAATGATTGCGGCACTTTATCCAAGGCAGCGGAACAACTCAATATATCCCAACCGGCTCTTACCCGGAGTATGCAGCGTTTGGAAGATGAACTGGGTATCCAATTATTTATACGCACCAAAAATCGCATGACCCTAACCGACACGGGGTACTATACAGTATCTCAGGCTCGTCAGCTACTGCGTCATACGGATGATTTTTATAATAAAATTCACCAATACGCCATGCAACAAGTGGTCTTATATGTGGGTGCATCGGCACCCGGCCCTTTATTTAAAGTAAAGTATCGAGCCAAAGAACGTAAGTTAGAGCAAAAATTGACCACAGAAATGGCTGATGACAAAGTTCTAATTGAAAAACTGTTAAATGAAGAATACCAGCTGGTAATCACTGCCAAGCCTATAGATAATCCAAAAGTTATTTCACAACTTTTCTTTAACGAAGTATTGTCACTTACGGTCCCCCCCGATCATCCCTTGGCAGACCGCGAATTTGTCACCAAAGAGGACTTAGCCGGTTTAACCATGTTACTGCGTACTGAGCTCGGCATTTGGGAAGACTTTGTCAAC
>NZ_SVCB01000085.1 GCF_015058545.1 Veillonella sp.
CGGAACGGGCAGCCGTCGCCGGATAAGGTGTAAGACCTTTGATTAGGAGATGTGGGAGTGTCGCCCCACCTTAGTTTTAAAATAGAGGTAACTGTAACTGCGGTTATGATTGCCTCTATTTTTGTTTGTCTGTGACGGACTAAATTGAGAATTTATTTTTCAGAAGTTAGGCGATAACTTGCTTTCTATGGTATAATAGATTGAATAAATACGTAATAGAACTATTTAGAAGTAGCTATGAATAACATTTTTTATGTTTTTACAAAAAAAGAGTAAACATAGGCAGTACTGTTACATTAATGGAGGGCATAATGAACCAAAAAGAGCTTATTATCGTTGTTGATTTTGGCGGTCAGTATAATCAGTTGATTGCACGTCGCGTTCGTGAAAACCACGTTTATTGCGAAGTGTACCCATATGACAAAGCGGTTGCTAAAATCAAAGAATTGAACCCTATGGGCGTAATTTTTACAGGTGGTCCTAATAGCGTTTATGAAGAAAAATCCCCACGCATTGAAACGGAAGTATTCGAATTAGGCACGCCGGTATTGGGCCTTTGTTACGGCATGCAGCTCATGGCTCATACTTTGGGCGGTGAAGTTAAATCTGCTGATGCTCGTGAATTTGGTAAAACTCAGGCAAAAGTAAATACACAGTCTCCATTGTTCAAAGGTCTCAGTGAAGACGAAACAGTATGGATGAGCCATGTTGACTATGTAGCATCTGTGCCGGAAGGTTTTGAAATCGTAGCTCATACGGCTAACTGCCCGGTAGCCGCTATGCAGAACGAAGAACGCAAATTGTATGCTATGCAGTACCATCCGGAAGTGCTTCACAGCGAACACGGCAAAGAAATGATTCGCAACTTCTTGTTTGAAGTGTGCGGTTGTCATGGTGAATGGATAATGGCTAACTACGCCAAAACTGCGGTTGAAGACATCCGCAAAACTGTTGGCGACGGCAAAGTGTTATTGGCTCTCTCCGGCGGCGTAGACAGCTCCGTAGCGGCAGCTCTTATCTCTAAGGCGGTTGGCAATCAGTTGACTTGTATCTTCGTTGACCATGGTTTGATGCGTAAAAACGAAGGGGACGAAGTAGAAGCGGCGTTCAAAGATTCCGGCATGAACTTCATTCGTGTAGATGCATCCGACCGTTTCTTGGGTCGTTTAGCGGGCGTTGAAGAACCGGAACAAAAACGTAAAATTATCGGTGAAGAATTCATTCGCGTATTTGAAGACGAAGGTCGTAAAATCGGTGCCGTTGACTTCTTGGCACAGGGTACCATCTATCCGGACGTTATCGAATCCGGTGCAGGTGATGCGGCTGTCATCAAGAGCCATCATAACGTAGGTGGTTTACCGGCCGTTGTTGATTTCAAAGGCCTTATTGAACCACTTCGCAACTTGTTTAAAGACGAAGTACGTGAACTCGGTTCCGAACTTGGTTTGGCCGATTACTTAGTATGGCGTCAACCATTCCCGGGTCCCGGTCTTGCTATTCGTGTAATGGGCGAAATTACCCTTGAAAAACTCGACATCCTTCGTGATGCGGACGCTATTTTCCGTGAAGAAATTGCGAACGCGAAACTCGATCGTTCCATCAACCAATACTTTGCCGTATTAACCGGCACTCGTACCGTTGGCGTTATGGGTGACTTCCGTACTTACGATTACACCTTGGCACTTCGCGGCGTAACCACTACTGACTTCATGACAGCTGACTGGGCACGCATTCCGTACGATGTGTTGGATAAAATCTCTGTACGTATCATCAATGAAGTGAAACATATCAACCGTATTGTGTATGATATTACCTCTAAACCACCGGCTACCATTGAGTGGGAATAAGAGACAAATAACTCTATAATTGATATCTGAATGATGAATTTGGATATACTAAAACCCTCGGTTTTCAAACCGAGGGTTTTGTGTAGTGAAATTAAATAGCAGGGCTATAAATTTCTCGATTTTCGTGTAAAACTAAATGATTTGGAATGTTCCTTTTCCCATACATGACACGGAGAATGTTGACTATATTTGAAGTAGTGTCTGTATTGTACAGAATAATATAACTTTTAAGTGGAAATATTCGGATATTTTGACTTTTCAAAGGCTCTTTTGGATATATACGATAACGTTCCGGAAAAGTTTTGAGGCTGAGAATAGCTTCTTTAAGCTTATTACGCATATTAGCAGCGTTATTAGGAGATAATAATGTTAGGGCAATATATTGGTATATATCTTGTAAATCAATGGCGGCCTGCCTTGAAAGGATGACGGTATAAGTCATATTTCGTAGTCCTTATGAATATCAGAAAAAAACTTTTCTGCACTAATGGTTCGACCGGCTTGTATATCATCTAAACCTTTTTGTATTTCATCTTTTAATTCTGATTCAGATAAGTCGTAAAAGTTACGTGGAGGGGATATTGGAAGTTTGACTTCAAATGGAAGTCCACCATGTAAGACTATTTGTTTGTAAAACATATTGATTGCACTAGAAGTAGAAATTCCTAGGGCTGATAAAATGGTTTCGGCTTTCTCTTTTAATTCGGGCTCAATTCTCGCAGTTAAATTTGATGATTTTGCAGCCATACGATACATCTCCTTTTGTTGCAGAAAAATTTAATAGACTATTTCCAATATATAATTTTACTCGGATATTATAATTACATTGTATAACTTTGTCTTAACAATGTAAATACGTTGTATTGAAATATTATTCGTAAGGACGTTTATATATTGAAATTAAAGTATTAATATTAAGAGATTTGACAGTTTATATTGTTAATGATATGTTTAAAAATATAGATACGATTTAAGTATATACGATTATATATGCATATTTTTATTGAGGTTATTAGAGAAATCTTATTTTATAACATCTAAAAGGAAGTGAATATTATGACTCAGGGCCAGAATAGTATGCCTAAAATCTTAATGCGCATGAGTAAATTCGTTAGTATGGTCCTGCGCCATAAACCTCAGGAAATTGGTCTTAAGCTTGATGAACATGGTTGGGCTGATGTGGCGGAGCTACTGGAGAAAATGCAGCCGCGTCATGCCATAACTATGGAAATGCTCGAAGAAATCGTACGGACGAATAATAAGCAACGATTCTCTTTCGATGAAAGTCATACTAAGATTCGTGCCAACCAAGGGCATACAATTGAAGTCGATGTTGAACTGGAGGAGGCAATTCCTCCGGAAATTTTATATCATGGAACCGGTGAAAAATCCGTAGCTGCCATTGATGAAAAAGGTTTATTGCCTATGAATCGTTTGCATGTACATTTATCAGGGGATGAAGAAACTGCTATACGAGTAGGCAAACGTCATGGTAAGCCGGTTGTTTATAAAGTAAAAAGTGGCGAGATGAGCCGTGACGGTTATATTTTTTACTTATCTGTAAATAATGTGTGGCTTACCAAAGAAGTGCCGGTTAAGTATCTGGAAAGATGATTTTTTAGAGAAATCTGCAGTCTAAACTTCAAATGCCAAAGGAGTGTAGTGATGCCTAAACGAATTGTAGTTAGTGCCTGTTTATTAGGAAATAACTGTAAATACAATGGTGGTAATAATTTCAATCAAGCTCTGGCCGAGTATATTGCTAAGCAAGAGAACCTTGATGCGGACTTTGAAGTAATCCCTGTTTGTCCTGAAGTATTGGGAGGTCTTTCCACACCGCGTATTCCGGCGGAGATTGTAAATGGTGTAGTGACGAATAAGAACGGCGAATCGGTAGATAAGGAGTTTCGGCTTGGTGCTGAACGAGCCCTTGATATAGCTAAAGAAAATCAAGTAACTCTCGCCGTTTTACAGTCTCGAAGCCCATCTTGCGGATCTAAAGAGATTTACGACGGTACTTTTACGAAGACCCTGGTTCCCGGCGAAGGTGTGTTTGCTAAACGCTTGCGTGAAGCGGGTGTCACGGTGATTGACGTAGAAGAATTTGATGCTAATAATGTCGGTTGATATTTACAAAATAGGCTTTTTAAACACGTGAGGAGGGGTAGCAATGGCGATAGACATTACTAAAGAACTTTTGAATCTGCAAGATCTGGATTATAAAGCCTATTCAGGCAAAATCAATCCGACAGTGCCGCAGGAGACGATTATCGGAGTTAGAATTCCTAAATTGCGTCAGTTGGCCAAGATGCTTTTGCAAGACGCTAAACAATTAGATAAATCAGAGCCGACACAGGTTAAATCTTTTTTTGCTGACCTGCCGCATAAATACTTTGAAGAAAAATTGCTACATGCCATTTTGCTTTCTGAAATGAAGGATTTTAACGAATTGGTTGAAGAATTGGAACGATTTTTGCCGTATGTGGAAGATTGGGCTACTTGTGATACTATATCGCCTAAAATATTTGCAGAACATAGACCTGAAGCGGAGCTATTAGCGTATAAATGGATTAAGGATTCACATCCATACACGATTCGCTTTGGGATTTGTGTGTTCATGTCTTATTTCTTAGGTGATTTGTTTAAAACTAAGCAGGCTGATGCGATTGCGGCAATTCGCAGCGACGAGTATTACGTTAATATGATGACTGCCTGGTATTTTGCCACGGCTTTGGCGTTTAACTATGAGGAAGTGTTGCCGTATTTAGAAAAGCAGCATTTAGATGATTGGACGCACAATAAAGCAATTCAAAAGGCGGTAGAAAGCCGTCGCATTACGGCGGAACAAAAAGAATATTTAAAGACTTTGCGAATTCCGGTTAAGAAAGCGTCTGGTAAAAAGTAGAATAAGGAACATATAAAAATCCCCTGCGATTATATCCGCGATATGGATATAATCACAGGGGATTGATTTTTAGGGTAGAGCCTTAGGCTTTACTCTACTTGGTCTTTTTCAAATTACAACAAGAAAGTCTGAATGTGTTCAATGAAGTTATGACCGAAGTAGGAGATAACGCCATTAGCCACGATGAAGATGATGAAGTATTTTAATACGGACACCATGATAACATTGGCTTTAATGCTGTCGCGCAACTGAGTAGCTTTAGCATCGTCCACTTTGTTGCTTTCGATGAAAGCATCTAAAGCCGGAGCAACAGCGCCGATGGCGATAGCAATACTCTGAGGGGAGAACATTTTACCGATACCGGCGGCACCGGAGTTAATAGCAGCCAACCAGAGTGGCAAGTCTTTGTATTCAGGTGCCAAGTCATGCGCAGCAGCCAATTGCAATGGTCCGAAGAGTACGTTGGCATTTGTACCGGAACCTGTTAAGAAGGCACCAAGAGCACCAACGAGTGGCGCAAAGGCAGGATACAAGGAACCGGTTGCAGCTACTAATGCTTTTGCAATATCGGTAGTCATACCGGAGTATGTCATCAATTTAGCGGTAACTACTACGGAGATGATAGTTAAATAGGTGAATTTTAAGTTAGCAAAAGTTTTGCTTAACACACCAAACATTTCGCCAAAGCTGGATTTTTGAACCGAACCGCCAATGAAAGCAGCGATGAAAATCATAATACCAGGAGTAGCAACCCACATGAAGGTGTAAGGCTTTGCGCCGGGACCTTGGTAGATTGGCACAGCTGTTTTAATAGTGGAAAGCGGACCGTTGATAGCCGGAACCAATTTGGAAGTTAAAATCAAGAGAATAACGATTAAGATGAATGGTAAAGCGGCTACGAAGCCTTCTTTAGCACTTACAGAGGTTGTTGTGGTAGATTCCACTTTGTATTCAGGGTCGTTAGTCGGTAAGTATTTAGCACCTAAGATAATAACACCCATGATGATAACGGAAGAAACCATTACGGATAATTCCGGACCGGCAGCGGCGTTGATTAATAATTCAGGCACCGCTAAAGCCAAACCGGATAACAAGGTAATGGTGAAAACGCCTTTTAACGCTTTGAAACCGCCACCGATGATACCAACAACGAAGAATGGAGCAATCACGTTAAGAATAAATAATTGCGAGGAAATGAAGGTACCAAGATGAACCGGATCAAGGTTAGTTAAGGATGCCAACGTAGTTGTCGGAATCGCGATGGAACCGAAAGTAGTCGGTACGGAGTTGGCTACGAGACAAGCCAAGATGGATTTGAGCGGGTCGAAACCTACAGCCACCATCATAGCCGCCGGAATAGCAACGGCAGTACCGAAGCCGGCCATACCTTCCATGAAGGCACCGAAGCCCCAAGCCAATAAGAGGGCCAAGATACGCGTATCGGAAGTTACGGAAGATAACATCATCTTAATGGTTTCCATAGCTTTTGTATGAACCACTAAGTTGTAAGTGAAAATAGCGGCGGTAATAACGAGCAAAATAGGCCATACCGCAAGAGCCACACCTTCTAAAGCGCCGGAGAACATAACGCCTGCAGCTTTTTCAAAATAGGTAATAGCAAGAATAAAAGAGCCGATGGCGGCGATGCCGCACGCTTTCCAAGCCGGCATTTTAAGAATGGCTAATGCGACGATTAACCATAAGATTGGCAGTAATGCTAAAAATGTTGTCAACATTGGTGCAATCATCCTTTCACGCTTAAACGCAGAGGGTAACTTACTTAAAGTAACAAGTTATACTAAGCATTTTATTCGGTTTAGCGTCTATATAAGACCTTCGGCATATATTATGAAATAAATTCCTAAAAGGCTTATATCTACAAATTAAAATAATAACGTGTGATAAAAAAATTACTTAGTATTGAAAACCTATCTTTTAAAGAATTGTGTCGTACAAAAACAATATAGTTAAAAACTTATACAGTTTGCATACATTAAGTTAAAACAAAATTCTAAACTGTTGGGGGACCTCCTTTTTACAAAATGATAAGAGTATAAACAATGGCAAGGCACCTCGTAATATATTTATTATATTACGTAATAGTTGGGGACTAATCTAGGTGATTTCCTTGTGATTGTGTACACTCTATAGAAAAGTTTGTCAGATTAGGATAATGTCAGTATAGCATAGAAATCAAAGAATTGGAATACTGCACTATTCAGATTAGTTATAATGTGTGTTTAAGAATACCAAATGGGCATTGTAAATAGACTTTTTACAATTTATGATTTCTGTCATAATACTATCTTATATGACTTATTGTGATTTTATGTGATTTTTATTGATTGATTATGAGCGTTTTGTATGCTTCGCATGCGTCAAAGTGTGATATAATATAACTCAAACAGAAGATTTTGCGGACGCTTACGCTTTTTGATTATTTTTAAGAATCTTTTTAAAAATATTGTATAAAGTAGAAACTAAAATGTAATATTATAGTAAAAAGTACAATACTATGAGAAAATTGTAGAAAATGACATATAAAGTATATAATAGTAGTAAGGTAAGTAGTAATACGTGAAATATAGGAGATAGATTGATGAAAGTTACAAAAATGCACGGCCTGGGCAATGATTTCGTAATTATTACGGAGCTGGCGGGCGGTAATAAAGATTATAGCGAATTGGCTAGACGCCTTTGTCACAGACAGACCGGTATTGGTGCCGATGGCTTGATGGTGGTAGTATCTTCGGATGTTGCCGATATACGCATGCGTATCATTAATGCCGACGGCAGTGAAGCGGAAATGTGCGGGAACGGTATTCGTTGTTATGCTAAATATGCGTATGAACATGGCATTATGACGAAAGAAACGTTTACTATTGAAACGTTGGCGGGCATTATGAAGCCGACATTACATATCAAAAATGGCAAGGTTGAACTGGTAACCGTTGATATGGGCAAACCAAGTTTTGCCGCCAAAGATATTCCTATGGATGCCGATTTGCCGGAAGTTATGAATTTCCCGATTACGGTGGACGGCGTGGAATATAAAGTGAGCTCTGTGCTTATGGGGGTACCTCATACGGAAGTATTTGTAGAGGATGTAACGAAGGTGCCTCTTTTGACATTAGGTCCTAAGATTGAAAAACACCCGTTATTTCCGCAAGGCACGAATGTTAACTTTGTTGAAGTAGTGGATGATACTCATATTAAAGTGCGCACCTGGGAACGTGGTGCAGGGGCAACACTTGCTTGCGGTACCGGTTGCTGCGGCAGTGTAGTTATGGCTCATAAAAATGGTTTTACCGGTCGCGAAGTCGACGTGGCAGTATATTTAGGTGTATTGCACATTCGGTATGCTGATGACGGTACCGTATTCATGACGGGACCGGCAACCGAAGTGTTTGAAACCGACATTGAACTTTAAATTGAGCTTTAAAGTGTAAGAACTATTGCGGAGGAACGATATGGAGCAGGTAACACTCAAAGGGATTTCCGGAGCACGCGGCGTTGGCACCGGTACAGTGTATGTGTATAAGCAAGAAGCCATTGTGATTGAAAAACGCGTGATTACCACTGAAGAAGTGGAATCTGAAATCAAAGCTTTGGATGCAGCGGTTCAGTTGACGATTGAACAGTTAAAGGCTATTGAAGAACAGGCCCGTGAAACTATGGGGAAAGATGAAGCTGCTATTTTTGAAGCACATGGTCTGATTGTGCAAGATCCGGCCTTGAGTGATGGTATTAAAGGTCTTATAAAAGTTGAGTTGCAGTCTGCGGCAGCGGCTGCGGAACAGACAATTAATACCTTTGCCGATATGTTCTTGGCTATGGAAGATCCGTATATGCGTGAACGCGGTGCCGATATTAAGGACATTGGCGATCGTTTGATGCGTAACTTACTCGGCATGAGCCCGCGTGGTTTAGCTCATTTGACGGGTAAAGTGATTCTCGTTGCCGAAGATTTGACGCCATCCGATACGGCGGCCCTCGATAAGAATGTTGTTCAAGGTTTGGTGACGGCCAGCGGCGGTCCTACCAGCCATGCGGCTATTATGGCACGGACCTTGGAAATTCCGGCTGTTATGGGTCTCGGCGATATTTCTGCTTTTGAAAACGGTGAAAATGCCGTTGTTAAAGGAACGGAAGGTGAAGTGCTGCTCCATGTAAGCGATGCGGATTTTGAAACATACACGGCGGAAGCTAAGGCTTATCGTGAACACCTTCAGCTTTTAAAAGAATCGGCTGCTTTACCGGCGGTAACTAAAGACGGTAAGTCCGTGTTACTTTTTGCCAATATCGGCAAGGCGGAAGATGCATCCCATGCTTGTCATTTAGGGGCAGAAGGTATCGGTTTATTCCGTACCGAGTTCTTATATATGAAAAACGACGAATTGCCTTCCGAAGATATGCAGTTTGAAGTCTAGAAAAAGGTGGTTGAACGCCTTCGCGGTAATCCGGTAATTATTCGAACCATGGATATCGGTGGCGATAAGGAACTTAAATGTTTGCAGCTCCCGAAAGAAATGAATCCGTTCCTGGGTTATCGGGCCATTCGCATCAGTTTGGACCGTACCGATATTTTCAAAACACAATTGCGTGCTATATTGCGTGCCAGTGCTTTTGGGGATGCCCAGATTATGTACCCGATGATTGCTTCCATAGATGAAATTAAAGCGGCGAATGCTGTAGTAGAGACGGCGAAAGAAGAACTTCGCGCCGAAGGGATTGCATTCAATGAAGATATTCAAATTGGCATTATGGTTGAAATTCCGGCCGTAGCTGTGGCAGCTGAGTTATTTGCGCCTCATGTAGACTTTTTCAGCATCGGTACTAATGATTTGTGCCAATACACCTTGGCGGTGGATCGCATGAACGAGAATATCGGTCATTTGTACCAACCGCTTCATCCGGCCGTGTTGCGTCTTATTAAACACACGATTGAAGCCAGTCACGACGTTAAGCATATTACCGGTATGTGTGGTGAAATGGCCGGCGATCCGCTGGCTACCATGATTTTACTTGGCCTTGGCCTCGACGAATTCAGTATGAGCGCCTCCGCTATTCCGGTAGTTAAAAATATTGTTCGCTCCGTAACAGTAGCAGAATGTGAAGCCATTGCGGCCAAAGCTTTAACTATGAGCACTGCAGCTGAAATTGTAGCCTATGCGAAAGAAGCATTGGCTGAAAAAGGGTTGTCCTTATAATAGCCGGTGCGATTGTATAGTTTAACGAAATGCAGAGATTAAATTTGCTTGATTTGTAATTTTGAAAACTATAAAAACATTGCTATAATAGCGATTTTTATATAAGATATAAGGGAAGAAAGTTATTACTTTACTAACCCGATCTGAATTTACTGAAGGAAGGTATCCGATATGACTGAAAAAGTAGTAGTTATTACCAATGAATCCGGTTTACATGCACGTCCTGCCACGCTTTTTACGCAATTGGCCGCTAAATTTTCGTCTAAAATTACGATTTCATCCGGTGAAAAACAAGCTGATGCTAAATCCATTTTAACTGTGTTGACATTAGGTGCCACTAAAGGTTCTGAAGTGGTATTAAAAGCGGATGGTCCTGATGAAGCGGAAGCTGTTGAAAAATTAGCTGAGTTCTTAACATCCCATAATGACTAATTTTATATATCAAATATAAAATTTTTTTGAGAAATAAGAAAATTTTTTAATAATTAAATATTGTTAATTAGTAAGACGCTGTTATAAAACAGCGTCTTTTTTTGCGTATTTTGAATTCTGCTATATAGAAAAAGTTCGATTCATGAATTTTGGCGTGCATTATTTCGCTTTTGAAACTTGTAGTTGCTGAAAATGAATTGATTATGAAAATGTGATTCTGGAACGGATAGTGATAATTATAAAAATTCTCAAAAATAGTATAAAAATACATAAAATTATATATTCAATAGATTATGGCCGTGAAAAACTAAGATGTTTATCGATAAATGTGTACTTGTGAAGTATTATTTGTGGTGTTAGGTTTAATATGACAAGACATCACAATAATTATATAATATTAAAGTTTAATTTATAAGGTTTTTATGGGTTTAAGATGAAAAGTGAAATTTTGTCTCAAGAATATGCATTATTCTAATTGATAAAATATTTAGCGTCTATTGTGAGAGGACTTGGTGAAATTTATGTAATGTGTAATTTTGAATTGAAAAGAAAAACATTTAATTGATTAAACCTAACTTAAAGCCTGTATTATCACGCGTTTTAGATATTTTGAATTTATAAAAATTATAACAAAATAGAAAATAATGTTGAGGTGTAAAAATTTAGTCCTTCATGGTTGAACATGAAAATGAAAGGTGATAAAATGAATATAGAATTAAGATGGAGTAATTATGAAGAGCGGTTAACTATGACTGATAGTGTGGCTTTTGAATTATGAACTCTACAATCTAAGATATGTACAGTATGAATTTAGGGAGAGATACATGAGATAAATGATAATCTATTAGTTAAATATGGTTATATATCTCGTAAGGGTATTTTGAAAGGGGATGGTAGTGATTGAATATTTATTTATATATAAATAATAGGATTAACTGACATATATCAACACGAAATGTGATAAATATATGTCGATAATCAAATAAATGGTAATTTTTTTATTTTTGAGGGAACATTTTTACAAATCTAAGGATAATTTAGTGGGAGCTGGTTATCCTAAATAGTTAGGAAGCGATGTAATTTTTAGATTGATTTTGGGAATAATTTTTTTAAAATATCGCATGAACTAGCAATTAGGGTTGTGTGTAGGTAGGTAAAGGAGTTACAGCGTATGAATAAGGTATTCAAGGTAGTATGGAGCAAGACAAAGGGTATGTATGTTGTAGTGTCTGAATTGGCTAAAAGCCATCAGAACGGTAGCACAAAACGAATTAAGGGTGTAGTGTTGTCCGGTTTAGTGGGTGCTTTTTTATTGGGCGCTTTAGGAACAGCCGATGCAAGTTTGATTACAACTGATAAAAATCAGATGGAGATGGATTATAAAAAGACAACACAAGCTTATAATGCTGAACCGACCCCTTAAAGTTAGACCTAAAAATCTAATTTTAAGGAGGTCGGTTTTTTCATGTCAAAATATAGTTTTAAATTTAAGCTAAAAGTTGTTACAGCATATTTAAATGGAGAAGGCGGTGGCAGAACTCTAGCAAA
>NZ_SVCB01000086.1 GCF_015058545.1 Veillonella sp.
TACCATGCCCCTTCTTCTCCTGATCCAGAAGGGATTCGAACCCCCGACACACGGCTCCGGAAACCGTTGCTCTATCCAACTGAGCTACTGGACCATATTAAATTCTGAGCAATAAATAGAGTCTCTCTAAAAATCACTGTATACTATTATACACCAAACTTTGTAAAAAAATCAATTCTCTTCAATAAGTTCTTTACGCAGTTTACCTAATCAAGGTCAGCTCCTAAACAATAAAAAATCCGCAGTCATCAGACTGCGGTAATGTTTATAATAAGTGGAGCGAGTGAAGGGAATCGAACCCTCGCGACCAGCTTGGAAGGCTGGGGCTCTACCATTGAGCTACACCCGCATAAAAAAATGGTCGGGGCAGCAGGATTCGAACCTGCGACCCCCTGGTCCCAAGCCAGGTGCGCTACCAAACTGCGCTATACCCCGATATAAAGAATACTATTCTTTTCGCTGTTGTTTACTAGCTTCGTTCTCAACAACAAAGCCATTGTATCATACCACGCAAATGTGCGCAAGTACTTTTTTATAATTTTTTTACAATTTTTGCAAAAAACTTTACAACATCAAAAATCATAAAGAATCGTTAGTATTCTTCATATAATATGCCGATTATCTTAACGTTATATTTTATCCTTAAGCCACCCTTGGGTAAGCATTCCCATCCCCATAGCCAAGGCTATCGGGAAGAATAATTCCACTGAAAACCGCGATAATTCGAGCATAAACACTGCTGAGGTAAGCGGCATTTTTTGTGCTAAACCGAGGAATACAACAGCGCCTAAAAACGCACTAAGCCCGACAGAAATAGGGCCAATGGCGAAGTTCCACGCAATGGCAACAACCAGCGCCAAAGTACTCCCAAGCATCATGGATGGTGTGATTTTGCCGCCATAAGCACCAACGCCCATAGCAAGTAAAACGGCGGCCCATTTAGCTGCAAAGAGGCCCAAGCCGTATTCCCAAGGCACTAAATGAGCAAAGGTGAGCTGGTTTCCCGGTTTGCCGTTCCCCAAGATGGCCGGAAAGTAGACCGACATAAGGCCTACGAGACCAAAGGCAATCACGGAGAACAGAATCATCTTAGGGTTTGTCCGATCGAGTTTAGGCAGTTTAGCCTGCGATTTATCAAAAAAGACAACGGCCACGCCGATAATAATGCCAATCAGCACAGCGAATTCGGCAAAATTACCTATCATAACAGGCTGCGGCATATCGTACTGAACCGTATCTCCAAGGCCCAAACGGACCACAAAGGTGGCGATACCGCAAGCAATAAAAGCGGAACTCAAAGCTCTCACGTTCCATGTTAATAGCAATGTTTCCAATACGAAAATGGTAGCCGACACCGGCGAGTTGTACACGGCCGCCAAACCGGCACCGGAGGCGCAAGCAATGAGGAGCGACCGATTTTCATTTGTCAGTTTTACATAGCGCATCACCCAGGTGATAAGCGCGGAGGTTGCTTCGCGCGGTGCCACTTCTCGACCGAGCGGTGAACCCATAGCTACGGTTACAATTTGCAGCGTAGAGTGAAGCAATGTTGTTACCGGTGGCATTTCTTTTGTCACGTCTTTAACTTCAACTAATTTACCGCCATAACGATGAATCAGTACCCAGCCGATACCACCGACCAGACCGCACGCCAACAGCGCCCACACACGGCGTTCCCCGCTCGCCTGCGCCACACCGACACCAAAGCTTAAATGCTCGGCCGCACTGTAGCCGAATGTGAAATGCTGAATCACATGTAATAAATTAGTAAATACTATGCCTACGATGCCGGCAAAAATACCAACCAACACAACCAGACCAAATACTTTACGCTCTAACATACCAAACTCCTACACCTGTATTACTTCGTTGACCTAAAATCTAAGAATTACATTCCTATTATAACACCTAAAATCCCATTTCCCATTTGTTGTACAACTTATTTACATCCTGCACAAGTTTTTACAATCCAATACATTTTAAAAACCTGTCACAACATAAGTTATTTACGCGGTGGCATTTCAATCAACGCATTCACCACTGTCACCTGCGAAATATGCTCGCCCGCTTCATTGGTCACTTTAATTTCCCACACATGGCTTCGCTTACCACCATGCAACAAGGTTCCCTGTGCCAACAACTTCCCCTGTGGTTTCGTTGCTTTTAAGTGATGAGCTGTAATCGTCTGGCCCACACCCACATAAGCACCTTTGCCCATGAGATTGCTGGCCATCCCCGCAATGGCTTCGCAATATGCCAAGGTAGCACCGCCATTCAAGTACCCAAACGGTTGCGCATGAAATTCCGTCATGGTCATGGCGCTTTCAAAACCCGTTTCCGTTAAATTCACATGGTCAATGTTAAGCTGATCAACGAGTGTCATTAGTATCCTCCTTCTTACATTCTTACATTCTTACATTCTTACTTTCTTACATTCTTACTCTCTTACTAGATTACTGACTATCATTCCACGTATATCTATCGTCGCCATCAGTTCAAAGCTTATTCAAAAACAAATTTAGCCACCGTATATTCGTTCAGCACCGATTCGTCAATATCCGTTCCGAGACCGGCCTTAAAATCTACCGCCAATTTTCCTTGTGAAAACTCAATGGGTGTGGTAATGATGTCTTTTTCAAAATAGCGACTCATATCCGACAAATCGCCGGCCATCCACGTATCTGCCATGGTGGCCAATTGAACATGCATGTATTTTGAAACACCGCTTTCCACCATGCTGCCAATCCAAAAGCCGATATTATGAGCACGGCAATAGTCAAGGCAACGTACCGTTTCCCGAAGGCCGCCCAAACGCCCGACCTTAATATTTAACACATCGAGCCAACCGGTTGCGTGCATCGCTTTCAACTCCGCTAACGACTGCACACTTTCGTCAAAACAGAGTGGCGTCTTAATCGCCTGTCGCAGTTCTTGAGGCAGCGAACGATAAACTTCGGCACTTTTATAGCTTCCTGCTGTATCCTTCACCCCAAAGGGCTCTTCTAAGGAGCGCAAGTTATACGCATTGAGCGCTATGATTTCATCCGCCTGCTCTATGGCAAAACTGCAGTTTGCATCGCCGGCGAGGATTATATCAGGATACATTGCCCTCACAGCCGCTACCCGCTCCACCGCATCACCGGGCTTCAATTTTAACTTAATACGCTTACAACCTTTCCCCACATGGGCATCCACGGCCTTCAAGAGATTGGGATTCGGCATATCACCCAACACTACACCGGATTCAATGGCTTTATGTTTTTTACCGGATACTAAAATACCGATAGCCGAAAGCCCTTGTTCGCCGTAATAGGCATGGAGCAAGGCGTTTTCAAGACCGGCCCACGCCATAGGATAGTGACTTCGCAAAGTATCAGCCAAAGGTTCATCCGCCGGCGCAGCTGCGTAATCTACATTTTTCGCCGTCATAGCCAATGTATCTAACGCTGTATTCGGCATATCACGAATTAAATCATACATGACCCACGGTCCGGTCAACGTTTTTCCTACAAAAAACGGCAGCCACGTCGTCAATAGTATGTCTTTACTCTTGGTCAACGTTTCTGCCGTATAAAAAGGCTCCGTAAACGCCACCACTTCGCCATAGCCGGTATAGCCTGACGATGTGGTGACCCCTACGATGAGACTTTCTCTATGGGATAAGGTGCCTTGGGACGTACGAAAGGTAAAGCGCATCGGTAAACCAATGTGCCATAAGGTGATTTTTGAGATTGTCATCTGATGAGTCATCGTTCGTCCCTCGCCTTAATCATAATTACAATTATTGACGCCACATAGCAGTCTTGCCCATGTTGGCGTCTCTCCGACATAGCGATTACCTTCACAGCAAGCCGCTACGCCGAGTATTTTTATTTTACATATCCGCCGCTTCATCAATGAGCGTGCGACGCATAATTTTGCCGGAATTGTTGCGCGGCAATTTAGCCAAGCGGCAAATGGCCTTTGGCTGTTTGTAGCGACCCAAGTTTTCACTCAAGTGCTCTTTAACCGCTTTTACACTGGCTTCGCCGGCATAGTAGAGAATCGGTACCTGTCCCCACCGTTCATCGGCTTTAGGGACTACGGCGCATTCCGTCACGCCCGGCAAGCGATAGAGGCAATCTTCCAGTTCTTTAGGATAAATATTTTCACCGCCGGAGATAATAATATCCTGGCGACGATTCACAATATATAAATAGCCGTCTTCATCCAAGTAGCCCATGTCGTCCGTATTGAAAAAGCCAACAATCGGCGGCTTACCGAGGTAGCCGGTCATGAGCATGGGCGACTGCAGCCAAATTTCCCCGATACCTGTTTCATCAGGATTGCGTACTTCAATAACAACACCCGGTAATGGTTTGCCCACAGCCTGGCGTTTATCCGGATGAGCCAATACATTCACCGTCGCACTTTGAGCAAAGGTTTCCGTCATGCCGTAGGTCTTAAAAATCGGCATGGCTTTGGCCAAACAGGTTTCTACCAAGGCATCGGGAATAAACTCACCGCCCAGGAGCACTACGCGTAGCTTATGCGTATCAATACGGTCCACGATGCGTTGTAAAACGGTAGGCACCAAGGATACCATGGTGAGTTGGCCCGAGGTGATACCCTCGATGACTTTTGTTTCGTCAAAGGAGGATAAAATCGTAGCCGCCGTGCCGTTATACAAGGTTCGCAAAATAATGGACAAACCGGATACATGGAACATAGGCAAGACCGTAAGCCAATTGTCCGTCGGCTCTACGCCCAGCACTTTAGCCGAGGCTTTTACATGGGCTTCAATCTGCCCCCAACGAAGGGGCACCGATTTTACGGAGCCCGTGGTAGCGCTGGTATTCATAATAGCCGCTATAGCCTGATCCATTAACGGCGGCACTAAAAGGCCTTCAAAACATTGCACAAGTCTTGTGCGAGATGTTTCATCCATAGGCGGCAAGGCACCCCATGTACGCCAGGCCACTTCATCCACTGCACTGTGATGAGGCCGGCAAAAACGGCCGTTACAGGTCGCTTCCACCCGCTCCTGCACCGTCGGGGAGGCAAAGATTAAGTGCACCTTTAAATCGAGGGCTTGCTGTTCCTGCTCCTGTACGGTGAGGTGCGGATTGACTAAAAATACTTCTTTCCCTAAGGACCATAACGCGAAGAGCATTACCGCCATGTCAACGGAGTTTTCACTACAAAGACCGATGCGGTTCTCACCGCGCACTACGGCCGACAAAAAGCCGGCCTGCAGTACGGTGCGCTCATATATAGTTTTATAAGTATAGCCATCAAGAAAGGGCTGATTGGGAGTTGCTTGCGCCCGCTCTCGTAACCATCGCATAATTAAAACGTCCTCCTATCAAGGGAATTTAGGGAATTGTTTGAAATTAGGTTTACGTTTTTCTTTGAACGCGTCGCGACCTTCTTTCGCTTCGTCGGTGGTGTAGAACATAAGCGTTGCGTCGCCGCCGAATTGTTGTAAACCGGCAAGACCGTCAGTGTCGGCGTTGAAGGAAGCTTTTAAGAAACGAAGAGCCATTGGGGATAATTGAAGGATTTCTTCACACCATTTAACGGTTTCTTCTTCCAGTTGGTCAAATGGTACCACTGTATTAACAAGACCCATGTCGAGGGCTTCCTGCGCCGTGTATTGACGGCACAAGAACCAGATTTCACGGGCTTTTTTATGACCTACCAAACGAGCAAGGTAACCCGCACCGTAACCGGCATCAAAGGAGCCTACGCGCGGACCGGTCTGGCCGAATTTAGCGTTTTCAGAAGCAATGGACAAGTCACAAACGATGTGAAGCACATGACCACCGCCGATAGCATAGCCGTTAACCATGGCGATAACCGGTTTTGGCGTGATGCGGATCAAATGCTGCAAATCAAGGACGTTAAGACGCGGAATACGGTCTTTCCCGACATAACCACCGTTGCCACGCACGCTCTGGTCACCGCCGGAGCAAAATGCTTCTTTGTTCACATCGCCGCCGTGGTTGGCACCGGTCAAAATAATAACGCCTACTTCCGTGTCATCACGGGCAATGGTGAACGCATCGATGAGTTCCACCACTGTTTTAGGACGGAACGCATTGCGGATTTCAGGACGATTAATGGTGATTTTGGCAATGCCGTTATAAGTTTCATAAATTACATCTTCATAACCGCGATCCAATACTTGCCAATCAAACTTGCTCATAATAGCCTCCTTTTTAAAACTCTGCCGACCGCATTTCAGTGGCCATCGGCAACTCTAGCTACATTAATATATCTAAAAAGCACATAAAGTCTTGATAGTCAACATCTATATTAACTAATATTTTTGTCATTATAGTCTGACAAAAACAGATTTACTATATCATTGAATTCATCGGGCATTTCGGTGTGCACATTGTGGCCTGCGTCAGGTACCGACACGTGGGCCGAGTTTTCACAAAAACCGAAAATGGTCTTCCCAATATCATCATACTTGGTATCAAGGGCACCCGACACATAGAGGATTTCCATTTCCAAATCGGCAATTTTATTCCCCACGTACGGCGTCATGCCCTGACCGGTGCCGCGTAAAGTATGGGCGAGCACCTCCGGCGTATTGCTGAGACGACGCTCTTTAATCGTATGTTGCACCGCCGGCGATAGTTTTTGCTGAGTCGCAAAAATAGGCAGTTTTGACCACATCTCTTCAAACCATTCAATGGAGTGGGTCTCAATTTTGTGGGCCAACACTTCATCCCGAGCTGCCCGTTCCTGCCGTTCGTTAATGTCCTCAATCCCCGCTGAAGCGGATTCCAATACGAGGAACATGAGCCTAGCCGGTTCATACATGGCTGCATACTGCAACGCCATGCGCCCGCCCATAGAGTAGCCCATAATACCATACGGTTCTTCACCGACTAACGTGTGAATCAACGTATACAAATGGCGCAGCACCGTATCGAATTGATACAACACCGGATTGTGGGAACGATCGGAGACGCCATGCCCCAGGAAATCGACGCAATAGAGTCGAAATCCAGGGAGATTCAATTTATCCCACGTATCACCGGCTTCGCCGAAACCGTGGAGACAAATAAGCGGCATCCCTTCACCCCGCAAAGCCACGTGATAGGACACGTTGTCGATACTTATATATACATCATCGGCCGCTTCCAACACGGCCGTAATCTCTTCTCGATCACCTTGATCGTACATTGATGTTTCATCAAGACTGTCAAAGTCATTTTTCATACACAGTTACCGTATACTTTCTGTGAAGTTCACGACTGACTTCACGATTTGTTTTTACTTCCAATACATGGATGCCGCCGGCTTGCATGGCGCGAACTATATTATCCTCAAAGTCTTCATAGCTCGTCACCTCCTGATAGTGAATGCCCATGAGGTCAGCGAGGG
Source organism: Veillonella sp. (assembly GCF_015058545.1). Taxonomy (GTDB): domain Bacteria; phylum Bacillota; class Negativicutes; order Veillonellales; family Veillonellaceae; genus Veillonella_A. The sequence continues at coordinate 7,381 of NZ_SVCB01000086.1, forward strand.
CACTGTAGTTCAGGCCTTGCGGCGTTCCAAATAAATACTCGAAATTATCGATGCCTTTTTGCGGTAAATATTCAAAAATACCGCCCCCATCGTTATTAAACAACAGGATGACTAAATTTAACCCTTCGTTTTTGCCCATCACAAGGCCGTTCATGTCATGGAAGAAGGATAAGTCGCCCGTCACGAGTAAAGTCTGTTCACCTTTAGCTGCCGCAATCCCCAAGGCTGTTGATTCGGTACCGTCGATACCGTTGATGCCGCGGTTCCCGAACACTCGTGCATTCGGTTTACCTTGACGCCAGAAATAGTCAAAATCGCGAATTGGCATGCTGTTGGCCACCACCACATTTACCGTCTGCGGAGCCCCGTGTTTGATGAAGGTTCGCTCATCGAGGCCGTCGTTCAAGAGGGACACGAACTTACCCTCAAAGAGGGTTTTCTCCTCCCTAACCGGAGCCATGGCAAGGCTCGTTCTATATTGTGCTTTCAGCCAACTTTTCGTATAGGCATTGTTGCTTAATTTCTTATGGAGATTTTCCTTGGCCTTTAAAAAAGTCCTCAACTCGCCTTGGGTCGTTAACAGATTATCAATCATCTCCGGCGCCCATAAAGTATAAACTAACTTCTTCGCCACGTCCAAGGCAAAAGCAACGGGATCGCATTGAATAACGCGGTTCGTCGTTACCGTACCATTGCGATACACGGCGCCCGCATCAATCTGATAACAAACAGCTGAGGCATGCTTTTTGATGAATTGCTGCAAGCGTTTTGAAACCGGCATTTGCCCCATCATCAAGATGTAGTCCGGTGCCAACTCTCTTTGCCAGTCCTCATTACTCAAAAACGCATCATACTTGTCGATGATGAGCGGATGATTCAAGGCTCTTACCGGCGATAAGGGATCGGCCAACACCGGTGCTTCCAACGCCTCACCTAAGGCCAGCATGGCCGTACCATAGGCATTGTTGATTACATTTTTGGGATTATCGTAAAAACCGGGCCGTATTTCTACACCTTGGCAAAATTCGAAGCCATTGCCATAGCCGTTTTCACGATAATAGGTATCATCATCGTCACGACCGGTGGCAGGGCCGCATAAAATAATACCTTTACGCCCCTTAAGTTCTTCAATCAAGGGATTCAAAGTTTTTTCACCAAGACGCATAATACCCGGTTGCGTTATAAAGCGCTTAGCGCCGCTCAACCGACCTTTCGCAAACTGTTCGGCGCTCGTATCCGGCACCAAAGGTTCGCGCAGCGGCACATTGATATGAACCGGCCCCGGTACCACATCCATGGCTTTCATATAGGCCCTTTGGATTACCTGACGCGCATACAGAGACGACTCAAGAGCGCCGCTGCCGGCAATATCGGGACTGAGGGTTTCAAAATGATGCACGAAAGAACCAAAGAGTTTGACTTGGTCCATCGTTTGCGGTGCCCCTACAAACTGAGCTTCCGGCGGACGATCCGCGGTGAGCACGATTAAAGGCACGCGACTGTGAAACGCTTCAATAACGGCGGGGAAATAATGAGCCCCTGCCGATCCGGAGGTGCACACCAACGCCACCGGTGTGTGCAAGCGTTTTGCCAAACCAAGGGCGAAAAAGCCTGCCGAACGTTCATCAATATTCATATATGTTTTGTAGCCGCCGTGAGCCATGAATGGCACGGCCATACTCGTCGAGCGAGAACCCCCGCTGAAAACCACATGGCGCACACCAAGTTCAAAAAGCTCATCCACTGCGGCTGCTATATATTCGTTCATCCTGCACCTCCATGAAAACAACGACTATTCCCCATACGCCCCACTGTTTTGTATAGCCTTACTGCCCTATTAAAACAGTATTTTCTCAGCGTTTATCTTGCCTTTTTATTTTATTATAATCTTCGATATACGCCTATAACCGGCTGGTTCAAAGATCCTTTAGCCACAAAGGGACCTGTTAGCCGCAAAGCTGTAGGTACCTAAGCCCCTTACAAGGCCCGCATAATCGTTTGTAATTTAGTCATTGTTTCCTTGTATTCCGACTCGCAATCGGAATCGGCTACGACACCGCAGCCCGCATAGGCATACAGTGTCTTGCCGTGAATTAGGGCGGAACGAATGCCTACGATTAAGAGGCCGTCCCCCGCTTCACGGAAAAGCGGCGTATTACCGCAAACCCAACCGATAGGAGCCGCATATAAGCCTCGTTCATAGGGCTCATATTGCTGTAAAAGGGCCAGCGCCGCTGCCCGCGGTTCACCGCCCATGGCCGGTGTTGGATGCAAAGCTTTGGCCATGGTCAAAATAGAATGCTCCGTATCATGACCGTAGAGTAAAGTGCGCAAATGATACAGGTTCGGTAATTCCATAATATGTGTATCTTTCACTTCCACCCTATCGCACAAATCACTCATGGTCGCTTTAATCATATCCACCACAATATTGTGTTCATAGCGGTTTTTAGCATCCCCCAAGAGGCGCGCCCCTTGATCATGAATGTCATCTTTTTTCATCGTACCGGCTAAGGCATAGCTCATAAAGTCTTGGCCGCGCTTACGTACCAATACTTCCGGGGATGCCCCGAGGAATACGGCGTCACCCTTGTTATAGGCAAAAATAAACGCCCCTTGGTTCTGCGCCACTAAGCGACCGATAATCGAGGTACTGTCAAAGGGTGTATCGCTTTCCAGCGTCACTTTACGGGAAGCCACTACTTTAGTCACTTCGCCCGACGCGATACCGTCTTGAATATGCGAATAAAGTTTGCCATGCTTCATAATCGTCGGCGCCTGCTTCACGATAGCTGTGTGCTACCGGCGTAATTGTTGTCGATTCAATAACCGGCGGCTCCGCAGCGGCGGTTACCCAATAGGATCGCCCTTCTTCCTGTACATAGTAATGGGTGAAAACCACCAATTCATTTCCCATATTTTGCCAGGCTTCATCGTTGACCGTCTCAAAAAAAGTCTGACCGTACCAAGCCCACGGATACTCCGGTAATTCCGATTCCGTAATGCTTTTAACACGGCCGGCCGCCACGATAACGCGATTAACTTGCGTATCATGCCAATAGACCCTTTCGTCCCCCTCAAAGTGTTGCCAAACAGCTAAGGGTTCCGCTATATCTGTTGGAAAGATTGTATATTTCATAAACTTCCTCATTCATAAATAACCTTAACATCTTATTATACCACTCTCACCCTTTAAAAGAAAATGCCTCTCATAATGCGGTTTACCACGATTTTCAGCGGTTTCATATAACAAATACTTCCCAAAATAAAATTAAACCGCTGCCATAAAATTAAGTCTGGCAACATTGTATTTACAGGACAAAATAAAACCGCCTTTGCAGGCGGTTTTTACGTTTAACCTTACGGCTATTCTGTTTTTACTGATGGGATACGTGCTCAATCCCCTGACTGAGAAGCATAACCACATGTTCGTCATTAAGACTGTAGTACACGGTTTTCCCTTCCTTACGAAAGGCTACCAGACGCGCTTGGCGCAACACGCGCAATTGGTGTGAAATAGCGGATTGCCCCATACCCATGGCTTCAGCAATATCCGTTACACACATTTCTTTATTCAATAATTGCTGCACGATGCGAATCCGCGTAGGATCTCCCAGCACTTTAAACAAATCAGCCAATTCTTGCACATCTACTTGTGCATGAGCAACATCCATACCTAACTCCTATTACACCATTTATATTCTTACGTTCTAATACTTATAGACTTCTATTTGCTAACGATTACTTAAAGCTTTCAGAGCCTGTCTAATTATTATATAACGAAACAAGCAAATTTAACCAGCTTAATTTTGCCCCGCCCCGTCAATGGCGGCCGTTGCTTCCGCAGTCGCCTGCGGTTCACCGATTTGATTGATTGGTGTGCGGCTGTCAATTTCCTGTTGTGCTTCGCTCTCAGGGGTAGCCAACTCTAAAGGTACGCCCCGCGAATATACACCTGTAACGATACCATGACCGTCTTTGATTTTAAGAGTAGCCAACAAAGTTCCTTTATAGGTTGTGTAAAAATCGGGATTTACTTTATTTAAATCCAAAGTCACACGATCAAACAATAGTTTAAATTCTACATCCGTATTTTCAACCCGGGTAACGCGCGCAAAAATATAATCTCCTGTGGTCGGCTTTTTATCAGACACACCGGTTACTTCCAAGATGCCGTTCGGCTTAGCCGTTACCCATACATACACTTCCTGGTCATGTACCGGCAAACGACCGCCCTGCCATGGTCCGCGACTGCCCAAAAATCTGACTTCCAAATAATCGGACGGAATCCAACCGGCTGTACGCGACAAGGACACAGGCCATTGATATTCACCGCCGCCTTGCAACAAAGAGGTGGACCGATGTTGAATAAAGAATGGCGACAGCAAGGTACAAATACCTACTACGATAAAGAGGATCCATTTAATATAAACTCTATTGCGCATCAGAGGATTCCCCCTTTCGTGCCGTCGTTTTATCAGCGCTTTCAGCCCCTACCGGGTCCTGCTCACGAGCCGTATACGCCATATTACCACCTTCCGAAACAGTGGCAGGATTTGCTCCGTCCGCCTCCGTTCGAGCACCGCCGGAAGCGGTCGTATAATTACCGGCCGATTCGGTATGTTCACCGGTATCCGTCACTTCAATATGTTCGTCATCGCCCAAGGTTTGACGCCGACGCAAACGCCGATTGGCTCTGGCTACGGACGTGTTTACCTGTGCCCGTTGCGTTTGCTTACGCCACATATAGAACAGGTTAACCGCAAAAATAGCTACGCCCGTTACCATAAAGGTAAAACCGCGTTCAACAAAGGAGAACGTAGGATCAAAGAAGCGCGCCGCAATCATGGCTAAGAAGGTAAAAATACAGCCATTTACCAGACCTACACGTTTAGTGACCGTACCTTGCCACAAGAGGACAATGGCCAATAAAACTACATATAAATTAAATAGGATAGAACCGGTTAGCGGTGTCACACCCCAATGAACAGACAGCATCAAAAGCCCTACTACAATCGGACAGAACGTAATTAAAATCTCCGTGCCCATGCGTTTTTGCCAAAGTGCATTTAAGCCGCCCGCAACCAAGATTAAGGCAACTATACCTAAGCCGATACTGAGCCAATCAGCCGAAGCCGCCGCTTCTTCCTGCCAAGTGCTGATAAAGGTACCGTATACGACCACATACATGAGGCCCAGCACCCCTATACCGCGGAACGGCAAGGACCAAAGGCCTTGTTCGCGAGACAAGCTGCCTAAAGCATACGTGGCCGCCGATAAGGACGCTACAAAGAATAGGCCGAGCGATAAATTATAGGACGTAATGGTAAAAAAGAACGCCCCAAAAATAGCCGCCACATAGGCCCATAAGAGCCATAAAGTGGACAAATATGAGCGTGTCCGTTTACGTAACTGCTCCGCAAAGAACGGACTGCCGGCTGCCAGAAGAAGCCATAACCAAACAGGTTCACCCCACATGGTAACTTCCCGCGCCGATACGCTCCATAAAAGACCAATCAAGAGATAGGCCATCATAGTGAAGCCGGATCCCAACAGATATATGACCGGCAAGGTTAATAGCATTATGATGAGGGCATAAAAGCCCCAGCCTTCACCGGTATAATAGGTGTCGCTCATGAGCACCGTCGAGATGGTAAGGGCCGCCACATAAAAAAGCCCTATGCCTTCCGCATAGATGCTCCCCCTAGGCGCTTTCCAAAGGCCTAAGCCTAAAGCGATAACCGCCAAGAGCAAGAGCGCAATACACCAGTCCATACGACCGGCCGGTGAAAAGCTGTACCAATAGCCGGCAAAGAGTAAAAATACACCTAAACTCGTTAACAACAGCCCTAACAATAACACCAATAACCTTCTGAGCAAAGGCCCCTGATTGGTGTCTACGGTACCATAAAACACGCGCATCTGTGCAGCATGTTCCTTAGAAATCCAGCCCTTTGCCTCCCACTCGGGCAGTTGTTCATGAAGCCAAACAATCCGTTGTTTATTCATAGTACCTCCATTCTAAAAAGAGGCTTTGCCCCTTGGCGAGCAAAGCCGCTCATATGTGACTATTTATTTGACAACGAGCACCGGGCAAGTAGAATGACTGGTTACATAGCTACTTACACTGCCCATAAATAAACCTTTCAAAGGTCCGAGACCACGGCTGCCCATTACGATTAAATCGGCATTAAACTTCTTAGCTACCGCTAATACAGCCGGGCCGGGAGAGCCTACTTCAAATACATTTTTAACAGCGATATCGGCAGGTACGTCTTTGGAAACGTCTTCCAAAATCTTTTTACCGGTTTCTTCCATATCTTCCGCGATTTGTTCCGATACATAACCGCCGCTGATTGGGGTCTGGTCAAAATTGGAAATAGCAGACACGATATTGGCTACGTGTACGATAATAAGCTGAGCTTCGTTACGTTCACAAATAGAAACGGCATGCTGCAACGCACGTTTCGAGTTTTCGGAACCGTCAGCCGGTACAACTATCGTCTTGTATACTACTTTAGCGTTATTTTGTTCTTGCATATGAATCCCTCCCACTGGTGAATGATTCGATTCATTCACGATGACTTCTTCTATACTTAAGTATTCTCTACGGAGTTACAAAAGTCCTTTTTTATTTCAAAAAATTTTCAAAAAAAGTTTAGAATTTTTAAATTAATACGGAGATACTCATAATATCACCGTATGCGAACCTAAACAGAAGCTACTGACACGCTGACACGCTTACAGTATAACTGTTCCGCCACTCAAAAGACCTTTGTGCTGAATGCGAACACCTTCGACCATTTTCATCAAGTCTTCGTCGGTAAACTGACCGTTATCCGGCGCCATAACGCGAGCCACAACGGCTTGGCCGGAGTCGGTAAGGGTAATGTAAGAAGCAAATTTAATGGCTACCCCTTCACCCCGTTGTAAGCTGCCTACGATTAAGGAGCCCGTATTATGGTTATCAATCAAGGTCTTATAGCCTTCAATCGTCGCACCGTAATTGGTTACTAATTCATTTACATAGAAATCGGCAATTTCCTGACGAGCCGTCATAGTCGGATAGCTGGCTCGGGAATCGATGGATACGGTTTTATCCATCGGGAATAAGCCTACTTCGATACGATAGAAATCTTTAGTTAAAACGGCGCCGTTTCTATTTTGTGTTACTACTTTAAAGCCGCTTGGTTTAATATAACTGATTTCATCGGTTAATACCAAGTTGCCCGTATTGCGATATTTTTCCTTCATGAGTTTAAACGAAGGCACTACGTTTTTCACAACGCCCTGCATCATGTAATCATTGTATTTGCTAGGGTACATCATCGTCATGGTGTATCGTTGCGTAGGGTCTGCCGCCATGATAAATTCCGCATCAAAGAACGTGGAACCGGTTTCGCCCGCATCACTGCGCACGAAGGAATCCCAGCGAGCCGTGGTAGCTCCTTTGAAGTCGAATAAATCGCCGTCTAAGGTGTATCCGCTTAAGTCCTTGCGGTTTTCACGCCATAAAGCAAGATACCGTTCTTTCGTCATATTCGTAACGGATTCGTTATACCAAGTGGTATTCCACTGTTGCAGACTCACATTACCTTCCACAATATTGTCACGTTTGGTAAAAGAAACAAGGAATGGCTCGGAAATGGAGCTTTCCGCCAAGTTAAAGAAATAGCCACGTTCCGTGCTGCCATCATCTTTAGCTTGTGATTCATAGCGACCGTTGGTGAGACGCCATGGCACGGTAAACGTATAACCGTCAGCGTAATCGCGAATTTCCGTGGTCATCGTGGTAGCATACGATTGATACGCAGCCGGCAAATCGGATTCACTGTGAACCCCGCGAGCTTCAAAAGTCTGAGCCTCCGCCGTTGCTTTCATCGTGTCATAAGTCGGTAAACTCTTAGCATAGCCGGTGCCGACTACGCCCAACAGTGCCCCTACCGCTAAGGTAGCAATTCGTATTTGCCATCGTTGCTTCATTACATATGTCTCCTTTACTTATAGCATAGAATCTAAAAATGCCTTGGTACGTGGTGACTTTGGATTGGTAAAAACGTCTTCCGGTTTGCCTTCTTCCTGAATGATGCCGTCCGCCATGAAAATGATGCGGTCCGCCACCTGACGGGCAAAGGCCATTTCATGGGTTACGATAATCATGGTCATATACTCTTCCGCCAATTGTTGAATCGTACGAAGTACTTCACCGGTCAGTTCCGGATCCAGGGCCGACGTCGGTTCGTCAAAAAGCATGATGCTCGGATTCATGGCGAGTGCTCTGGCAATGGCCACACGCTGTTTCTGGCCGCCCGACAATTTGGACGGATAGACATCCTTTTTCTCCCAGAGGCCTACTTTTTTAAGTAACGCTTCCGCCGTCGGAGCAATATCAGCGGTTTTCATACCTTTTACCATTTGCGGGGCAATCAAAATATTATCCCAAACCGTCATGTGTGGGAATAGATTGAATTGCTGGAACACCATGCCCATTTTAAGCAAGAGTGCCTGCTGTGTCTTTTTATCAGTATACACGGCATTGCCGTCCCCTTCAGTCTGTACCAAAGGTGTACCATCTACTACTATTGTACCACGGTCTATCACTTCCAGCTGACCTAAACAGCGTAAAAATGTAGATTTCCCCGAACCGGACGGTCCGATGATAGCCACGACCTCACCTTTATCCATAGAAAGGGATACTTTTTTTAGAACAGGTAGGCCGTCAAAGCTTTTTTCTATTTCTTTCATTTCAATAAAGCTCATGTGTAGTCCTCCTATTCATCGTACACAGCGTAACGTTTTTCCAAATAGTTAAAAATATTAGTCAATACAAAGGTCATTATTAAATAGAAAATAGCCGCCACGATAAATGCCGACGTGTCAAAATCACGTTGCACAATACCGCGCGTAATTCTCAGAACATCGTTCATAGCTAAAATATACACCAAAGACGTATCTTTGAGCAAGTTGATTGTTTCATTCGCCAGTGGCGGTAACACCCGTTTAACCACCTGCGGCAGAATAATTTTGCGCATGGTCTGTACATAGGTAAAGCCCAAAACTTTGGCCCCTTCATACTGACCTTTCGGAATGGATTGAATGCCGCCGCGGAAGATTTCACACAAATAAGCCGCATAGTTGAGCACGAAGGAAATAACCGCCGCCGTCGTATCGTCAAGTTGCACTCCGATGTAAGGAATGAATGGCAAGCCGTAGTAAATAAATAAGATCTGTAACATTAACGGTGTGCCACGCATAATATACACATAGAATGCCATAATTTTGCGTACAAGGCCGATAGGTGACAAGCGCAGCAGGGCCGCTAAAACACCGAACGGCACGGACAATACCAATACGATTAAAAACAGGGAGACCGTTACTCCCAGGCCGTTGGCGATGACCGGCGTAATCTTCAATAAATAGTCTATTAATTCCATCAAACTGACTCCTTTCAAAGAAAGAAAGGAGGTAAGGACTACCTCCTTTCTTCACTGCTATATTAACCGGGTTGTGTAAACGGTTACAGCCTTACGCCATCACTGCCACAAAGCGATTATTTAAAAGCATCTTTATTTAATAAGTTACTGTTGCCGAACCATTTTTCAGCAATCTTGTCGGCTGTGCCGTCATTCATCACTTGTTTTAACACTTCATTGATTCTAGCTTGTAACGCTTTATCGTCTAAGCGGAAACCAACGCCCATTGTTTCAGCGCCATAGTCGCCGTTAGCCAAGCGGAATGTGCCCGGTTTCTGAGTCATGGTGAACTGACCAACGATACCGTCAACTACGAGAGCGTCGATACGACCGAGTTCCAAATCCATGAAGGCGTTAACGAAGTCGCCATATTTTTTCACTTCTTTAAAACCGCGTTCTTGCGCATCTTTTTCAACAGCTGCTTCTACGCTACTACCCTGCTGTGTACCTACGATTTTACCTTTTAAGTCTTCTTTGCTTTGGATTGGGGAATCAGCGCGCACGGCAATGATTTGTTTATCCTGTACATATGGGGTGGAGAATAAAATATTCTTTTCACGTTCCGGTGTAAGGCTTAAGCCGTTCCACAAAGCGTCGATACGTTTACTCTTAAGTTCTGCTTCCTTGCTGTCCCAGTCGATTGGTTTGAATTCTACTTCCATACCGGCTCGTTTCGCCACTTCTTTGGCAAGGTCGATATCAAAACCTACAATTTCGCCCTTATCATCACGGAAGCCCATTGGTGGGAAATTGTCATCCAAACCGATTACAATTTTCTTTGGTAATTCAGTGGCTGCCGCTTTATCTTTATCTGCGTCATTACCACAACCGGCTGCAAACGCCGCCATCGTAAACATTGCCAGGCCCAAGGCCAACATCTTCTTCAACTTCATAACTAAGTCCCCTCTTTCTGTTTTCTCAATCCAAAGCATTAGTTTTAATTCATGAACTCATTATACTTTATCTAACTAAAGAGGTAAAGAGTTAAATTTTAATTTATACTTCTAATTAATCATAGGAGGTTTTACCAAAAGTCATAGTTATGAAATAATCCGGCCGGCCTTTTTAATTTCAAAACAGCAAATTCGGCCTATACACTAACAAAAAGCGGTCCGCCTAAGGCCGGACCGCTTCACGTATATCTGTTATTTACAGCGCACCATAATAGCGCCCGCAATTACACTGTCGTTGTGTGCTGCACCCAACGCATAAATTACATGGCAGTATGACTGCGTTCATCAATAATCGACAACAATTTAAGTTTATCCTTATAGGTTACGAACTGTAAGTCCACCATTACGATAAGGATGCCCCCGCTTTCGGTTACCATGTGGATTTCTTCCCAATTAGCGGTAAAACCGATAATTTGAGCATACGGAATAAAGCTGTAGTAATGGTCGCCATTCCAAAGCATATCAATACGCTCCCAAAGACTACTCGGTCGACGTCTGATGACAATCCCCTTTTCACAAACGTAGACCAAAGGGCGTCTTTGTCTTGTCATGCGCCATACACAAAAACCTACAATGATGTAGTCAATCGCGATATGATTCCAAACCACACCGCGTTGTGAATGCCACACGGCCCAAGTCGCAACGGCGCCAAAAAACAGCCACATAACCCAAGATACTAATATATAATCGGCAAACGTTTCCTCTACTTCACCGCAAGGAAAGCGTTCGGTTACTTCACGTACTTCCATATCCCCACCTCCAGCATCAGCCCAAGGTTCCCCTAATATAGATAATTATTTACGATGAAGGCCCATAGCAAGCTCTACATCGCGATATGTTTTGCTTGCCTTTTCACGAGCTTTAACGGCCCCTTCGTCAAGAATGCGATCCAATTCAGGGCTGTCGATTAAGTCATTATAACGTTCATGAATTGGGCGTAACGTGTCAACCAATAATTCGGCCACATCCTTTTTAAATGTGCCGTATCCCTGGCCCACATAGCGTTGTTCGATGGTTTCATACGATTCTTTGGTGATGGCCGCATAAATTCCCATCAAGTTGGAAATGCCCGGTTTATTTTCTTTATCATAATGAACGGAGTTGTCCGAGTCAGTCTGAGCGCGTTTAATCTTCTTAACAATCGTTTTTTCATCATCCAAGAGGCGAATGGTAGCCATCTGATTGTCATCGGATTTACTCATTTTCTTCGTCGGTTCCTGTAAACTCATAACGCGAGCACCGCCTACGCCGAGTTTAATTTCAGGAATGGTGAAAACTTCGCCGTACACGCGGTTAAAACGCTGGGCCAAATCGCGGGTCAATTCCATATGTTGTTTCTGGTCTTCCCCAACCGGTACGTAATTGGTCTGGTAGAGCAAAATATCGGCAGCCATGAGTGGCGGATAGGTCAACAAACCGGCCGGAATGGAGTCGCCGCGTTTTTGTGATTTATCTTTGTACTGCGTCATACGTTCCAATTCACCCACATAGCTGATTGTCGTCATAACCCAACCTAAGCGTACATGTTCCGGTACTTCGGACTGTACGAACAAGGTAACTTTCTTAGGGTCGAGACCTACGGCTAAATATAGAGCTGCCAAGCGACGAGTGTTGGCAAACAGTTCTTTCGGATCTTGCGGTACCGTGATAGCATGCTGATTTACGATACAGTAGTAGCATTCATCACTATCCTGATAGTCCAAAAAGTTACGCAACGCGCCTAAATAGTTGCCTAAGGTCAATTCACCGCTCGGTTGAATGCCTGAAAAAATAACTGACATAAAAATTCCTCCTATAAAGATTTCGTCCTCTCTCACACCGGCGAAATCTTTTGTATGTATTATATATTATTGTACCCCGAAAACGTCATTCTGTACATGAAAAATAACCGTGGCTACATCTTCATATAGCCACGGTTAGGATTCTAAAAATCAATAAGCGATTATTCAACCGTTACGGATTTAGCCAAGTTTCTTGGTTTATCAACGTCGGTACCGCGCGTAATGGCTGCATAGTAAGCCAATAACTGCAATGGTACAACGGCCAAAATAGGGGCCGTAAATTTATCGGAACGTGGTACAAAAATTGTGTGGTCCACATATTTGGAAATTTCCGTATCACCGGCCAAACCGAGACCGATAACAACCGCATCACGAGCTTTAACTTCCTTAATGTTGCTCATCATTTTTTCGCGTACATCTTCCTGGGTTGCCAAGGCGATAACCGGCACGCCTTCTTCGATAAGGGCTAAGGTACCGTGTTTCAATTCGCCGCCGGCGTAAGCTTCCGCATGGATGTAAGAGATTTCTTTCAATTTCAAGGAACCTTCCATAGCTACGGCGTAGTCGATGGAACGGCCCAAGAAGAATGCATCTTCACGGAAACCGTAGTTTTTGGCAAAGGCTTTGATATCATCAACGGTTTCAAAGATTTCATTGCATAATGTTGGCAATTCATGTAAATCGGTTAAGATTTTTTCTGCCAAAGCGGCATCCAATTTGCCGTTCAATTTACCGATGTAAACAGCGAGTAACAATAAAGCTACGAGCTGAGTTGTGTAAGCTTTAGTGGAAGCAACGGCGATTTCAGGGCCGGCCCAAGTGTAAACTACTTGGTCTGCTTCACGAGCGATGGACGAACCTACAACGTTAGTTACCGCCAAGGAACGAGCACCGCGGCGTTTCGCTTCTTTCAAAGCGGCCAAAGTGTCACTGGTTTCACCGGATTGGCTGATAACGATAGCCAAGGTATTTTTGTCAGTCAACGGATCGCGATAACGGTATTCGGAAGCGATATCTACTTCTACCGGAATGCGCGCCAATTGTTCAATATAATATTTAGCTACCAAACCTGCATGATAGGCCGTACCGCAAGCAGTAATCAAAATGCGGTTTACGGAGGCTACATCAGCCGGTTCCCAACCTAATTCTTCAAAGATAACGTCTTTGTTGTCTTTGGAAATACGACCGGTCAAGGTGTCGCGAATCGCTTTAGGTTGTTCGTAGATTTCTTTTAACATGAAATGTTCAAAACCGCCTTTTTCAGCCGCTTCTGCATTCCAAGTTACATGGTATACTTTTTTATTGATTAAATTACCCGCCAAATCGCTTACACGTACGGAATCTTTAGTAACAACCGCTACTTCACCGTCGTTCATGATGAAAGTATCACGGGTGTGATTGATAATAGCCGGAATGTCGGAAGCGATGAAGTTTTCACCTTTACCGAGACCGATAACGAGTGGGTTATCTTTTTTGGTACAAATGATACGGCTTGGATCATCGGCACATAAAATAACTAAAGAGTAAGAACCTTCGATGCGTTGTAATACGCGACGAACGGTGCCTTCAAAATCTCCGTCGTATAAGTCAGCCAATAAATGGGCTACTACTTCCGTATCCGTTTCGGATTTAAATTCGTAGCCTTTTTTGATTAATTCTTCTTTGATTGGCAAGTAATTTTCTACAATACCGTTATGAACAACGGCAAATAAGCCTTTAGCATCGGTGTGCGGATGGGCATTCATATCCGATGGACGACCGTGAGTGGCCCAACGAGTATGACCGATACCTATATGACCCGGATTTGGGTCGTTTTTAACAATGCCTTCCAAGTTAGCCAAACGGCCCACTTTTTTCTGCACTTTAATTACATTATTCGGACCGATTACGGCAATCCCGGCAGAGTCATAGCCACGATATTCGAGCTTAGACAAACCGTCCAACATAAACTGGGACGCATCTTCAAATCCAATATATCCTACAATACCACACATGGTTGTATCCTCCTGTAAACAGACTACTCCAATTGCTTCGTATAAGTCTTTTGTTCTCATCGTCACCGATAGACATTGTAACTTATATAACGACTGAAGCCGGCCGAGAGGCATCCGCTGATGTTTCGATACTCCTCTACCTCGTCTACTGAAATCGGCTGTCCCCGATCAGTGCCTGCGCTATTCGCCTTTACGAATTTGGTTCTCTCCTTTACTTAAGTTGCGACAGTCTTGCAGTAGCCGCTGTGCACGCTTTAGAGACTTTATTTAATCATCTATAAGCGCATAGAGAGCATATAAAAGTTTCTGAATATATCTCTCAACAAAGCATACTGCGTTAATATATTATAACCGATACAAGAATTAAAGTAAAGAAGGGTAAAAAGCGTGAAAAATCCACAGCAGACAGGCATCTTGATACTCCAAGACGCTTATCATGCTATGGATTTTGATTGTTTTATATCTTTATTCTTTTATGTTTAATAAAGATCCCCTAAGGGCTATGCTTAACGAAGAGCCCCTAAGGGCTCTGCTTTAATGAAATGCCCTAAGGTCATTCATCTATGCATCAATTAGCCTTACTCTTCTACAAGACCTTGTTCTCGACCAATGGTTTCAGCCACAGTATGGCAAATGCGTTCCAATTGTTCATGGTCCGGACCTTCCGCCATAACGCGGATTAACGCTTCCGTGCCGGATGGGCGCACCAAGATGCGACCATTTTCACCAAGCTCACGAGCGGCTTCGGAGATTTCTGCCTGAATGAGCGGATTTTCATCCCAACCCGTTTTAGTGACTACATGAACGTTGATAAGCAATTGCGGATATTTCACCATAACTTTTGCCAATTCCGATAAAGGTTGACCAGATTTTTTAAGCAACGCAAGCATCTGCACGGCGGTCAATAAACCGTCTCCGGTGCTGTTATAGTCAAGGAAAATAACGTGACCGGATTGTTCACCGCCGATGGAATAACCGTCGGCTCGCATTTTTTCAAGTACATAGCGATCGCCTACAGCGGTGGCAAAGGTTTTCATGCCCATTTCCTTGGCTGCTTTGTGGAAACCGATGTTACTCATAACGGTGCCTACAATCATGTCTTTCTTCAAACGGCCCTGTTCTTTGAGCTGTTTGGCACAGAGCAACATGATCTGGTCACCGTCGAGAGCCTGCCCTTTTTCATCAACCAAAAGGCAACGGTCCGCATCACCATCGTTGGCGATACCCACATCGGCACCGTATTTTACAACGGCGGCCTGGAGGCCTTCCATATGAGTGGAACCGGCGTTTTCATTGATGTTAACGCCGTCAGGATCGACATTGATGGCAATAACTTTGGCGCCTAATTTTTCAAACACTTCAGGGCCTACGGCCGAAGCGGCCCCATTGGCACCATCATATACCACAGTCAAACCTTCGAGGGACACATCTACGGTGCTTTCTACGAAAGCGGCGTATTCATGAGCCAATTCACGGCTGTTCAAAATGCGGCCGATATCGGCACCCGTAGGGCGTTCCAAATTATTTTCACTGCTTTGACTGCATAATTCTTCCAATTCATCTTCCACGGCATCGGGCAATTTAAAGCCTTCGCCGTCGAAAAATTTAATCCCATTATCAGGGAATTTATTATGAGATGCGGAAATAACAACACCGGCATCCCAACCATGTTTGCGCACTAAATAGGCAACGGCAGGGGTCGGTACGACACCGGCTACCACTACATCGCCGCCTACGGAGCAAATGCCAGCAGCCAAAGCATTTTCAAGCATAGCTCCGGAAATACGAGTATCGCGCCCGATAAGGAATACAGGGCGTTTTTTACGGCGGCCAAAGTAGGAACCTGCCGCACGTCCCAAATGATACGCCAATTCAGGCGTCAAAAAAGCATTTACTACGCCACGCACCCCATCGGTGCCAAATAATCTAGACATTACGCTTCTCCTTCCTGCGCCTTCAACGGCTTATACGCAACCATAACACGAATGGCGGTTTCCGCACCATCCAAAGCGGCACTCATGATACCGCCTGCATAGCCGGCTCCTTCACCCATAGGGTATAGTCCCTTGACCGTCGGCGATTGCCGATCATCATCCCGCAAAATGCGCAATGGTGAGGAGGTTCTCGTTTCTACACCGGTCATACAAATCTGAGGTTCATCAAATCCTTTAATGCGACGTCCGAAATACGGTAAGGCCCGCTCCATGACGTCCGTCACATAGGTTGGCAAACATTCATGGAGGTCTGCCGCCACTACGCCGGGACGATAAGAATGCGGGGCTGCCGCATTACCTTCCGGCACAGCCCCTTTTTGCCGGGCCAAGAAATCGCCTACCGTCTGCAGCGGTGCTTTATAGTCATGACCGCCCAGCTCAAAGGCTTTCTTTTCCCATTCGCGCTGGAAGGCTACGCCGCCAAGCGGATGGGTACCGAAATCATCAGGGCCAACCGTAACGACTAACGCACTGTTCGCCACGCCGCTGGCACGGGCATATAAACTCATGCCGTTCGTAACTACATGGCCGTCTTCCGACGCGGAGGCCACCACTTCACCGCCCGGGCACATACAAA
>NZ_SVCB01000087.1 GCF_015058545.1 Veillonella sp.
AGAAGTTAATAAGTTACTGGGTTTTTAAAAGTGTTCAATTTCATATTGCAATTTACTATTTTTAATATTTTACTATACTTTTGCAACTTTTCCTTCTCTAAATGTGAAAATCGTGATTTCTCGCGGACAATTATAGCGAACCGGGAACCAATGACCTGTGCCGTTATTTACATAGCCGTACTTCGTGCCGTCCCGATACATACCTTTAAAATACTTCGTACCCACCGGCACAAGGGCTGTGCCGCCGACTACAATCTGACCGCCATGGGTGTGGCCGGAAAGCGTCACCGGTATATTATGAGCGAAGGCGTTTTCAATAAAATCAGGATGATGCGCCAATAGAATAGTAAATGCTTCAGAAGGCACATTGGCCAACGCTTCCTTCAGATAGGTTTCACGCTGTTCACCGCTGCGGTCAAATGAATACTCAACGCCGGCCAAATAGACCGGCCACGAACCGCCGCTTAAACGAAGTGAAGAGTTGCGGTGCATGCGCATGGAAATACCGCTGAACGCCTCCAATACACGGGGCAGGTTTTTAAAATACTCATGATTCCCCAAAATATAGTCAATGCCGTCCGGAATTTTAGGAAATAACTCTTCCAAGCGACCGCAGAGAGGATTTAAGAAATCCAAGTCATCAATTAAGTCGCCCGTAATAACCAAGCGATCCGGCTTTTCATTTAAAACGGTCTGCGTAATTTTGTCAAAGTCCCGTAAATCGATGAACGGCCCGATATGAACATCGCTAATCTGCGCTATTTTATAATCTTTCAAATATTCCGGCAAACTGCGAAATACCAAGTCAATATGGTTAACTTGAACTTTTTTAGCCCCTTCATAGGCTCTCACCACACCGCCACCGGCCGTTACTGCCGGCACCGCCCAAATGGCTTTGCGTAAAAACTGCCGCCGACTATCCTGTTCTTCCGTGGTTGTTTTTTTAGCCCGCCAATTGACGGCCGCCATGACGATACCCAAAGGAATTAATATGGCAAAACAAACGCCAAGCCCCATCATGAGCCCGTAAGTACCGGTTGCCCATGAGCGCCAGAACTCATACATAGCGGTTCCCAATAGTTGAACCTGCGCCATCTGGTAATATGTTGTCCCTGCGATAGCCAGTACCTGGAGCAAAACTAATCGCCAAAACCAACGGGAACGCCGTTTCACATTAGTTAAACGGACAATCAAATAGGAGTTGGCGAATACTATAAGAAAGATAATAAGCGTCGTTATGATAAGAAATATTAATCGTGCCGACATGCTTTCACCTACCATTCTCTAACTGAAATCTCTCGTTTCTTTAATCTCGTTAACTTACTTCCTACAATATACTGTCAGTTTACCATGAGGTCCCGCCCAAGGTAAATCGGTAAAGTCTTTCGGCGATACCCATCGCCAGTCGCTGCTGCCTTGTTCTATTACAAGAGTATCATCACCTGTAAGCTCCGCCTCATAGACTTCCATATCCCAACAGCGATGAGAAAACACATGACGCAAGGTGGTAACCGCTTGGCTATGCCATTTAATTTCGCTATCTTTAATTTGGCCCTTTTGATGTTGCCAATCTATAAACTTACTCTCCCATTCACGAGCCAGTTCGTCAACGCCGATTAAGGGTAACTCTTTTTTATCCTGCATGGTCACATTACGCGGTACTTCCACATTCGGAAATTCCCACATGGAATGCAAGAGTCCTTTAGACGGCCGACGATGCAATAAGTATTCGCCATTTTCATTGCGAATAAGTCCCGTTACCACGGAGATAACAGGGACCGATTTCTTAACAATACGCACCGGTAATTCAGCCGCAATGCCCAGTGCATCGGCTTTGCACCAACGACGCAGCGGGCAGCCTTCACAGCGCGGCGCTTTCGGAATACAAATGCTCGACCCAAAATCCATAAGGGACTGATTAAAATCACCCGGTCGGTCGTAAGGCAATGTTTCCTCAACCAACGCGGCAATCGCCTTTTTACCGGCGGTGCGCATAATATCTTCGCGCACGGCGTAAAGCCGTGCATAGACGCGCAGCACATTACCGTCAATAGCCGCTTCGCGCTGATTAAAAGCTACCGACAAAATAGCACCCGCCGTGTAGGCTCCTACCCCTTTGAGGCTTTCCACCTCTTTACGGGTTCGCGGTATTTCACCGCCGTACTTAGTCATCACTTCACGGACACCAAGGCGTAAATTGCGAGCCCTGGAGTAATAGCCTAAACCTTGCCACGCTTTGACTACGGTATCTTCATCAGCTTCAGCCAAGGCTTCCTTGGTAGGGAATTGCTCCATCCAATTCTCGTAGTACGGCTTCATCGCTTCAATACGGGTTTGCTGCGACATGATTTCCGATACCCAAATGCGATAGGGATCCTTCGTCTTGCGCCACGGCAAGTCTCGTTTATTGGCATCGTACCAGCTAAGGAGCGTCTTGACCCACGCCGCCTCAGCCACAGCGTTTTCAGCGGTAGCCTGATTGGATTCCGATTTCGCCTTTAAAGCTTCGGTGTCTATATTTTTATTTTTTAAACTTTTATCCTCATTTACGCTTCGAGCCACGCCTTCATTGCCTCCACCGATTCCAACTCAGGAATTTCCGTTACTTTTGTTATCTTCATGTCCATGACACCGTCATTATCCTTGCCAAACACAAGGGTGCCTTTCAATAATTCACCGTTTAAAACCTGCGGAATCCAATCCTCATCACCGGCCCACATAGAATCATAAGGAATTTTGTCAAAAGACGTCCAAAACGGCTCCATTTCTTCCGTTTCCATAGGAAGCCCTTCATATTTACGCAACAGATACACGTAATTTACATGGGTCCATTCCTCATTATAAGGGAATTGAAAATCCAAAATAGCTACCGGCTCCAAGTCTTCCGGTTTTGCCAACAAAGAAGTCTCTTCAAATAACTCGCGCACGGCACACTGACGGAATGTTTCGCCGTCTTCGCGCTTGCCGCCGAAACCATTAGGCTTGCCGGCGCCTAAACCGCGCTTTTTGCGGCCCAGAAGAATCTCTTTTTTATCATTTACAATAAAACATAATGTAGTCGGTCTCATGTCATTGCCTCATTTGTTTTTTCAAAAAAAATGTATCTAATCTTCAAACTTTATTTTAAACCTTAACTCAGATTCATCAAGCTAAGCTGTTATGCTAAATCGATTTTAGTAAATTAATATATTTTAATTATATCACACTGCCCAAAAGGTCAATCCTGTGTTAGTATTAGAGTAAGAGAGGTGTACTTATGAATGAACCACTAATATTTAACATAGCCATGGGCCGCACCAAACCGGAAAATATTCGCCATCGCGAAGTGGCTTGCCCGTTCTGTGCCGTAGATAAGCTTACGGACATATTGGAAACAAAGGGCGATATTATCTGGCTTATGAACAAATATCCCGTCTTAGATCGTACTTGGCCTACCGTTATCATCGAAACGCACGACTGTTTTAGTGAATATTCCAGGTATTCACCGGAAACCGCTACCGAAGTGCTTGATTTTTCTTTGCGCAAATGGCAAGAAACTATGACCCGCGAAGAGTTTAAGTCCGTCTTATATTTTAAAAACTACGGGCCAATGTCCGGGGGCTCCATTCGTCATCCCCACAGCCAAATTATCGGCTTATACGATTACGATTATCGGGAAGACATTAAGGTTCACCATTTTGATGGCCCTATTCTTAAAGAAGACGATAATTTAAAAATTACCTTATCCGATAAGCCCATTATCGGTTTTTTCGAATTCAATATGGAGTTTAATGAAAAAACGTCCAGAGCCTTGATGGCTAAACGAATTCAACAAATCTTACACTATATTTTAACAGACTTTTCACGGCACAGCGGTTCGTACAATCTGTTCTTCTACGATTTACAGACCGGTTCACAGTATGTTAAAATAGTACCTCGTTACGTTACCTCACCGTTGTATATCGGCTATTCTATCAGTCAGATTAGCAACAAGGAGCGCGTTGAACAGATTAAAAATGAATTGAATCGTGACTTTTTTGTCTAATTAGTATGCCCTTACATTTGTGGCGAACTAGCTTGACATTTAAGCATAATTAATTATTAGTTAGGAGATACCATGAAAATTTTTGCCATTGGCGATCTTCACTTTTCAGGCGAACCGCCTACCAAGCCAATGGATGTATTCGGTCCCCATTGGCAAAACCATCGCGAGCGCATCATAGCTTCTTGGCTCGAACAAGTGAGCGATGAGGATATTGTCTTTGTTGTAGGCGATACTTCATGGGCTTTACGCCTGGCGGAGGCAGTGTCTGATTTAAAAGCAATTGCCCAGCTGCCGGGCCAAATTTATTTAATCCGCGGTAATCACGATTACTGGTGGAGCAGTGCCAAGAAAATGGACACGGCCATGCAACATGAGCTGACCTTTTTGCAAGGTCACGGCACCGCGATTGGCCACATTGCATTTGGCGGCACGCGCGGTTATCTTTGCCCCAATGATACATCCTTTGAAGAAGCGGATGATACGTCCATCTATGCCCGCGAACTGCTTCGCACGGAAGCAGCGCTCAATGAAATGGAGCAGGCCCTTCGTAAAAGCTCATCAGTGCAAGCTCCGATTCGCATTTTGCTCTTACACTACCCGCCATTTAATGATAAAAACGAACCAAGCGGCTTTACGGAACTTTTAGCAAAATATAAAGTTGATCATTGTATTTTCGGTCATCTTCATGACAAAAATTCCTTTGATCGCATTCCCGAAACGTTTGGTAATACAAAATTGCATCTCGTTTCGGCAGATTATATGGATTTCAAACTCAAACAAATTTTATAAGGAGCTTTTTATGAGTCGTATTCATCGTGAACATTTACAAGCAGGCTATATCTTCGGCGATATAGCCAATGAAGAATATATTTATTTGCCCGCCGGCGAAGTAGGCGTCGATTCCCCTATGTGCGTCTTGGAACGACATGGCAATTACGAGGACGTGAGCCTTGACGAAGCGACCCATCTCATCGACACCTTGTCCCTCAAGCCATGCAGCCATCCTAAATTGGGCAAACGGTCGTTTTAAAACTATAGGGAAACTATAGGGACGGCGCTCTTGAAGCTCGTTACCGCTTCAGCAAATCAATATTTTGAAAATCATAACCACCCGTAGAACGGGTGGTTTGCTCTGACCCTATAAGGGTCTTTCTCTAGTGGTTGCCCTCTAAAGAGGGCTTTGAGTAATCTGACAACCACTCTATTACCACTGGCTGCCCCCTACTCGGGGGCTTTTA
>NZ_SVCB01000088.1 GCF_015058545.1 Veillonella sp.
CAATAAACTAAGAGATTACATAGACTATTACAATACTAAACGTATCAAACTTAAATTAAAAGGAATGAGTCCGGTAGAATACCGGACCCATTCCCAAAAAGTTGCTTAATTACTTCTGTCCAAGAAAATGGGTGCAGATCACTCTTTCAAGAGTGAGTTTTTTTTATTGCATTTTTGCTAGTAATTGGCCATTAAGGGATTATGAAAAACGATGTTTTGATTAGATTAGGGGCAGAGCTATATTAGGGAGGGACAGGAATGGTAAAGAAGACACTGCAGCATTTGGGGCAGGTGTTGATAACGGTAATTGGGGTTACGTTTTTAACCTTCAGTTTAAGTTTTCTGGCGCCGGGCGACCCTGTGCTCATGATTTTGGAAACCGCGGATACCATGGTTTCACAGGAGTTGATTGATCATACGAGGAAGGAATTGGGATTGGATAAACCGTTCTTGGTACAATATGGCAATTGGTTGAGCCATGCAGTTCAAGGTGACCTCGGCATGTCCTATTCGGCCAAAAAACCGGTTGTCGATAAGATGATGGAGGCCTTGCCGGGGACACTCATGTTGGCTAGTGTGACGATTGTGATGCTTCTTGTAATAGCCGTCCCCATGGGGGTAATCGCGGCTATTTACCAAAATCGATGGCCTGATTATCTTTTCAGGGGCATTGCTTTTATAGGTATTTCGGTACCGGCCTTTTGGCTCGGTCTTATGTTACTGTACATTTTTGGCTATAAATTGGGCATTGCACCGATTGCTACGGCTACGGTGTCGCTAAAAAATGCAATTTTACCGGCCTTTACCTTGGCGTTTACGTTAATTTCAAAATTTATGCGCCAAGTGCGTTTGGTCGTACTGGAAGAAATCAATAAAGACTACGCCGTAGGAGCCCGAGCACGAGGGATGACAAATACGGAAATCATGTTCAAACATATTCTGCCGAATGCATTTTTACCATTGCTTACCATCTTTGGTATGTCCATGGGCTGGCTACTCGGTGGGGTTGCGGTTGTAGAAATGGTATTCTCCTGGCCGGGCCTTGGTAAAATGGCTGTCCAAGCCATTACCTTCCGCGATTATCCTCTCATTGAAGGATTTGTTCTTTGGGCCTCTATTGCGTACATGTTAATCAACGGCATCATCGATTATTCCTATACGCTCTTGGATCCTAGATTGAGAAGGGGGAGTAAATAATAAAAGAATTTATTAGAACACATAAAGCTTTCTCCTTCTATACATCCTTAGTTTTATTGGTTGTATTGATAGCTCTTTTTTCACCATGGCTTACGCCGAACGATCCGTTTGCTTCGAATTTAAGCAATGCCTTAAAAGCGCCCAGTTCTACTCATTGGTTCGGGACGGATAAATTAGGTCGTGACGTATTGTCGCGTATCATTTACGGCACCGGCTTATCCTTATTCATGGGCTTTACCATTGTTGTGTTGGTTGCGTCCATCGGTACCTTGGTAGGCTCTTTGGCCGGTTATTTCGGGGGCAAAGTTGAAATGGTGCTCATGCGTCTTTGCGACATTATGATTTCATTCCCGGGCATCGTGCTTGCCATCGCTATTGCCGGTATTATGGGCGGTAGCGTAGGCAATACAATCTTGGCGCTCACCATTGTAGGTTGGGCCAAATATGCGCGCCTAGTGCGAAGCCTTGTTATTAAAGTTCGTCAGGAAGATTATATAGCGGCTGCTATTATGAGTGGCGGTACGTCGGCTGTTATCTTGCGCCGCCACGTGTTACCAAACATTATGCCGCTCGTCGTGGTTACGGCCAGCATGGATCTTGGCGTTATGATGCTTGAAGTAGCCGGCCTTTCGTTCTTCGGATTCGGTGCTCAGCCACCGACACCGGAATGGGGCTTAATGCTCAATGAAGGACGTCAGTATCTACAGTTGGCACCATGGCTCATGATATTCCCGGGCGCGGCTATTCTCATTGTAGTATCTATTTTTAACCTGTGGAGTGACAGCTTGCGCGATATTTTGGATCCGCGTCAAAACAGAGGTTAATGGTCGAAGTCGTGTAGCAGCTGATGGATGGAATCCGTATAGCAGCTAATGATTGGATGACGATTTAACTTTGTCAGATGATACCCGTTAGGGAATGATATAGATTCATCTTGAATGTTAGTGTTAATCAAGCTGTGTGTTAATTTGTTAAAGGTATTTTTTTATGGAGGAATGTTATTATGAAAAAATTCTGGCGTAAAGCGCTACTCGGTGGCTTAGGCGTGGTATTGGCGGCGTCACTTTTGGCCGGCTGCGGCAGTGATTCTGCAGAAAACAAAGACGTGTTAAAAGTAGGGGTAACCAACTTTGCGGATACTTTGGAGCCTACCGATAACTTCTATGCTTGGGTAGTTATGCGTTATGGTATCGGTGAAACGCTTACCAAGTTTGATAAATCCATGGTGGCTAAACCTTGGATAGCATCCAAATGGTCTTTGGCCGATGATAAATTAACTTGGACATTTACCATCGATGATAAGGCTAAATTCTCGAACGGTAAAAAAGTAACGGCTGCTGAAGTCAAAGAATCCATTGAGCGTGCCTTTGCTAAAGCTAAACGTGCCACGACCTTCTTTGAATATGACTCCATCGAAGCGAACGGTCAGGATTTAATCATTAAAACGAAAAAACCTATGCCGAATATGCCGGGCTTATTAGCGGATCCGTTATTCCTCGTTGTTGACGTACAAGCTGAAAAAGACGGTCGCAACTTTGCCAAAGAAGGTCCGATTGCTACCGGCCCGTACACCGTTGTTTCGTACAGCAAAGATAAATCCGTATTAAAAGCTAACGAAAACTACTGGAATGGTACCGTGCCGTTTAAATCGGTAGAAGTACCGTCCATCGAAGATCCGAATACCCGCGCTATGGCGTTACAATCCGGCGAAGTGGATATGGCCGTTAACATCGGACCGGGCGAAATCGATCTTTTCAAAGGGAACGATAAATTCCAGGTTGATGAAATTGCTTCCTTGCGCGTAGTATTGGCTCGTATTAACCAAAAAGGCTTATTGGGTGATCCTAAAGTGCGTGCTGCCTTCATCAGTGCTACGGACCGTCAAAACTATGCGGACGTACTCTTAAAAGGCACCTTCATTCCGGGCAAAGCACCGATTCCACCATCCATGGATTACGGGTTTAACCAATTAACAGACCCTAATGCTTATAACCCTGATCGTTCCAAACAATTATTGGCAGAAGCAGGCTGGAAAGACACTGACGGTGACGGCATCCTCGATAAAGACGGTCGTCCGTTATCCGTTAACTTCGTAGTTTACAACAGCCGTGCGGAATTACCTATCTTCGCTGAAGCGGTACAGGCTGACCTTCGTAAAGTGGGCGTAGACGTTAAGATTAAAACCGTTGACTATACGTTAATCGATAAAATGGGTATCGATGGTGACTATGACTTACTTATTTCCAACATCGTAACGGCTAACACCGGTGACCCTGAAACATTCCTCAAATGGTACTGGAAAACGAATGTTAACGGCGATAATCCGCAAAACGGTTCCGGTTACAGTAACCCTGAATTCGACGCTAAATTAGATGCTTTATCCACCGAATTTGATCCGGCTGTTCGTAAACAATTAATTATTGAGGCTCAGCAGATTCTCTTGAATGACGGTGCTGCATTATACCTTGGCTACCCAATGACCAATATTATTGCCAATAAAGCTCTTAAAGGTGTAGTAATGTTCCCATCCGATTACTACTGGATTACGAATGATATTACTAAATAAGCTTATTGGCACGTAAGTTATTTCAGATGGTAGATACTATTTGGTGATATTTAATATTTTGAAAAAGCTTAGTTATATAAGCAATACGAAAGGATGTGCGCAAACGATATGACACGGGAGGCAGCACTGGTAGAAGTAAATAATTTGAGCATAGCCTATGGTGAAGCGGCGCCTTCTGTGACAGACGTTACGTTTTCCTTAGAAGAAGGCGAAATTCTCGTTATTGTAGGTGAGTCGGGCAGTGGCAAAACCACGGTCATTCGTGCCTTAATCGGCTTATTGTCGGTTGGTGGTCACGTTGTGGGCGGCCAGGCTCATTATCGTGGTCAAGACATTGCTCATTGGTCTGAAGAAGAATGGCGGAAATATCGGGGCACCGATATTTCCATGATTTTCCAGGATAGCGGCAGTGCTATGGATCCGATTCAAACCATCGGCAAGCAGTTTATTGCTCATATTCGTCGCCACAGTGATTTAGATAAAGGGGCGGCGGAAACCAAAGCCATCGAGTTAATGAAAATGGTATCCTTGCCGGCGGATAAGGACTTTTTGAAACGGTATCCCTTTGAACTTAGCGGCGGTCAACGTCAGCGCTTGGGGATTGCCATGGCGATGGCCTTCACGCCACACTTGTTACTGGCCGATGAACCTACCTCGGCCCTTGATGTGACGACGCAGGCTCAGATAGTAGATGAATTGATGCGGCTTTGTCAGAAGAGTCGCACGGCATTATCATGGTAACCCACAACATCGGGGTAGCCGCTCATATGGCGGATAAAATCATGGTTATGCAGCAAGGTAAAGTAGTTGATTACGGCTCGCGCGACGATGTTCTTTTCAAAAAACATTCCACCTATACTCAGCAGTTATTGGAAGCCGTACCGACGTTAGGAGGGACACGCTATGTCGACACAGTTGAATAAGGAAGCCGTAGCCTATACTGAAAATTACGGCACTCATACTTCAATGGCGGCAGCCGATGGCGTAGGTACTCCGATTTTGGAAGTCAAGGGTCTTTGTAAAAACTTCTCGTTGCCCAATGGCGGCACGTTACAAGCTTGTAAAGAAGTGTGTTGGTCCTTATGGCGCGGCGAATCACTGGGAATCGTTGGTGAATCGGGCTCCGGTAAAAGTACGCTCATGAAGATGATTATGCAAATGACGGCACCTTCCGGCGGCGAAATCTATTTAAACGGTGTGGAAATTTCTAAAGCATCGGCCAAAGAGAAGCGCGAACAACGGCGCAAGATTCAAATGGTGTTCCAGGACTCTTCGCAGGCCTTTGACCCGCGTATGTCAGTTGAAGATATTATCTGTGAACCTTTGTACAATTTCGGTCTTTTGAAAAAAGGCGAAACCACGGCTATTGCCACCAAGTATTTGGAATTGGTTGGGCTTAACGGCACGTTTGCCAAACGTTATCCTCATGAAATGAGCGGCGGTCAGCGTCAAAGGGTGGCCATTGCCCGTGCCTTAGTATTGGAGCCGGATATCGTTGTATTTGACGAAGCGACTTCGGCCCTTGATGTGTCCGTACAGGACTCGATTGCAAAATTGCTCGTTAAATTGCAGAAGGAAAAACAGTTAACCTATTTATTTGTTGCTCATGACATTGCCTTAATTCGCAGTATTTGCCATCGCGTCGTTGTCATGTATAATGGAGAAGTAGTGGAAGCAGTTTCGGCAGAACATTTAACAGAAGCTAAACATCCATATACGCGTAAATTACTGGCAGCGGTATTTGAAGTGACCGAGCATCGTAGACTGGTCGTATTATAATGTGAAGGTAGTAGGGACTGCCGAGGCGTCATAGTAGGCTGATGTAGGTATTTGGAGGCTGATTTATTAGGTATGGCAAATATTGAACTGATTACCCCGGACACGCCACGGGAGCCGATTTATCAATTCTTAGTTGAGCAAATGCATTTGCATTATAGAAGACCCTTGGATAGTGAGCATAATAAATATTTTTTACAATTAGCTGAACAATATTCGCCCGATAAGCGAAGTTCTTTCTATGTACTTTATGAAAATGGCGAAGTGGTGGGGACAGGTTGCATAAGCCCTTTGGAAGCTCATCATCGCCGTCCGCCTCATTGCGTAGATGAATCGCTTTGGGGATATATATCGCGCGTGTATATTTCACCGAAAGCACAAAGTTCAGGCTATGGACGTCAGATTTATGAGGTACTGGAAGCAAGAGCCAAAGAGTTTGGCTATACTCATTTATGTTTGAATACGCATAAATTCCTTACCAAAGGCTGTGCCTTCTGGAAGCGGCACGGTTATATAGAGTTCTATGATATGTTGGATGAATGGCATACTATTTGGCTCAGCAAAGAGTTAGTATAGTCTTGTTCGGTGTGAATGGGTTGTCAGGCGGTCATCTTGTAAAAAGTTATCCACTAAAATAGGGTGACTTATTCACAGAAAATCACTTGCTTATACACAAATAATCGCAAGTTATCCACTACTTATCCACCGAAAAGCATGACTTATCCACAGAATAGTGATTAAGTTTTTAGAAAAAGTTATTCACAAGTGAATCTACAAAAGAAAACATAAGCGAATATACACAATTAAATACAAAAAAGAAAAAGCGTAATGCAATTGGATTCGATGAATCTCTGCATTACGCTTTTCTTATGGGCTACACAGAATGAAAACTATAGAGTAGCGTTGGGGGTGTGAGTAATGTTTTAAGGGGTCAGCTATATAAACACTTAAATAGCATTGTCATTTGTGGGCATAACGCTATCTAAGAGGAGGAGTATATTGTTGCCTATCTCCGAATAAAAACGCACGCTATCAGTTGACTCTATAAACTCCCATTTAACATGCATAGCCGTATCGTTAGGGCCGTACTTTGAGCGGAGCGCTGTCTGTACGGTTTGGGGTAAACGCATATCATACATGATGTTATAACGGTTGAATTTATCGTCTACCAAGATATAGTGGCTGTCGATAATTTCCACATTATAACGGCGTGATACAAGGTCGAGTAATCCTTGAGGCACTTTGTAGTCGTTTTCTTGATTTGTCGCAGTCAATTGCATGGCCTCCTTTCGATGGATAACCCTATTTGAGTATCGGATTGCTTTTAGATCCGATAGGCTCTAATTTTTCTTCAATAAACGTATTAATAAGCTGCTGCACCGCTAAGGTTGGTGTCAGTTCGCCTTGAAGAACTTTACTTTCCACTTCGTCTCGGGAAGCTACGATTCGCGGCGCCCGATAGAATAAGTTGTGAAGATGTTCTTCCACCATGGAGTATACCCAGGACATGGTTTGCTGTTTGCGTCGTTCCGCCAAGACGCCGTTAGCTTTGCACTGTTCAATGAAGGTTTCAATGACATCGTGCCAAAGTTCCATAACGCCTTCGCCGGTATAGGCCGAGCAAGTATAAGCCTGGGTAGTCCACCCTTCGGTAGCAGGCCGTAAGAAATGGAGAATCCGGTTGTATTCGGATTTTGTGATTAAAGCTTTCGGCTTATTGTCACCGTCCGCTTTATTGACCACGATGGCATCGGAGAGTTCGATAACCCCTTTTTTCATGCCTTGCAGTTCGTCACCGGCGCCGGTGAGTACGACTAATAGGAAAAAGTCGACCATGGAGCGCACGGTGGTTTCACTTTGACCAACCCCGACGGTTTCGACGAGGATGGTGTCATAGCCGGCCGCTTCGCAAAGCAGCAAGGTTTCGCGGCTCTTACGGGTGAGGCCCCCAAGTGTGCCGCCCGAAGGGGACGGACGAATGAAGGCATTTTCCTGGCGGGACAGGGTAAACATACGAGTTTTATCGCCCAAGATACTGCCGCCCGTTACGGTACTGGACGGATCCACCGCCAAAACGGCTACCTTATGCCCTTCTTGGCAAAGTTTGGTACCGAGGCATTCGATAAATGTGGATTTACCGGCGCCCGGTACCCCGGTGATGCCGATACGGGTCGCTTTACCGGTGTAGGGCAGGACTTTTTGAATGACTTGCTGGGCCATTTCAAAATGGGCGGCCGCGTTACTTTCGATGAGGGTAATGGCGCGGGAGAGCATCATGCGGTTGCCGCTTAAAATGCCTTCCACGTAATCATCGACGGTAAGCTTGGCCGGCCGTTTGCCACCGGCTTGTTTAGGTGGTGTGCTTGAGGTATTACGCAAAGGACTGTCATTGACGCCGCGCATAACGCGGCAGGCGAATTTATCATCATCGGCTTCGGGAACCCAGGACGGTTTGTATCGTTCCGTCATAGTATCACTCCTCTAGACGTTCATTTAACAATTCGAGTACTTTCTTCGCGCATACAGGGATAATGGTACCCGGGCCAAAGATGGCGGCGGCACCGTGTTCATATAAGAAATCATAATCTTGCGCCGGAATTACGCCGCCGATGATAACCATAATATCTTCACGGCCACGTTTTTTGAGCTCTTCAATGAGTTGCGGCATAAGCGTTTTATGACCGGCGGCCAAGGAGCTGATGCCGACGATGTGAACGTCATTGTCCACGGCGTCTTGGGCAGCTTCTTCCGGAGTCTGGAATAAAGGTCCGATATCTACGTCGTAGCCCATGTCGGCGAAGGCTGTAGCAATAACTTTGGCACCGCGGTCATGACCGTCTTGGCCCATTTTAGCGATAAAGATACGTGGACGACGACCTTCCCGTTCTTCGAAGTCATCCGTCATCTGACGTACTTCGGAGATAACGTCGTCATCGCTGAATTCACTGCTGTATACGCCGGAAATGGAACGGATAATCGCTTTGTGGCGTCCGCAGACTTTTTCAACGGCATCGGAAATTTCACCTTTGGAAGCACGGGCACGAGCGGCTTCAACGGCTAATTCTAATAAGTTGCCTTCGCCGGTTTCCATGGAATGAGTAATGGCATCGAGGCATTGACGAACTTTGTCGTTGTCGCGGTTAGCGCGTAATTTTTCAAGACGTTCAATCTGAGCCAAGCGTACGGTAGTATTATCTACTTCGAGAATATCGAGCGGATCTTCTTTATCTAGGCGCAAGTAGTTAACGCCGACGATTTTTTCACTACCGGAGTCAATATGAGCCTGGCGACGAGCGGCTGCTTCTTCGATACGCATTTTCGGAAGACCTGTGTCGATAGCTTTACTCATGCCGCCCAATTCTTCGATTTCCTGGATATGAGCCCACGCTTTGCGAATCAATTGGTTGGTCAAGAATTCTACATAGTAGGAACCGCCCCATGGGTCGATAACTTTACATACTTTCGTTTCATCTTGGATGTAAAGCTGCGTATTACGGGCAATACGGGCCGAGAAGTCGGTCGGCAAGGCGATGGCTTCGTCAAGCGCATTGGTATGAAGCGATTGGGTATGGCCGAGCGCGGCTGCCATAGCTTCGATACAAGTACGGGTAATGTTGTTGAATGGATCCTGTTCGGTGAGGCTCCACCCGGATGTCTGCGAGTGTGTACGGAGCGCCATGGATTTAGGATTTTCCGGATTGAAGCTGTTAACGATTTTTGCCCATAACATACGGCCGGCACGCATTTTGGCGATTTCCATGAAGTAGTTTTTACCCATAGCCCAGAAGAAGGAGAGCCGTGGGGCAAACTGGTCAATGGTTAAGCCGTGTTGGGTACCGGTACGGAGATATTCGAGACCGTCCGCCAAGGTGTAACCGAGTTCAATATCGGCGGTAGCACCGGCTTCTTGCATATGGTAGCCGGAAATGGAGATACTGTTAAATTTAGGCATGTATTTGGACGTATACGCGAAGATATCGCCGATAATACGCATGGAAGCGGCCGGAGGATAGATATAGGTGTTACGTACCATGAACTCTTTCAAAATGTCATTTTGAATCGTACCGGCCATAACTTTTTTATCAACGCCTTGTTCTTCACCGGCTAAGATGTAGAACGCCATGATTGGCAAAACGGCGCCGTTCATTGTCATGGATACGGACATTTGATCGAGCGGAATACCGGAGAAGAGGATTTCCATATCGAGGATGGAGTCAACGGCTACGCCGGCTTTACCAACGTCGCCCACTACGCGTGGATGGTCGGAGTCATAACCGCGGTGTGTAGCGAGGTCAAAGGCGATGGATAAGCCTTTTTGACCGGCCGCGAGATTACGACGATAGAAAGCGTTGGACTCTTCGGCGGTGGAGAAACCAGCGTATTGACGTACTGTCCAAGGGCGGGTTACATACATGGTGGCGTATGGTCCGCGTAAATAAGGCGGTAAACCGGCCAAATAATTCAAGTGATTGCAATCGGCATAGGCACCTTGGTCATATAATGGCGCTACATCGATTTGTTCCATCGTACGATAGAAGTTTTCATCAAAGGATTTGCCTGTTTCAGCTTGTAACTGACTAAGCCATTCTTGAGCAGCTTGCTCATTGGCTTCGGCCCCGGCAAATGGGATATTTGCGAAATTAGGTATCTTAGCCATTATTTAATCATCCCCTTTTCTTGTTGCATCCGTAACAGTGTTTCGTAGCAGTTGGAGCGTACACTGATGTAATCATCCATACCGGCTGCATCGCATAACTCTTTGAGTTCAGGTGATGGCGCACCGGCGAGGAATACTTTCATTTCAGGGCGCTGAGCTTTGATGCCTTTCGTAACGGCCGGCGCCAGTTCCGGATAGGTGTCGTCGGTGGAGCATACGATAGCTACGTCAGCTTTAGATTCTAAAGCGGCAGCCACGGCATCTTCTACCGTTTTAAAACCATCGTTTAAGGCTACATCAAAGGCAGCTACCTGCATGAAGGATGTAACAAAGTCGGCACGGGCTTTATGTTGTGGGATTGGCCCCATATTAGCCAAGAAGATATGAACATTATCGCCGGTTTCGGCTTTGTATTCTTCCGTAGTGCGACGTAACTCTTCATAACGTTCCGTCCAGCGATGGGCTTCGATTGGCGTTACTGTTTCCCCTGCGGTATCAGCAATGAGGGCTGTCGTAACTTCGCCGAAAGTAGCACCGGCGGCGAGCGCTTTTTTCACAGCCCCGATAAGGGACATCGGTTCGCTGAAGTCGGATTCTTTAATTAACTGCAAAGCTTCATCAATCGCTTTTTGGTCAGCTTTTTGACGTTGTTCATTAAGTTCTGCCAAACGTTGTTTTAAAAGTTCCTCTTTATTAACTTCAGGCACTTCGAGCAATTCTTCCGTCATGTTTGGATACATATTGTTGCCTACGGCGCGGTCTTGGCGGGTTGCCAATTTCTTGAAGCGGTCTTCCAAAATGGCATGAACTGCTTCTTGAACTTTACCGGCTTTGATGGCTTCAATGATGCCGCCCATAGTTTCGATTTCTTGGAATTTTGCCCAGGACTTTTCAGTAAATTCCTGAGTCAACGGTTCGAGGTACCAACTGCCGCCGGCCGGGTCGACCGGTTGAATGAAGTTGAATTCATGCTGTTCCATGATTTGGATGTTGCGGGCAATACGGCGGGAGAATTCATCACTCGGACGGATACAGTGGTCGAACGGATACACGTTCATGCCGTCAACGCCGCCCACTACAGCCGAGAAGGACTGTGATGCGGCCCGTAATAAGTTTACATATGGGTCATATACCGTCTGCGTGAAAGCTGAGGTGCTTACGTATAAGTTAATACGTTGAGCCTCTTCGTCGCCGCCGCAATGACGCACCAATTGGGACCAGAGCATCTTAATGCTGCGGAGTTTGGCAATTTCCATGAAGAATGTAGCGCCTACGCTGAAATGGAAACGAATGTGACGGCAAAATGTATCAACATCGATGCCGCGACGTTCCATAGCGCGCATATACGTCAACGCGGTGTGGAGGGCATAGGCCGCTTCCTGAATACCGTTGGCGCCGCCGTTGTGATATACATCAGCATCAACGAGGACAGTTTTTAAATTAGGTGCATGTGCTTTGGCCCAGTGCAAAGTGTGAGCCATTTCGTCAAATAATTCATCCAGCGGACGGCTTGCTTTGCCGAAGCGGAGTAACGAACCGATGGGGTCGGCTGCAATGGCGCCGTGTAATTCACTCGATTTGAGCCCTGCTTCTTTGCAGGCGATAGATACGGCACTAATGAGACTAACTGCGGATGGACCGCAGAATAATTCGATTTCATATTTGTTAACATCGATGTCTTTTAATAGCGCTTTCACATCGTCCGCCGTGCTCAACGAAACACCGGTGTCGACAAAAGCTTCTTCTTGGCCGCTCACCGGGTCTAAACCTTGTAAAGTCAAGCTGTCGGTAGTAATGCTGACTACTGTACTGCCTTTAGCCAATTCAAAAGCGGCCATAGCATTGGCATCGCTAATAGTTTTGCCATCACAGCGCTGGGCAATTGACCAAGGCGTATGAATGTAACCGGAAGCACGAGCACCGCGCAGTTTATCTGCTAATCCCGGGTAGGTGTAAGGCTCGGTTAAATTTTCTTGATCCTCTAAACGATAAATAGGGTGAAATAAAATACCTTCGTAAGTTTTCGTGAACATACTCTTATCGAAAGGCTTACCTTTTAACAGTTTTTCAACGGCGGCTTGCCATTCTTCATAACTGGGAATTTCAAATTCGTCAAAGGTGACAGCGGGCAATTCCTCGTGCCCATTTTGCCTTGATACGGCTAGAGTCTGCTGCTTATGTTCCATAGTACGAATCCTTTCTACATAGCAAATAGAATATGAAATGCAAGGAAATTGATGCATTTTCGCTATATACAACACTATATGGACTCGTTGGCCTTTATGATTAGGTAAAACCGGTTTGTCGCTGAGCCTCGCGCTGTTAGATGACGAGCGGCAGTTGGACTTACTTACTGTATCTCATAATAAACGCGGTAAGATATATTGTTTCCTCCTATAACAATAATAAAACTTCCTACCGAAGAGCCATATAAGTGGATGTACCGGGCAGTCTCCAATAGGAAGTAGTTTCGAAAAAAATACCGTTTCACAGCAAGACTGCAAAACGGTAAGATTGTATGCGAAAAGAATCACACCATATCTTCCCGTCTATCGCGGGTATAACGACATGCTTCCTTAGGCAGTTCTTCTGACTCAGTTTCATCACTTCTTTTGCCTTCCCAAACAATCAATCATGTTCAGTGACATAAATAAAAGAAGCTCCACTTTACAGCGGCGGGACCGTGTCGGATTTGCACCGACTTCTCTATTAAGCTAAAAAGCGCCTATAGGGGACTGTATTTGTTTTATAATTTTATTATATGTTTATAACATAATAGTGTCAATTTAAATACATGCTTGAAGCGCAGGTGAGGTATAAACGTTAGTTATAACTGACGAATAAGCGGTGGTATGCATAATCGGCAAGTAGATAGCGGGACAGAAAGTGCTGGTGTGGGGAGAAAGTTGTTTACTACTACAAGCGGTACAATCATACTATATATACTACTATATGCAGTTAAGAAGATATATGCGCTAATAGCATGCGATGTCCGCTCTGAAGGGAATAGTGTGTTTAATTAAAATCTTTCAAAATATTTCTAAAAAAGGGGTTGACGAACCATAGGTAAAAAGGGTATGATAGTTCATGTCCTCAATCACGGGACATCAAGCGACCGGCTTCAAGTAATTGAAGGCGGCTTGTTTTAAGAAATGTGGTTTATATTACAGTCATTTTTGTGGCAAAACTTTTTAAAAAGAATTTTAAAAAAGTGCTTGATACGATAAACTGATTGCGATATACTAATTAAGCTGTCACAGGCCGCTAGGCTAAAGCGATAAAGCAGATCTTTGAAAACTGAACAATGTAAGGTAATCATTTTTAACGAAATGAACATAGCCAGAGTGCGGGTTTCAACAACGTTGAAACCAACCAAATAAATTCTAAGTCAGATAACTTCGGTTAAACTGACAACAACGAAAACGAGCTAGCGAATAGCTCCAAGATATCTTGGAGAGTTTGATCCTGGCTCAGGACGAACGCTGGCGGCGTGCTTAACACATGCAAGTCGAACGGAGAGAGATGGAAGCTTGCTTCTATCGATCTTAGTGGCGAACGGGTGAGTAACGCGTAA
>NZ_SVCB01000089.1 GCF_015058545.1 Veillonella sp.
CTCGTTACGAAATGGCTCAGATGGTAGCTAAAGCTATGGCTAACGAAGCTCGTGCTAACGCTGAACAACAAGCTATGATCAACCGTTTGGCTGATGAATTCGCTAGCGAATTGAACAACTTGGGCGTTCGTGTTGCTACTTTGGAAAACAAAGTTGGTAACGTAAAAGTTACCGGTGACGTTCGTCTTCGTTACCAAGGCTTTGAAAAGAAAGGTCGTTATTATTTAGGTACTGAAGCACGTCCTAATAAACAATCTAAATTTGACAATCGTGGTCGTGTTCAATTCAATGCTAATGTAAACGAAAATACATCCGCTGTAATCCGTGTATCTACAGGTTCTACTGAATTTGGCAATGCTAAAAGTAGCGATGTTGAATTCGATCGTATGTATGTAGCGCATAAATTCGGTCAAGATACAACTGCCGTAGCTGGTCGTTTTGGTGTAGTTGTTGGTAATGGTTTAATTTATGATGACACTTTTGATGGTGCTGCAGTAACTTATGACAACGGCAATTTCAGCGCTACAGCAGCTCATGGCTATTTTGTAGCTGGTACTTTATTTGATGGTAGTGTATTCTTTGATGATTACAGCCGTGGTTTCGATGTAGATGGTTTGAATGCCGATACTAATACTTCTTTAACTTTATTACAAGCTAAAGCAAAATTAGGTGAAAATGCTACAATTGGTGCTTTCTATGCATTAACAAACCGTACAGGCGTTTTAGAAATTGATGGCATTGGCGATGTTAGTTTAGATAACGATATTTATGGTGCATCTTTAGACCTTAATTTTGGCAAATTCTGGATTGGTGGCGAATATGCTACATTCAAAGATGATTTCAAAATTGACGGAACTCGAACTGAACTTAAGTATGCCGGCAGTAAATTAGATAAAGATGCTTGGGTTGCTGGTGTTGGTTATGGCGACTATGATATTAAAAAAGCAGGTACTTGGGATATCAAAGTTCAATACTTTGACCAAGGTGCATTATCTCCTGTAATCAGTTCTACATGGAATCAACCTGTTAACAGCAATTATAAAGGCTGGATGGCAACAGTTGATTATGCATTAGCTGATAATGTAGGCTTATCTGCATACTATGCATTTGATGGTAAACAACAGCAAGACCTCGATGGTGATGGAAGCAAAAAAGTAAGCGATTACTATCGTGCAGAATTAAACTACAAATTCTAATTGTACCAGAAATAGAATTATCTCGTAACACAAAAATAACCACTTCCTTTGGAGGTGGTTGTTTTTGATTATCTTTATATTCCATGTTGCTCATAACTTGACGATATGGTCAAATATGATATACTAAAAATATAAAGAGAGCTATTAACGTGTGTAGGCGTTAGGCTCATCTAAAGTGTATGAACAGATACTCCTAACGTATGAAGTACGGCAATACTTCTGGGCGTTAGGTGTATTTCTTTAATGAAATAATTTGCTCTATAAGAATAGCAAAACCAATCATTAATGATATAGCTTCGTATACAGTCATAGTATCACTACCTTTCGGTGATGAACGTAACTCACGTTAATAGCTCTGAATATTATTATAGCACTATGAATTTGAAAAATAATCATCTCAAATTCATAGTGCTATTTTTGATTTCATTGGTTTTTAATCAATCCCAAGATTTATCAAATGACAGAGGTATTAATTATTTTGCATAGCCGCTTTAGTTAACGTCATCTGATCAAGTGTAAATTCTCTATCGGCAAATTTGATACAAGCCTTTTTAAAAGCTCGTTCGGTACTACTAGTACCGGCAGCATTTTCCTTAACGATATATTTCTCATTGTACACATATTTATCTTCTTTAACGGAGTAAATAAGGACCGTGTACAATACGGTAACTTCAAATTTTACCGGCGAAAAACCGAGCCAAGCGGTTTTTACTTTCGAATCGGTAATTCTCGCATTAATCAATAATACATAATCGGAATTAGTTTGCTGTGCCATCTCATTTAATTCTTTTTTCTTAGGCACATAACCACGTCCCAAAGCAGTATCATCAGGATTCAAATCGTTTTCCAATAAGTATTCTTCAAATACGCTTTGGCTTTCGGACATACTAACAGGTGATAAATTTTTATGTTTAGCCAGTTCACGATCAATTGCTTTGTATAAAATTTCTCTGGCTTCTGTTTCATTACTTACTCCCGCATTGCCTACATAGACAAGCGGCATTATTCTTTCTTTACTGTCGCTATTAGAATAAGCGGTAACATCAAAGGCATTTGTTGTAAATACAGCTCCAACTAAAATAAAAATCCCCATCATTAACAGTGAAAAAATTCTCTTCATAGATAAACCTCCTCTTACCTAAAAATAAAATACCATACTAAATAATTTCGACATAAATTTTCAAAATCCTTCATATTTATAGATTTTTATAATAAAATTTAGTCCAAATTCCCTTAAAATGGCAACAAAAACAACCACTTCCCGAAGGAAGTGGTTGCCTTATTTTCACTACTTATTAATTCTGTTTTACGAGAAATTAGAATTTGTAGTTTAATTCTGCACGGTAGTAATCGCTCAAATCGTTACCGTCTTGGTCTTCTGCATTGAATGCCCAGTAAGCGGACAAGCCAACATTTTTAGCCAATGCATAGTCTACAGTAGCCATCCAAGCTTTGTAGTCAGCATTATATGGTTGGTTCCAAGTGGAGCTGATTACTGGAGAGTATTTAGCTTCATCGAAGTACTGAACTTTAACGCCCCAAGTACCTTCTTCTTTAATGTTGTAGTTACCGAAACCAATACCGGCTACCCAAGCATCTGTCTTGTTGCTGTCATCGATGTCATCTTTCCAAGTAGCATATTCGCCGCCAATCCAAACTTTGTCGAATTGAAGATCTAAATGACCACCATAGATATCGTCGTCAAGGAAACGGTTACCGATTGCGTAGAAACCACCGATAGTAGCATGTTCACCCAATTTGCCCTGAGCTTGTAATAAAGTTACGGAAACGTTAGTATCAGCATTTAAAGAATCAATATCTAGGCCATCTTCTGTAGCACTACCGAATAAGTTACCAGCCATGAAGTAGCCATGAGCAGCTGTAGCAGCGAAGTTACCATTGTCGTATGCCAAAGCAGCACCGTCAAAAGTATCATCATAGATTAAACCGCCGCCAATGAAGGCACCAAAACGACCAGCTACCAATGTAGTATCTTGGCCGAATTTATGTGCTACATACACACGGTCAAATTTAACATTACTGCTTGCAGAAGCATTACCGAATTCATTGTCACCAGTTGTTACACGAACAACAGCAGAAGTGTTGTCAGCTACATTAGCATTGAACTGGATACGACCACGATAGTCAAATTTAGATTTTTTGTTAGGGTTGTTACTATTGGAGAACATGTCTTTTTTGTCAGAACCCTGATAACGAAGACGAACGTCACCGGTAACTTTTACGTTACCAACTTTGTTTTCCAAAGTAGCAACACGAACGCCCAAGTTGTTCAATTCGCTAGCGAATTCATCAGCCAAACGGTTGATCATAGCTTGTTGTTCAGCATTAGCACGAGCTTCGTTAGCCATAGCTTTAGCTACCATCTGAGCCATTTCGTAACGAGTGATGTTGTTCTGGCCTTTGAAAGTGCCATCTGGGTAACCGTTGATTACACCAGCTGCTGCCAATTGAGATACGCTCTGGTATGCCCAATCGTTAGGAGTTACATCGGAGAATGGGTTTGCTGCGAATGCAGTAGTTACGCCAAGTACAGCAGTTGCTGCAAATACGGCTGCAAAACGTTTTTTCATTGTAATTACCCCTTTCGGTAAAAAACAGAAAAAAGAAATAAAATAGCAGATGGCATCTCATTTCATTCTTCATATTTCTATACTCATGTAATTTACAATGGAGTGTCCATGTTTCCTCGCACTTAATTACATTTTCTGTCAATCATGAAGCTGTCATGACTACCAATCTACGGACATAATACCACACTCGAATCAAAAATCAAAGGGTTTTATTATGATTATTTCGCATAGGTTATGCATCTGTCTTCTTAAAAAGGATTCAACTTCATCAAACTCACACCTTACAACCCCTTTATTCATCAACGTTTGTCCCTATATTGATTTTTGTTGATATTTACGACAACAAAAAAAGACAACTTCCGAAGAAGTTGTCTTTTTATATCCGAAACTACTATATTATAGTAATTATAGGTCAGATTAGAACTGGTAGTTCAATTCTGCACGGTAGTAGTCTGGTAAGTCAGCGCCGTCTTGGTTTTCAGCGTTGAATGCCCAGTAAGCGGACAAGCCAACGTTTTTAGCCAAAGCGTAATCAACAGTAGCCATCCAAGCTTTGTAGTCGGAGTTTACTGGTTGATTCCAAGTAGAGCTGATTACTGGAGAATGTTTAGCCTGGTCGAAGTACTGAACTTTAACGCCCCAAGTACCTTCGTTTTCGATGTCGTAGTTACCTACGCCAACACCGGCTACCCAAGCATCCTTACCGTCGTTGTTTACGCCAGTATTCCAGTTTTTGTCCCAAGTAGCATATTCGCCACCGATCCACAATTTGTTGAACTGAAGATCTAAGGAACCGCCGTAGATATCGTTATCCAAGTTGTCTAAGCCCCAAGCGTAGAAACCACCGATAGTAGCGTGTTCACCCAAGTTACCTTTAACTTGTGCAAGAGCTACTTTGTAGTTAGTGTCAGCATCTTTGCTGTCGATGGAAATACCATCTTCAACGGAACGGTTGTCGGAACCGTAAGCGCTGAACAAGTTACCGGTAATGAAGGAACCGTAACCACCGGTCAATGCGAAGTTGCCGTTGTCATAAGTGATAGCAGCACCATCGAATGGATCGTCGTATACTAAACCATTACCGATAGTGTTATCGAAACGACCGATTACAGCAGTAGTGTCTTTACCGAATTTGTGAGCAACATACATGTTGTCGAATTTAACAGTTGCATCATTTTGTGCATCGCCAAATTCTACACCATCATAACCGTTGTTGTCGCCAGCTGTAACGATACGAACTACAGCAGAAGTGTTATCAGCTACATTAGCATTGAACTGAACACGTGCACGGTAGTCGAATAAGGAACGTTTGCTGCTATTTTCGGAAGTAGCGAACATACCTTTTTTGTCGGAACCCTGGTAACGAAGACGAGCGTCACCGGTTACTTTTACATTACCAACTTTGTTTTCCAAAGTAGCAACACGAACGCCCAAGTTGTTTAATTCGCTAGCGAATTCATCAGCCAAACGGTTAATCATAGCTTGCTGTTCAGCGTTAGCACGAGCTTCGTTAGCCATAGCTTTAGCTACCATCTGAGCCATTTCGTAACGAGTGATGTTGTTCTGGCCTTTGAAAGTGCCATCTGGGTAACCGTTGATTACACCGGCTGCTGCCAACTGAGCTACGCTCTGGTATGCCCAATCGTTAGGAGTTACATCAGAAAATGGGTTTGCTGCGAAAGCAGTAGTTACGCCAAGTACAGCAGTTGCTGCAAATACGGCTGCAAAACGTTTTTTCATAATAAATTACCTCTTTCCAAAAAAAGATTTAATAATGTTTGAACCAACATTATCTATTCTTCATTTCAGATACTCAGTAATCTTAAATGGAGTGTCCATGTTTCCTCACAAGTGACCGCTTTTCTCATATTAATGAATTTCGATGTCGTTCGTTCTGTAATCATTGTATCGCGGTCTTCATGATTTGTAAAGAAAACTCAAAATTTGTCCACGAGTTTCCAAGAAAAAATATGACAATTTTCGATGTAATATAACTTGTACCCCTCATGAATACTTCAATTATCGTCAATTCTCATTTATAGCAATATTACACGAATTGTTAATCTATTTTTTCAGAGTTTTCTGAATAAATTGAGAATTTATCTATATTTAGTCTATTAAGAGAAAACAAATTGTAAGATATCAAATACATATACCCCTCTCTAATTTGATTTATAATTATAATATATTGATTAGCTTGATTTTTATATTTACTTTATGTTTCTTTTTATTAACACATGTTTTTGTCCACTACAATTACACAGTATGTAAAATTCATGTAAATTACATCAATCATATCCCTATAAAATGCATAAAAAACAGAGCCGATTAACACGATTTCTCGTGCCAATCGGCTCTTAAAATTTACCTTAGAATTAACATTTTATAGTCAATTTATATGTAATTTTTCTTCTTAATTGAGAATTTAATTCAATTCAACTATTAGAATTTGTAGTTCAATTCTGCACGGTAGTAATCGCCTAAGTCGTTACCGCTCTGGTCTTCAGCATTGAATGCCCAGTAACCGGAAAGACCTACGTTTTTAGCCAATGCATAATCAACGGATGCCATCCAAGCTTTGTAATCGCTGTTGTATGGTTGGTTGAAGGTGGAGCTGATTACAGGGGAGTATTGCCTTCATCGAAGTACTGAACTTTAACGCCCCAAGTACCTTCTTTAGCGATATCGTAGTCGCCGTAACCGATACCGGCTACCCAAGCGTCTTTATCGTTAGATTGTACCAAAGTGCCGTCTTTATCGGAGAAGGTTGCATATTCGCCGCCTAACCAAACTTTACCGTAGTTGAGGTCTAAGGAACCGCCATAGATATCGTTATCTAAGTTTTTGTTACCGAAGGTATAGAAACCGCCAACAGTTGCATGTTCACCGAGTTTTGCTTTAGCCTGTAACAATGTTACGGTTGCATTGTCATCAGCGGATGCATCGCTGAAGTCATGTGCATAGGAGCCCATGCCACCGTTATTGAACAAGCCGCCTTCCATGAAGGAACCGTAAGCAGC
This sequence comes from Veillonella sp., assembly GCF_015058545.1. Lineage (GTDB taxonomy): Bacteria > Bacillota > Negativicutes > Veillonellales > Veillonellaceae > Veillonella_A. The sequence goes on from NZ_SVCB01000089.1 coordinate 6,808, forward strand.
GGTTGCGGAGAAGTTGCCATTGTCATAGTTTAAAACAGCACCATCAAACGTATCATCGTATACTAAACCATTACCAACGAAGGCACCGAAACGACCGGCAACTGCTGTAGTATCTTTACCGAATTTGTGAGCTACATATACACGGTCAAATTCTACATCAGATGTTGTGGAATCACCGAATTCCATATCACCACTGGTTACACGGATAACAGCGGAAGTGTTGTCGTTTACATTAGCATTGAATTGTACACGACCGCGCATATCAAACTGGGATTTCTTACTAGTGTTATCGGAGCTGATTACACCTTTTTTATCAGAACCTTGGTAACGAAGACGAGCATCACCGGTTACTTTTACATTACCTACTTTGTTTTCCAAGTTGGAAACACGTACGCCCAAGTTATTCAATTCATCAGCGAATTCGTTAGCTAAGCGGTTGATCATAGCTTGCTGTTCAGCGTTGGCACGGGATTCGTTAGCCATTGCTTTAGCTACCATCTGAGCCATTTCATAACGAGTGATGTTGTTCTGGCCTTTAAAAGTGCCATCAGGATAACCGTTGATAACACCGGCTGCTGCCAACTGAGCTACGCTCTGGTAAGCCCAGTCATTAGGAGTTACATCGGAGAATGGATTAGCGGCGAACGCAGAAGTTACACCAAGTACGGCAGTGGCCGCAAATACAGCTGCAAAACGTTTTTTCATAATTATTACCCCTTTCGGAATAAAACAACTAAAATATATCTTTTAGGTTGTCAACTTCCGAAACAAAAGGAATTAAGAAATAATGTTTCGATTGGAGTGTCCATGTTTCCTCACAATGTAATATATTATTTCGTTAACTCAGTTGTTTCATCGTCTGAACTAACCTATGGACACATAATACCAACGAAAACTAAATTCAAAATGAAAGTACCAAAACTTCACGTTCAAGGAAAGCATGTTTAAATCTATAATATTAGATATAAAGATGTATTGAACAACCTGTAAACCCTGTTATTAAGGGATTTATACCCTTTCGGATTGTTTTTATCTCCGAAAATTTTCAAAACTAAAAAACCAAAATAAGTTTTTCAGTTTCATCTTCTTCATCATCTACCATGAATTTTTCATGTAAAATCGCCTCGTACTATGAAATTATCGTGAATTTTAACGCACAAAAAGACCTGATTATCTTGATTTGCTTCATGGAGCGTTTAGAAAACTCCATAAAATCAGCAAAATCGGCAAACATTTTTGTTAATATCGCTAAATTTATAATATTCTTTATGGATAATCACATAAAAAAACACCCGTGAAACCCTTTTTTAAGTTTCACAGGTGTTAAAAACATATTAACTTACTTACTGTAACTTACTAGTTGTAAATTACTTATTGTTTTACATATCGGCAGCGTCAATCCACGTCTGAAGTTCCTCTTCAGCAGTTTCAATATCTTCGTCAAACGCGCCGCAGAGGCTTGGATAACGGCCGACTTCAAGCGTGTACACAATGGCTTCATCACGAGCATTGCGGAACGTACCGAGCCAAATGCCGGAAAACTGCGTTTCATACCATTCCACCGGTTGATCCGTTTCCGTAAAATTAATGGTAATGTTGCCACGCCCCAGCGTTTCCATGACTTCTACCTGCTCTTCCATGGTGAGACCCGTTTTTTCAATATAAATGGTATGTGTCTCGCCTGTTTCGCGGAGTCGTTTTAACGCCAATTGTAATTCTCTTAAAATGGCTTGTACATTGCCATAATTTTCTATCATTTCTTACGTACCTCAATTCCCCAAGCTTTTAGTTGCCGGATAACACGCTCAATCACTTCCGGCATAGCAGCCTGTACGATTTCCGAAGGCTCAAAGCCTACTTCAAGACTGGCCGGTTCTACACCGATAACAGTAGCATCCTCTAAGGGATCTTCCTGCAAAGCACGAATACGCAGAATATCCTGCATGCCCACTTCGTGTACGGAAATATTCCCGGTGAAGTAGTTTTCCGTTTCCTGATGAGGAAACTCGTAAATCGTGCCGGGCTTTTCACCACCGTTAACGGCATCCACCAAGAGAAGTTTTTTCATCCCCCGCATGTAACTTAGAAGCTCCATGCCCATGGTGCCACCGTCAATAATATTTACGGCAGGCGTAAAGTCATACTCTTTTTCCAACTGTTGTACGGCATGTACGCCCAAGCCTTCATCGGTAAGCAAAATATTACCTACACCTAAAACGGTAATATTACTCTCGTTTACCATATAAATCCTCAATATCTTCCGGATCTTCCGGATAGAATTTCATACCCGATACCATACTGGATACTTCGCCGGATTCTTCCATTACATCTTCGCGGAAGGCCAAGTATACATGAGCTACCGTGAATAATAAGAAGAACCAAGCAATGTAATGGTGAATGATATGAATCTGATATTCGTTAAACAATAAATTTACCGGGTTGAACACGATGGCCAACCAGCTGTCAGGACGAATCTGCAAATACATGGCAAGGCCTGTGCAGATTTCGAAGAACATCATAATATACACAATTAAATAACTGGTACGTGCTAAGGAGTTACGAAGCACACGGTGTTCTTCCTGACGCGGTAACATTAAATAGTGTAACGTGGTTTGTTTTAAACCGTCCCAATATAAGCGTTTGCGGAACTTAGGCAATAAACGGTCACCGCGATAGCGAATGGCCCCATAGATGCGGAATACAAAGGCAAAAATGAGGATAAACGCAAATCCGAAGTGAACGCGGCGAATCATTTCCATAGAAAACCAGCTGTTAATCGCTTCCGCCGGTTCTTTACCTACGAACATACTGAACCCGGGATCCCCGATATAGAGACCGGTCCAGAAAAGGAACGTAACGCAAAGCACCATGGTCCAGTGAAAAATACGCAACCACAGACTAAATACACGATACGGCTTTTTATCCGGTTGTTCTAACATATGAATCCCCCCTATTATTTGCACAAAGCATCCGTATTAACAGAGACGATTTTTTCACCTTTCTTATTGTACAAGTGTGTTGCACAAGCAAGGCAAGGGTCAAAGGAGTGAATCCCTTTCAAAATTTCAAGCGGTTTGTCCGCAATTTTAACGCGCGTATCAATCATATTGGCTTCGTACGCACCATGTTCGTTCGCCATTGTCTTAGGACAGGCATTCCAAGTAGACGGTACGATACACTGGTAGTTGTCGATTTTAGCGTCTTTAATTACGCTCCAGTGACCGAGGGCACCGCGTGGCGCATCAAGAACACCGACGCCTTTGGCTTCTTTTGGCCAAGAATTAGGATCGAATTTAGTCATATCCGCCACTACTTCGTCGCCGCCTTTAATGTTGGCAACTAATTTGTTGAACATATATTGACTCATATTAACCGCAACCTGTGCATCAAGGGCACGGCAAGCGGTACGACCTACCGTACTGCACATCCAGACATGAGCCGGTACGCCCAATACGGAGGATACGGTGTCAATTTGTTTAACAATCATCTGTTCCGCCCAAGACGGATTGCTGATGATGCCTTGTTTTACTTTCGTATACACTACGATATATTTTGCCAACGGACCAACTTCGCAGGCTTTACCTTTGAAGGTTGGCGATTTAATCCACGAATATTTCTTGGTTTCATCGAGGAATTCCCAATGTTCTTTAGTACCTGTCTTAGGACCGGTATAGTTAGGTTTGGTAATCCCTTCACTAGGATGGGCCGTCTTCGTGCCGTTTGGATATTCATACCAGGAGTGTTCAACTTCTTCCGATAAGAAGTCAGGGTTCATCAAATCAGGACCGTCCATCGGAATAAATGTGGCTTTATCAACGCCGAGGCCGAAGTTTTCTACCACGCCGTTGGCACGGATTAAGATTTTTTTGAAATAATCGCCGTTGGAAATACCGCTATATGGTTCATCCGGATAGTCACCGTAGGCCATGGCGCGTGTTTTGGATAAGCCGCCGCCATCAACCATACCCGCTTTGGCATAAATCTGACCGATTGCCAATACATCAGGTACATAGAAGTAATCTACCAAATCCTTAGCCAACGAAATGGATTCGTCAACGGTGGCGAGGCGGGCCGCATTAACCGGTGCATTCATGTCGTCCATGGAAATGGAGCATGGCATACCGCCGATACAGAAATGCGGATGCGGGTTTTTACCGCCAAATACAACATGCGGTGTTACAATATCACGCTGGCGGTCCAAAATGTTGAGGTAGTGAGCTACGCCCATCAAATGAACTTCCGGCGGCAATAACTGATAGTCAGGATGATCCCACCACTGAGCCGCGAAGATACCCAATTGACCGCTTTCTACGATTTTTTTAACTTTCGCTTGAATAGCCGCATAATATGTGGCATTACCTTTCGGGAATTCTTTCGGATACGCCGAAGAGGTACTTTGTGTTTCAGCCGGTTCCAAACCGCTCAAGTTGTAGTTCTTAAGAACTGTTTCCTGAAGTGCGGCTGTTTGTGCCGGATCGGCTTTTAAGGCTTCGATTGGGCTAACCCAGTCGAGCGCATGTAAATGGTAAAAGTGAACGATATGGTCATGCGCATCTAAACAACTGTGCATGATATTACGAATATAGTTGGCATTTTTCGGAATCTGAATGCCTAAAGCATCTTCCACGGAACGCAAGGATGCAATGGCATGAGTAGATGTACAAACACCGCAGATACGCTGTACAAAAGCCCACACATCACGAGGATCGCGGCCTTTCGCTACCAATTCAATACCACGCCATGCAGTACCACTGGATAACGCGTCTTCTACCTTACCGGTTGCTTCATCTACATTCACCTCAACCCGCAAATGACCTTCAATACGAGTAATCGGATCAACTACTACACGTTTCATTAGTGGTTACCTCCTTCGTTATTCGTCTGCTCAGACGCTGCTTTTTTTGCTTCCTGTTCAGCGATTAATTTCTTTTCAAGCTGAATTGTATCATATTTATGTTTAGCCAAGGTTACGCCACCATGAGCCACAACGGCGCCGAAAGCGGTAAGACCGGCAATGGTACCGATGGTATCAGCGGTGGTAACTGTATTGGCCACCTGAACTTGCGGTAAACGCTGCGTGAAAACACCGTTATCCCAGAAGCCTTTTTCACTACAACCGATACATCCGGAACCGGACTGAATCGGATAGGATAAACCATTCCACCAACGCAAGTTACCGCAGGAGTTGTATGTTACCGGACCGCGGCAGCCCATTTTATAAAGGCACCAACCGGCTTTCGCTCCTTCATCATCGTATTTTTCAACGAAAAGACCGGAGTCGAAGAACGGACGACGATAGCATGTATCGTGAATGCGGTTGCCGTAGAATTGTTTTGGACGGCCTTCCACATCGAGTGGCGGGATTTCACCAAACAAGGCATAGTGCATGATAACGCCGGTCATAACTTCAGGAATTGGCGGGCAGCCCGGTACTTTAATAATCTTTTTACCGGATACGACTTCAGAAACCGATACGGTGTTCGTAGGGTTTGGATTAGCCGCCTGAACACCGCCCCAAGCGGCACAGGAACCGTATTCAATGATAAAAGCGGCGCCGGCGGCACATTCTTTAAGTACGTCAACGAACGGACGACCGCCAACCATACAATAGGTACCGTTATCATCAAGAGGTACACCGCCTTCAACGGCTAATACATACTGCCCTTTTTTATCGTTTAATAATTTATGTAGGTGAGCTTCAAAAGGAGCACCTGCCGCTGCAGATAAGGTATCATCGTATTCCAACGCAATCATGTTTAATACCACATCGGAAGCAAATGGTGACGTAGAACGGATGAAGGATTCATCACATCCTGTACATTCATGGCCATGTAACCAAATTACGGTTGGTAATTCTTTCGTGTCGGCCGCTTCCACCACTTTATTTAAAAAGGTCGGTGGCATGCCTAAAATGGCGGTCAAAGCCACACATGTTTTCATAAATGTGCGGCGGCTGAGTTTACGTTCCTGGAATAACTTCCACAGACTATTTGTCTTCTCTTTCACAGGTGGCCCCCCCTCGCTTGCAATAACTTTACTGTCCTTTGGAAAATATCTAAATTTTTATATTAATTATTATAGTAAGTATATCATGTTGTATTTAAATTTTCTATAGAATATTACATGAAATTGCTGTATTACAGGCAAAACTTAACTATAACTTAATACACATTATTTAATAATAGAACGAATTAAGCCTTCTACAACGGCTGCCGGTTTGTAACCTGCAATGCGATCTTTTTCTTTGCCGTTTTTAAAGCAAATAAGGGTAGGAATACCTTGGATTTCATATTTCAAGGCAACATCTTTTAGGGCTTCCACATCAATGGTAACTACTTCAATGTCATCTTTCATGTCTTCAGCTAATGTTTCCATTTCGGGATTCATTAATTCACAAGGTTTGCACCAAGTGGCCCAAAAATCGGCAACTACCACTTTAGACGATTCTTTTACTACTTTTTCCAATGCTTCTAAGCTTTCAATTTTTGTAACAGACATTACAATCCCTCCTTAATACCTAATCCTCTTAGTATTGTTTTATTATACGTATGTGGTGACAATGTTTAGTCAAAAAATGTATTATATTTATCTACATTCTAGTTTTAATTATACTCATCTGCCAATCAATTTTTGACTAAAATAAAACCGCCCCGAAGAGCGGTTTTAAGCAAGCAATCAATAAGCCGAGTTCTGTTCTGTTTGCACAGCGGTGATTATCTTTCTAGGCCTATAATTGCTTATAGGCTCAAGCGGCACAACCCGAAAGGTAGGCGGGCCACCCTTATCCCTTCCCTATTCGGCCTTGCTCCGGATGGGGTTTACCGAGCCAATATATTACTATATTGCTGGTGCGCTCTTACCGACACCGTTCCACCCTTACCGCATAAGCGGCGGTTTACTTTTCTGTGGCACTATTCCCTATGGTCACCCACGCCGGACGTTATCCGGCATCCTGCCCTATGGAGCTCGGACTTTCCTCGAACTTACGCTCGCAATCACCTTTCATACTTGCTACTTAAAGTCTAGCAGATACAGCGAAGTAGGTCAATTATCTTTTTCTCAATATTTGTATGAACAGATAGCACATCTAAAGGTATCGAATCAGCTGATAACCATCTAATTGAGATTGACCTTCAACACTGTTTATTGCTAGTTATCCCACTCTAATCAAAGCAACATACTTTGTTACTTAAATATTCTATTTACCTAAAAAACTATCTAATCGATATTTATTTAAGCCTATTTCGTTTATGCGAAGAAAAAATCTTCATGTACATCACTGCTAACAACCGGCACGTCAGTCACTTTTTGTTCTTGTAATTGCATACCTATATGAGCAGCCAATAAAGCGGCCGCGCCGATTTCAGTACCGAAATGACCAACATCAGCAACTAAAATGCCCAGTTCTTTGGCCATTTGCATATCGTGATACTTCACGTCACCCGTCACATAAGCTTGTGCCCCCATTTTAGCAGCCACTTTAATAAATTCGGCGCCACTGCCGGTGCAAAGGGCTACTTTAGTAATAGCGTCCACTTTAGCCCCGCCAAAACGCGCTCGTCCCCGTGGGAAACAAGCTTTAATGAGTTCTATAAAGCCTTCCGTGTCTAACGTATCCGCCAATTCACCGATGCGGCCGATGGTCGCTTCTTCACTCGGTGTCACCAATTGATGTACCTCATAGGCCGGCACTTCGTATGGATGGGCCGCTAAAAGAGCTTCGATGACAGCGTTCACCAAATTCTGTGGCACAATGGCTTCGATGCGATCTTCTTTCACCGTTTCACTTTTGCCGACTTCGCCAATATAAGGATTAGCACCGTCTAATGGTTTGAAAGTACCTGTTCCTTCGGTGTAAAAAGCACAATGACTGTAGTTCCCTATTTGACCGGCTCCCGCATCACCCATGGCTTGCATTACCACATCACGGTGAGTAGCCGGTACAAAGGTAATAATTTTACAAAAACCTTGTTCGTGAACAGTCTCAAGCCCTTTCACATTACCTAAGCCAATTTGGGCCGCTGCCAAGTCGTTCAAGCCACCCGGTGCAATATCCAAATTAGTATGGGCGCTGTACACGGCAATTTTCTTGGTAATCAGTTGAATCACCAAACGACCTAAAGCGGATTCATCGGTTACTTGCTTCATCTCTTTAAAAATTACCGGATGATGGCTCACAATCAGGTTGCAGCCTTTCGCTTCCGCTTCCGCCACCACTTCCGGCGTTACGTCAAGGGTTGTCAAAACACCGGTCACTTCCATGTTGCGTTCGCCTACCAAAAGACCTACATTATCCCAATCTCCTTTTAAATGCTTTGGTGCCAATTTTTCTACGATTTTGGCGATATCCTGCACTGTAGCCATAATTGCCTCCTTTATTTTATAAAAGTTAATATTCAAATTCATTAGCCGATTCATTAGTTGATTCATTGGGCGATTGATTGGCCCATTTGTCTGGATTCCATCTAGCAAACCAGCTTATAGTAATTCTTTTAATTCCTTAACTTCGCCCGCTAAGGCTTGATATTTTTCCGTATGTGCCATAGCATCCGTCATACCTGCCAAGGCCGATTCACGAATATGAAGTAAATGCGCCATGTGATCTTGCCACAAAGGTGGCTTTTCGCGTTGAACCAGCGCTCCTACCAGCCACAACAAGGATGTATTCGGCAGAGCGTCATAAGGGTCTTTTGCATCAAGTATTGCTTGTGTAACCGGTCCATCAGCCGTAACATAGTCTGATTCTCGGCCTTTTTTTAGCGCCAAGAATGCTTGGTAATGTTTACCCATGTCCGTCATAATCACTTCGCGCACAATGCGATAGCCCTGTTGCACCATATACTGGCGAAGCTCTGCCTGGCCGTTCTGCGGTTGGAGTACATAAAAGTCCAATAATTCCGGACCTTCTTCAATAATGTCTCTCATTAAAAAACCGCCCATACCGCAAATAACGACGCCCTGTAATTCGCCTTTTTTTACCACTTGCAAACCATTGCCCAAACGACAATCGATAAATTGGGCCACGTCCGTTGACGCCACATAGGCTTTAGCCGAAGCTAAAGGGCCTTTATTTACATCGCCGGCAATCGCTTTTTTAGCACGGCCGCGCGCTACCAGTTCCACTGCTAAATAGCCATGATCCGTACCGATATCGGCAATAACTTCAGCCTTCGGAATCAAGGTAAATACCGCTTCTAACCTATCGGTCATCTTTTTCATTGACTTAATTCCTTTCAATCTATATATCCTTTAATAGGTGATTATATTTTTTACTATATATTATATTGTAACACATAGCACGGATTGTTTCTTGGTACGCATTAAAATAGAAGGAGTTTCCTGTGTGACTGTCGAAACAATCAACAACAGCTACTTGTATTTTATTGGTATGTTTATAGTCTCAATCTTTGCGGAGGTATCTTATGTGGAAAAAACTTCTTCTGTCTACCGGCTTGCTTGCATGCTTTACTTGCCCCCAATTTACAAGTGATGCCTATACAGTTCTAATGCACCAAACAGATGTGAATATGAACCTCACCTACCCGCTAGTCTATCTTGACAATGAAGCCGCCCAAACTAAAGTCAACACTGAAATTGCTGTTTATGTTGAAAAAATGCGCGACCTCTATTACAAAGAAAAAATGTATATGGTGAATTTAAACTACGAAACGACCTATGAAGATGATAATTATGTATCGCTTATCATCACAAGCGGTTGGTATAATGGTCAAAGTGCTCATGGCTACTACACATCGCAAGGGCTCGGTTTTGACAAACACACGGGTAATCTCATCCCAGCCACTAACTATGTCCACCTTAAAGACGATGAGCAATTGTATAAATTAGTCATGGAAGGCATGCTGCCTGTTTTCAGCTCTCGCGAACATCAATTACAGTACAATGAATTCCAGATTCTCGATAAAAAAATTCCGATTCGTAACAATAACTATGTGTTACTCGGCGAGGGCAAAATTGCTATGCTCTATCAGCCGTATGAAATATCTTATTACGCTAACGGCGTGACAAGGATTGTGTTTACTCCGGAAAAGATTGAGTATATTAATAGGTTAAACTCGTAAAACACCTTCCTTTGTTAAAACAATCTCCCCCATTATAACAAGCTTCGTATAGTAATACACCCTGCCTCAAAGCCATTAAAATCGAAAACTTTAAATTTACCATCGACAATAGTACGATATCGAACTATAACGCAATTTGCAAACAGTACGATATCGTACTTTAAATTGTAAAAAAAATCAATGAAACTCTATTAGTTAAAATTCCATTGAGTTAGTATCGAGTCAAAGTATTTTTTTACAATATGATTAGGTTTAAGATAAATGAGTTAATCTTATGCGAACAAATGTAAAGTTCTATAGTCTCAATATTAAATTAAGCGATATGCTCTATTTACCGGACGATTATGATGGTCGTCAATTGATAGGCATTGTTGTATGTCACCCTGTGGGCGGCATGAAAGAACAAACCTCAGAACACTATTCCGAAGAATTATAGAAACGGGGTTTTTCCGCCCTTACGTTCGACGAAGCCCGTCAGGGTGAAAGTGAACGCGAACCTCGTGGTTTAGAAGATCCGTTCCAGCGAGCGGAAAATATCAGAAGCGCTGTTTCCTATTTGGCTTCGCGTTCTTTTGTTGATGAAAAGAACATCGGCATTCTCGGCGTTTGTGCCGCCGGCAGCTATGTTTCCTATACGGAACAAACCGACCGTCTTATGAAAGCCATTGCTACCGTCAGTGCGGTGGATCCGGCAGGCGAATTATTACAAGATCCGGCCATGCTCAATACCTTGTTAAATCAAGCAGGTTTGCTCCGCAACACGGAGACTCATGATGACGGTCCGTTCCAATTTCATGTAAATCCGGGCACACCTACCAAAGCTGAAGCCTATCCGGAACGCAGTATGTTCCGCGAAGATTATGACTATTATATAGCCGGCATAAAAAAACGAACGCTCCACCGGCTGGGGTATGTTACAATATGATGTATTAGCTCACTTCCGTCCATTCGAACACATGGAATGGATTGCCCCTCGTACGTTGCTTATGATCGCTGGTACTGAAGCCGACACTCGTCATTTTTCAGAAGATGCTGTAAAAGTAGCCGGTAGCAATGCGGAATTATTCGACACCGAAGGTGCCTCCCATATGGATTTGTACTACAAGGATAACTTCGTGGACCAAGAAGCAGTTGATAAATTAGTGAGCTTCTATCAAAAATATTTACAATGAGATAAGTAAAAAAATATCTGACTCCAAGTCGAATCGAGAATATGTCAATCGACTCTATGAAACCGTCCAAAACATTAAAAACATATATAATGATTGGTCAAAAGCCCATGGCCTGCTCTATTACGATATGCAGCTTTACTACGCCCTCATGGAGACGCCTAATTATACACTGACATAAAAAGATATTGTGGAGCAAATCCAGGCCCCGAAGACTACAATCAACAGCTTAGTGAAACGCCACTTGGCTAAAAAATACATCTCGATGACTACCAATCCGGATAATCAACGTGAAAAACTCATTCAATTGACGCCAACTGGTAAAGAATTTGCCAAAGAGCTCATTCTGCCTTTGTTTAAACAGGAAGAACTGGCTGTGACCGAGCTTTCGACAGAAAGAATTGAGGAAACAATTAAAACGTTGAAGGAGTTTGGAGAGATAATTGAAAAGTTAAAAATATAAAAGTAAAGCTCCTAGGACGAAGCAACTTTTTTCTAATAAAAGCAGTGAAACAGTAACAACTTTTATCTTAAACTTAAAACTATATTTTTACACGAAAAACCGACCTCCTTAAACTTAGATTTTTAAGGAGGTCGGTTTATATTGTAAGTACTTTTTAAGCAAAAGCTATATTATTATATTTATTTTCACACAATGTCTGATATACTTGAGTATCACTTTCCTCAGATTCTTCTTTTAACAGGGACAATGCCAAAGTATACTGAGCTATAACTAATGGGAACATCAGCATCATTATCCATATAACCCTCATTTTTCTATATAAACTATTTTTTTTATAGCGATGATTACTATAGGGCAAACTATAAAATGCAAAATAGGAACTAAAAAAGCTAGATAAACGCGTCCATCTAAAACACCATTTTGATTCAGTCTAAATATTATAGACGTTACTAATCCCAAGTAAACAGCAATCAACATCATTGCAAATAATACAATCACATCAATCACGCCTTTCTTCATCAATAGGAAATTCTGTATCTGCCTTTGAAGTTTCAGTACCATCATTTTTTTTAGCAAACCAACCAGTTGCCTATTCAATTGTGTACAGAAGTAACAGTCCAAACGCTATTGAAATTACAAAGCCTTCACTGCCAAACAATGGTACTAATTTACCAGGTTTTATAAACGCAATAACAAATCCTACATCCGTATTCACTATACTAGCAACTCCCATGAGCCCTACTACGGATATAAATGTTATCACCAAAATTACCGCCAATGAAATCCAACTAAATAATTGACGGATTTTATCATTACATTTAATACTAAGTATATATGATAATTGAGATAAAGAAAATACTACCAAAGTATTAAAAAAAGATCTACTCTCCTCAGCATTAGTCCATAATATTACGCAAGATAAAAGTGTTACAAATATCCTTAACAACAATAATTTACTTGCAGAATAAACCTCATATTTAGAATAAGTTATTACTTGCACTTTCTTTGTAGTCAAAAGTCTTTCCCCTTCTATGTAACTACAGTATAACAATTTATCAATATAAAAATCAATTGTCATACCAAAATAACATATTTATAATCAACGATAACTAAAAATCATTTATATTATATATCAAATATCATTACAAGAAAAGCGCCCTTTCAAGTATCTTCTTATATTATGGTATCATTATGAATTGCCTGTATAAAACTATCAGTTTTTCAGCCAATTTTATATCTTATACTATACGACAAAATCGCTTACATTGCTGCTAATTGATTTTAAAAATTTTTCACCCCTTTGATTACTAATATATGTCAATCTCGGTCTAATCACTGTCTCCCACCTCTCACTACCTCTACAACCTCGAAGTGCCCTGTAGATCCATTTGTTAAATATACCGTTATTGGCGACAGTATGTCGAAATTGGGCTATAATTACAGCAAAAAAAGAACCACCATTACCTTTCACAAGTAATCAGTGGTTCGTTTTGGAGAATATGGTGGGCCCACCTGGGTTCGAACCAGGGACCGACCGGTTATGAGCCGGTTGCTCTACCCCTGAGCTATAGGCCCATAGGGAAATACCGTAGTATTCCACCAAAATATTATACACAATAAGTGTGATTCACGTCAATATAACGCCGAAAATCTACACTTAAAGTGTGATTCACATCAATACACCAGCGATAGGCAACGTTAATCTCAAATTTTCTAAGTGCATCACTACCAATGTTTAATCTTATAAGAAGTCTTTGATCTTATCGCGTTTGCCACGGTTACGAAGTTTCGTCAAAGCTTTACCTTCAATCTGACGAATACGTTCGCGGGTAACGCTGAAGTGCTGACCTACTTCTTCCAACGTACGAGGTTTGCCGTCTTTCAAGCCGAAACGCAATACCAAGACTTGCTGTTCACGATCTGTTAAGCAGGAGAATACATCTTCGATTTGTTCTTTAAGCAAGATGTAGCTGGCTGCATCGTCCGGCGCAATGGCATCCTGGTCTTCGATGAAATCGCCCAAATGGGAGTCTTCTTCTTCCCCGATTGGCGTTTCCAAAGAAACCGGTTCCTGTGCAATTTTCTGGATTTCACGAACACGTTCTACACTGATGCCCATACCTTCCGCAATTTCTTCAGGCAATGGTTCGCGACCTTTATCCTGTAAGAGTTGACGGGAAATACGAATCAATTTATTAATCGTTTCTACCATATGTACCGGAATACGAATCGTACGAGCCTGGTCGGCAATCGCACGGGTAATGGCCTGGCGAATCCACCATGTTGCATAGGTGGAGAATTTATAGCCTTTCGTATAGTCGAATTTATCAACCGCTTTAATGAGGCCCAAGTTACCTTCCTGGATTAAATCCAAGAATAACATGCCGCGACCTACATAACGTTTAGCGATACTAACTACCAAACGCAAGTTGGCGTCAATCAATTTCTGTTTCGCTCTTTCGCCGGCTTTCATTTCTTTATACGACGCATCATCCTTGGCCCCCGCTTCAATCTGCTGAGCCAAAAGAATTTCTTCGTCAGCGGACAACAAAGGTACGCGGCCGATTTCTTTTAAGTACATTCTTACAGGGTCGTCAATGTTAACGCCTTCAGGAATACTAAGGTCAAGGCTTACTTCTTTCGCTTCGCGAACTTCGTCGCTTTCTTCTTCATCTTCGATGATGTCGTCTTCTTCAGCTGCCACTTCGGCATCATCGGTGATAACGTCTATATTACTTTTCTGTAATACTTCATACATATCGTCTAACTGCTCAGCCGTAAGTTCTACTTCTTCGTGAAGAGCATCCGTAATTTCTTTACTCGTTAATGCCCCTGCCTTACGACCTTTTGCCAGTAATTGTTCTATTATTTCTTCTAACCGTGATTTAGTTTGCTTCTTAGCCACAATGCTCTTCCTTTCTTTCATAGTTTATCGAGACCATTCTTTAATCAATGTTTGTAATTCCTGGCAAATACGCAATTCCTCAATGAATTTAGGATTACCTGCCCGGTTCAGTTGATCTGCTAACACACTATGTTGTTTATACTGTTCTCGTAATGACTTCAAGCGCACTGCTCGTATATAGCCATCCACTTGTGCTTCCTTATACTCGCCTTCACCAAGCACCATTAAGCGACCATAAGCGGTCTTTTCATCGTCAGTAAGCATTTCTTCCAGCGCCACTGATGTAAGCGCACCGGTCTTACTTAGAAGTTCTCCGGCTTTGTTAAACAAAGCACGGTACAAAGGATTGGTTATATCCTCCAACGGTAAATATTGATGAATCCGTTCCCAAGCCGCCGGCCAAACTACGGCCGCGGCCAGTAATCGGTCTTCTTCGGTCGTCACATTTTTCGGCACAACCTCACTAGCCGTATCGGTTGGTAATTCTACCCCACCTTTGGCCAAGTATTGGCGAAACATGCGAAAAATCTGACTATTATCCAGCCACAATGGCAATGCCAGTGCTTTCAGATAATTTTCGCGCTCTATCTGACTGCTTGTAGCACCTATGAGGGGAAACACTTCTTCTAAAATAGCCTGTTTGCCGGCCATCGTATTACTGTCGTGCCGAATCATGGCACTGTTCAAGTAAAAATCAAATGGCCGCACGGCCTCATCTACGAGTTTTAAGAATGCTTCCGGCCCATGGTTGCGCACATAATCGTCCGGATCTTTGCCGTCCGGCATAGCTACCACGCGCACTTTAAATTCCGTATCTTGTAAAAGCTCAATAGCCCTGCGCGCTGCTTGTTGCCCGGCTCCGTCCATATCATAGGCCAGTACGACTTCATCAGCCTGACGCACTAATAAGCTCCCGTGATCTTTGGTATAAGCCGTTCCTAAAGAGGCCACTACATTGGTAACCCCTCGATTATGAGCACTTATAACATCCATATACCCTTCTACTAAAATGACCTGTTTTTTCTCCCGAATAGTTCGGTATGCTTTGTCAAAAGCAAAGAGCATATGGCCTTTATTGAATAATTCATATTCCGGTGAGTTTAAATATTTAGGCTTACTGTCATCCAGCACACGGCCACCAAACGCAACGACACGCCCTTTCCCGTCCATAATGGGAAACATTACACGATTACGAAAATAATCATACGTTTTACCATTACTTTTACGGCAAAGACCGGTCTCAATTAATATGCGTTCATCTATGCCTCGCTCTCTGAATGAGCGATATAGTTTGTCCCAATTGTCGGGCGCAAAGCCAAGCTGGAATTTTTCGATAGTGTCTTTAGAAAGACCTCTTTTCTCCAAATAGGTAAGGCCTGCTTTACCCATCTCAGTCTGCGTCAGGCAATTATGAAAAAATGTAGCCGCCAAGGCATTCACCTTGTACAAATTTTCCCTGTGTGCCTGCCGATGTAATTCTTCTTTGGTTAAATCGCGCTGAGGTAACGCAATGCCCGCACGATTCGCCAACCTTTCCAAGGCTTCAGGGAATGACAGTCCATCATATTTCATTAAAAAGCCAATCGCATTGCCTGATTCGTGACATCCGAAACAATAAAAAAAGCCCTTTTCTGGGTTTACACTGAATGAAGGCGTTTTCTCATTATGAAAGGGACAACAGCCCCAGTAATTCCTCCCCTTCTTCTTCAATGTCATATGCTCAGAAATCACTGACACAATGTCATTTGCATCTTTTATCTGTTCAATCAGTTCAGCATCGAAGTGTCTACTCATTTCCTCACATCCCTTAATAAACTTCACTGTATATATATTTCTACAAAAGATAATGTTTTTCCTTCTATGTCAAGAAGATTTTTTTAAATATATTCATTTTTTATCTGCAAAATTTTTATGCAATTTACGCAATTGCTTTTAGGGTATGAAATAAGCCATTATAATTTATTTTGTTCACAAGGACTATTATTATACTTCTTTTCTCAATTAAAAACAAGACGAAAAAAAGGGTTCTATAATTTATTTTGGGGCGCTAAAGAGAAACGCTAGTTGCGTGTCCTCTTGGCGCCTACTTTTTTTTGCACAAAAAAAGATATATTGAATAAAATCCGATACAATAAAGGTGCTAACAATTAACGAAA
>NZ_SVCB01000090.1 GCF_015058545.1 Veillonella sp.
ACATTGAACCTCCTAAGTTGAAATGTTGTGGTTGCCAGACCAACTTCATTGTACCATTAGGAGGTTCTTTCCTTTTCTATAAGAGTTTTTTACCGACCCCCAGTTTAACTGGGGGTTTAGTCATGCCTATTCGGCGTACAATTAAACAGTGCCAATTATACTTTCAATAATTGGCACTGATACTCACTAACTATAAAAATTTTAGATTTGTTCCAACAAGTTAACCATTTCAATAGCGCCCATAGCACAATCGAAACCTTTATTGCCCGCTTTTGTACCGGCACGTTCGATGGCCTGTTCGATATTTTCAGTCGTAAGTACACCGAACATTACCGGTACACCTGTTTCAAGACTGATATGAGCGATACCTTTGGACACTTCGCTGCAAACATAATCATAGTGAGTCGTGGATCCGCGAATTACGGCACCAACACAGATAATAGCGTCATATTTTCCGCTAAGAGCTGCTTTTTTGGCAACAACCGGGATTTCAAAAGCGCCCGGCACCCAAATAGTATTAATATTTTCTTCCGCTACATCGTGACGCAAGAGAGCATCCATAGCGCCGCCGATTAATTTTGAAGTAATGAATTCGTTAAAACGAGAACCGATAATAGCAAAGCGTTTACCTGTGCCTAATAATTTACCTTCTGTAACCATCATAATAGCCTCCTAATAGTCTAAGTGATTGTTTTAAAATAAAACTTCAACTTCTTCTAACTTATAATAATTGGCTCATCTTAATTATAACAAATGACCCATTTTTTCTTTTTTAGTCTGTAAATAACCGGCGTTGATGTTGTTGGCCTTTACAATAACAGGAACACGTTTATTCACTTTAATGCCCCAATGTTCCAAGCTGGTTTTCTTGAGCGGATTATTGGTAATCAGATTTACGCTCTTAATGCCTAAGAAACGAATAATCTGAGCCGCCAAGGAGTATTCGCGCATATCAGGTGGGAAACCTAATTCCACATTCGCTTCCACCGTATCGAGGCCTTTTTCCTGTAAAGCATACGCTTTAATCTTATTGGTAAGGCCGATGCCGCGACCTTCCTGGCGCATGTACACAACCACGCCCTTACCTTCTTTTTCAATAGTGCGTAACGCGTTGTGAAGCTGTTCGCCGCAATCGCAACGTTTGGAGCCGAACACATCACCGGTAAGACATTCGGAGTGAACGCGAACGAGTACGTTTTCAAGGTCTTTCACATCACCTTTAACAATGGCTAAATGTTCTTTGTGATCCAAGTAGTTTTTGAAAACGAAAATCTTGAAATCCCCGAATTCAGTCGGTAAATTGGATTCAGCTGCCAAGGTAATAATTGGCTCATGCAACTTACGATATTCAATGAGTTCTGCTACGGATGCAATTTTTAAATCGTGTTTTTCCGCAAATGCCAATAAATCATCGAGACGAGCCATATTACCGTCATCTTTGGTGATTTCGCAGATTACGGATGCTTCCTTAAGGCCTGCCAAACGGCATAAATCGATAGATGCTTCCGTATGGCCCTGACGAACCAACACGCCCCCTTCTTTATACTGCAATGGGAACACATGGCCCGGGCGACGGAAGTCTTCCGGACGAGCTTTGCCGTCAATTAAAGCTCGGATTGTTAAGGCACGTTCGTATGGTGAAACGCCGGTTGTAGTATCCATATGGTCAACACTTACGGTAAAAGCCGTTTCGTGATTATCCGTATTTTTCGTAACCATCTGGCCGATTTCGAGGGCGTCCAAATCTTCTTTTTTCATCGGCGTACAAACAATACCACGCGCTTCTTTCACCATGAAATTGACATTTTCCATAGTGGCAAATTCAGCAGCAACCATGAGATCGCCTTCGTTTTCACGTTTCTCATCGTCCACGATAATTACCGGTTTGCCAACCTTAATATCTTCTAAAACTTCTTCAATGGTGTTCAATGTTTTTGCCATACTAGCATCTCCTTAAAACATGAATTGTAAATCTATAAAAATAAACTGTTATGAGTTTGATGTTGCTTGTTAATTATGTATTGTTCTTCTCAGATAAAGCCTTTGCTCATGAGCCAGTCTTTTGAAAAACTCTTGTTAGACCCTTTACCTGTTTCTTCGGTACCTCGCTTACTCGCCGGCACCGCAGTGTCAGCATCCTTATCTAAGGCAATGAAATGACGAATGTAACGGCCCGCAATATCCGTTTCCAGATTTACCATGGTGCCCACCGTGGCGTTTGCCAAAATCGTGTTGGCAATGGTGTGCGGGATAATAGAGATTTCAAAATACGTACTCTCTCGTTTGAAAACGGTAAGACTCGCACCGTCAACGGCGATAGAGCCTTTGTAGATAATATAATCCAGCACATCCGGCGTTGTTTCAATGGTGAAAACCACCGAATTATCCAGTTTACGGATTTGACGAATGCGACCCTGCCCGTCTACGTGACCGGCCACCATATGACCGCCGAAGCGACTGTTCACCGCCATGGCCCGTTCCAGATTAACCGGTTGACCGGATGTGAATTTAGCAAAGGTCGTCATATTCACCGATTCCGGCATGAGGTCGGCTACAAACTGTTTACCCGCAAAAGAGGTAACGGTAAGACAGACGCCGTTGACCGCAATGGAATCGCCGATGTGCATGTCGGAAAAAATCACGTCACCGGCGATGGTGAGTTTCATGGCCTGCGCGTTACGCTGAGCGCTGACAACATGGCCCACTTCTTCAATGATCCCCGTGAACATAGGCACCGCTCCTTCCTGCCAAATACGATTCAATACGAATGTTATTATCTAAAATCGTCACCGATTCAAAAATCAAATTGACGCCGTCCGTCAACTGATCGATACCTTGACCGCTGATAGCCCCTAAAGCGGTTTGACCACCGATAATCGTGTTACCAATGTAAGTAACAATTTTGTCAAACGCTTTAGCTTCTACAAAGGAAGCTATGACCTGACTGCCACCTTCGACGAGTACGGACGTATAACCGAGTTCAGCGATTTTTGTTAAAATTTCTTCAATCGGCAGCTGTTTATTCGAGTCTTGTTGAGACGCTTTATTATCAATGACGACAACCTGCGCGCCCACCGCTTCCAGTTCGGCAATTCGCTTTGCCTCACATTGAGGACTTACAAATATATATACCTTACGGTTGGCTTGTTTAAAAATGTTAGCCCCTATCGGGGTTCGCCCTAAGCTATCAAGAATGATAACATCCGGTTGATGCACGGCTCGGCCTGTATCTTCAGCCGGCTGCCAACGACAGTTAAGACTTGGATTATCGCTTAACACCGTACCGATACCCGTTAAAATTGCGTCGTGAAGGGTCCGTAATATATGACCGTCCTTGCGCGCCGTCTCATTCGTAATCCACTGAGAGTGACCGGTGCGCGTAGCAATCTTACCATCCAAAGACATGGCCGATTTCAAAGTCACAAAGGGCTTGCCCGTTTTTATAAACGTCAGAAACCCTTCCACCAGCTTGGCACATTCCTTTTCCAAAATGCCGGTAGTCACTTCAATCCCCGCATCGCGAATCATCTGAATACCTTTACCCGCCACCAGCGGATTCGGATCGATTAAACCAACCACAACGCGTTTAATACCCGCTTCGATAACTCGTTTCGCACAAGGCGGTGTTTTGCCGTAATGGGCACAAGGCTCCAGCGTTACATAAAGGGTCGCCCCCTTGGCGTTTTCACCGGCCGCCTTTAGAGCATGTACCTCGGCATGAGCCTCGCCGGCTTTTTGATGATAGCCTTCGCCGATGATTTCGCCATTTTTCACAACAACGGCGCCCACCATAGGATTGGGATGAGTAAAGCCGGTCGCTCGTTTCGCCAACATCAACGCCCGCTGCATGTACTGCTCATCCGTGCTGTATTCAGTTGTTAGCGTATTCCCCGTATATTGTTCATCTCTCATATTATGAACTCAACTCCTAACAAAAAAGGGACCATAGTATCTATAGTCCCTGAGTCATTTACGTTATATATCGTTTAATGTTTAATGGCAGCTGAAAGTCTATCGATTATCGCTAATCAATCAAAGCAACCGCTTAAAAGAAATACCTTGAATCCTAACAGCTTAATTAAAACGCAAACGTATAGCGTGTCTTTTCCCATCCAGACTATACTGTCGGTCTCGGAATCGCACCGAGTCAACCCATTTCAGAGCTTGCGGACTATGACCGCCGGTCAGGAATTGGAATATTTCATTCCGCACCTTGCCTCAAAGACTATCTATATATAATTATTTAAGATGACTCAACCAAATGTAATTAGTATTAAATCGAGCATCTTTTCTGTAGTTGATTATACTATCATTTAGCTGATAGTGCAAGAGGTTTGCACACAGCTTATTTTACTTGTGTTCTTCAGGTTGTTTTTAGTTTTAATCGAACGAATTTCCAATTGACCGTATTGATTAATAAAACCACTGCCGTAAGTGAGTGTCAAAAAGTACAGACCCCAGCGCAATGAGGCCAAGTTGACGGCTAAACTCTTTAAAACGCGGGCTGATTTTTCTTTGTGAGGTTGTGAAAAAACACATCCCGTCCCCCCTTGCTGTGGCTGAGTAGTGACATTTTGGGATACAGTATCCGCCGCTCTTTCTTTTGAAAAAGCATTCAAAAAGGCAGATTCAAAGGCGTAAAAAGATTGATGCACCGCTTCAATTTCACGGCGTATATAAGAGCGTGGTATCTTTTTAGAAACTTCAATGAAACGTACCATGTTCTTCAAACGCGTCACTATATCGTATAGCTCCATGATACTGCATAATAAAACTTGAAACGGCGGCGTTAATTCTTTATAGCCGAAATTGACTAACGCTAAATTAATATCGTGTATGATGCGGCGAAAGCCCTTGATATAAATACGGCCGTAATTAAAATCAGGCCTCTCCTTAGACTTGCAGGTCATTTCTTGATTACTAAGCCTGGTAACACCGATTAAATCAGCCATGGAACGGGACGCTAACATAGAGTAACGCTTCTGCGTAAGGCACGCATAACGCTGCTCGGAATGCACTAAATGACACATTTTGGACATAATGATGTGGGCATCCTCAACATAAACAGCGTATTGTTCGCGATCCCAAGGCAACTCGGGATTCATGGCCAGCATATAACCGTCGTTGAACAGCGCCACAATTTTATTCGCATGACGCCGTGAAAAAATATTCAGCTTCAAATACTCCACCAAAAGCATATACCCTTCATTAAAAGGCTTCATTATCGCCTCTATGGGTGCGGTATCAAGCAAGGCCTCCTGCAAGAGCTCCTCCAAGATACCCAGAAAGAAATTAAGATATTGCGGAATTATAAAATCTTTACCGGCATCTATACAATACGTTCGTTCAATCAAAGCATACGTGTCATTTTCCGCCATATATACAACACTCCCCTATACACATAAATCCCCGCGGTCAATTAATTTAAATTTGGAAGATCCTTATAACGCAGTAATATACCGTTTTACCACTAAATGCCACTAAAATCTGTCAACTGTGGTCACTTTTGTCAAAATACTATGCCAACTCATTCTAAATCAGCAGCTTCATTTACATTTAGCTGAAATTATATTTAGATGCATTTAATCCTTACGTTATTACGCTTTGCCAATGTTTTACCAATGGACTTGCCTGCCCCAAACTCTAAGCTCTCCATAGTCGATATATTTTTTATTAAAAATATCATACTAATATCATCATTTTTCAGTCAGAATAAATTTGTAATCATGAAAATATCTGACATATTACCGACATGCTCTACTCTATACCTTGGCACACAATAAATCAAGATTCAAAAGTGGTAAACTTTTTCGAGTTTTCCCTGGATTTGATTGAAAACCGGCGCTTGACTATACTAAGACTCGTGATTGCAATTCACTTATCAACCAATAAATTTTGCACCAGCAGAACGATTCAGTTTGCAATAGCAGAATAACTCAGTTCATACAGCAGAATAACTTAATTCGCCACAGCAGAACAAATCATTTTGCAACAGCAGACTCAAAATTTAAATTGAAACATCCTCGAGGAAATCCCTAATTAAACGTATAAGGAAAAGAGGTTTTTACTATGACTCCCAATGTAGCATGGAGCGATAACCAATTAATGGCCACTGTTAACGCGGCTCAGCAAAATAATCAGACTGCGCTTAGAGCGCTATGCCTGAAATATGAAGGACTTATCCATAAGTATGCCCATGTAAGCGCCGTGCAATGTGAAGGCAATGATATGGAAAGCTTACTGTGGGAAGTGTTCATTAGGGCCGTCAAAGAATACGACATTAACGGTGATGTTCCCTTCTCCGGTTTTGTCAAAAGTCGCATAAAATACGGTCAATACAATGCCTTTCGAAAACTTCGTAAACAATGGCAACGAGAAACCTTCATCATGGATAAAACCACCGACGGCGAAGACAGTACAATGACCTTTGAAGATATTTTGAAGCCTTCAGACAGCGCCGAAACAATTGCCTTAGGCAATACAAATAAAAAAGCCGTGACGCGAGTCTTTAAACGACTCATGCCACAGCAACAGCAATTGCTCTACAACTATTATGTTGAGGACATTCCATTAGCTCGTATAGCTAAAAACTACGGAGTGAGCCGCCAGGCCATGCAACAACATAAAAATCGAGCCCTGGCAGCCTTAACAGTGTTTTTTAATGAAGAGCTGAATAAAAAACAATGAGAAACAACAAATTCTTATGAATACCAATAAAATATTATGAATACTAACAAATAACAATAAAAAGATATAAGTATGATACTAAGGAGCTACAAAAGATACTATGAAAATGAATCAGTTAAATAAACACTACGGAATTGATGTAAGCGAACATAACGGTATTGTTAACTGGCAAGAAGTACGTGATGCGGGGATTGAATTTGCCATCATACGACTTGGCTACGGTCGCGGTCATTTGGACAGTCAATTTTATCGCAATGTAAACGGGGCCTTGAATGCAGGCCTAAGCATCGGCGTATACTATTACTCCTACGCTCAAAACTGCAACGATGCCATCGAAGAAGCCGTGTTCGTTACTCACATATTAAACGACTGTGGCCTATTTCCAAAGCGATTAGCCATGGGCCTTTGGTACGATATGGAAGAAGCCCCCTATTGGGACACCCAGCAAATCACCAATCGCTGCAGTGCTTTTATAAATGCAGCTTGGCAAGCCGGCTACGCCTATGCCGGCGTCTATGCTAATTTAGATTGGTGGACCAATCACATCGACGGTACTCAGCTCATGTGCCCTAAATGGTGCGCCCAGTATAATACCACCTGCGATCTGCCGTCCGCCCATATGTGGCAGTATACCGATTCATTGAGGATTGGTGAAAAGATGTTTGACGGGGATGTGTTGTGGTCGTAAAGTAATTCAATTGAAGTTATAGAGGCTTAATTTAAAGAATAATATTGTTTTAAAGGAGAACCGGCGGTGTAATACCATTGCCGGTTTTTATTTTCCGTATTCTTTCAACTTTTCCTCGAGAACATATTTTCGAAATAATCTTTAATTATGAACAACAAAGGAGTATACTAATAATCAAGAGCCGTTATAGTATGACTAGGTCATCTCCGTTAAGGAGGTGAGATCATGAGTGTATTCGAAGCGTTATCTTTAATGATAGCTTTTGCTACATTAGTGGTCTTGATTCTTAAATGAAAAATGACCTAAATCGCTAAAAGTAACGACTAGGCCATTTCTCATTTTACCTATTTCACTGGAGATGAGCCTAGCGTTGCTACACACTATGACGGCTCGTCTTATATATATCTTAACGCATTAACATATAAGCGTCAAGTCAAGCAACTACTGACTAAGCTAAGAGATTTAACTTACTCTTTTCTGCCCTATCTCAACATTAGTAGTAGGAAATTTTTACCAAATATAATGTATCAATATATGGAGCCCAATCTTGATGCAAACGATTAATAGCATCATAAAGTTGACAACAATGCCGGCAACGGATTTTAACACATAGAACTTACCGCCGGGTTGGTCCCAGATATCGGATACGTTGCCGCAATTGTAACATTCCGTTATCTTCTTTTCATCATAAAAACCGGCAATGTCCTTTTTCAGATACACTAATTGCAGCATTGTAAAACAACTTACAATATAGAATTCCAGTGCATAAATTATCGGCTGAACTATGGTTGGTGGCAAGTCACGATAACCGGTCTCATAATAAATTACCGTACCATAGCATAAAATCATCACACCTAAAAAGAACCAACGCATTTTGATAAATGTATCCCAATATGTCTGTATGGAATCTCTTATTACTGTTAAGATACCAAGCCATAAAAGTGCAACTATTAAGATTGGCAGTGAATAGTAAGGCGGCGTATATAAAAACGAACCTAAAATCGGTATACTGCCCAAACAAAGTAAAATATTTACGAAAAAACGAGCTTTTTGAGTCTCGGCGCGATTACGAAACAGCATCCAAACCGTATTCAAAACCCAGGCCCCGATGACAACAATAAAAGCGTCAAACATGGGCATACCTACACCAACTACTTTATGGAATATGGCAGCCATCGGCAGCAGCAAAACAAAGAAAAATGACAGAAACATAAATATTTTTGACTCGGACCGGTCAATAAACCGCTCTTTTAATGGCTTGTTGTCATTTAGGAAAAATAAATACTTAATACGTTCCATACTTTCTACCCCCTACTTTACCTCACTCAAAAGAATTAGTGTATCAATACTGTTACGGATTTTGAGGATTCACGTCGCAGTGCCATGAGCGACTTTTGAGCATATAAAATCACCCCTACATCCGGGTACATCGTTAATATAACATAGTACCCGGACATAGGGGTGGCGGAGTGAAATAAAGTTTACTATTTACTAATCATTTTTACCGGTTGATTAAACCCATCAAGCATAGACTTTGTTTGATTATAAATCAGTTGTGAAGCAAACTCTACTTGCCCTTTATTATTAACAATATTAGTATTTAAAACTGTGCTAATAGCTTTTGCTAAAGCGACCACTACACTTAACAGCTCTAACGTCTCTTTTGAATAGGTATTAGGATCTAAGCCTTCGCGTTCTATGGCAGCGCGCATATTTTTTACTCGAGGCCAGAATTTAGAGTTCAATTGTCCCAATAGTTTGCAAAATAAATCAGCTTGCGCTGCAATTGCTGTACAGTTGCTAGCTTTTACTTGAAGTTGTTCTATTTTTTTGGTGGTTATTTTTCATATTGCAATGCATTACACTCTTTTGTACGGGCCTTTGTTTCAGCAATTTTTCCGGCAATCGCCAAGCAAGGTCCTAAGAATGCGCCACCTATTAATGTTGCTGTACTGGTTAATAATCCACCGGCCGCAACAGCTGAAGTAGGCATGACTATTAATCCACTACCTACAGTAGCTGCTCCACCGGCTCCGGCAATGGAAGTTGCAGAAAATGTTGTTACTGCACTATATGCACCAAAAGCAGTTAAGGCCCCGCCTACAGTACCTTTTGCCAGAGCAGTCGCATTATCAATTAATGAAATATCGTGTTCAATAGCACCTATCATTTCGTCAACTGTATTCATATTTTCAAAACCTTTCAGCTCCTTTAATTGAACACGTTGAATCAAACTAAATGCTTGAACAAATTGTCTGAGTGAATTGTCATAAATTTGTTGTTTCATTCGCCCCAATTCTTGTAAGCTGTTTTCAGCTCGCTCTACCTTCATTTGTAACTTTTCATGAGCAATTCTATTGGCTTCATCAGTTCTTTTAATAATTTCATCTGCAGCTTTATGCGTAACTGCTGCCAGTTTTCCGGTTCTATAATTTATTTTGGGGCGCTAAAGAGAAACGCTAGTTGCGTGTCCTCTTGGCGCCTACTTTTTTTTGCACAAAAAAAGATATATTGAATAAAATCCGATACAATAAAGGTGCT
>NZ_SVCB01000091.1 GCF_015058545.1 Veillonella sp.
AGTGATGAAGGAAATATTAACAATGATTAATAGCAATGTAAAAAATAGTTTTTAATAACTATAATCAATTATTAGATAGATTGATTGGCTGTAGAAATTGGGAGGAAACGTATGTCTTTTCTGACATTTAAGACAACGCGCATAAAACTTATTTTACTTGTTGCCTTATTACTATTTTATATGTATATGTTAATAGATAGACAATGGGAAATATTTACCAATTTTTTCTTGTTATTTTTTTTAAATGTATATTTTTTAGTAAAGAATCAAACCATATTTCAAAAGTTGTCGGGTCGGATTTCGGCGTTTATTTTCACTAATATGGCTATTGTTTATTGGGATCATGGCACATTAGTTTATTTATTTCATAATACGAGTTTATTAAGTCGAAAAATTAATAATGTAATAATTCGATATGAATCTATTATAGCCGTTAAGGTTTATAATTATTTTAATTTAGATGTTTTTACTGAAACTCGTTTATATTTAAATTTATTTGAAAGAGCTTATTGGGTGTTGCTAATTATATTCGTATTTTTCATAGGCGATATCATAGCTAAATGGTATTTAAAGAGTATTAATTATAAAGTCGAAGCGGGATATAATGGTGACTATAATTTATGGTGGAAAATGAATAAAAAGAAAATTGACAAACGATTAATTCGAATTACAGTCATTTGGATTTTGATTTTTTATTTAGTTTAAAATGATTAATTGATGCTTGATTGTGAACCGGTATGGAACATATAAAAAACAATGAATCCCAATCTGGTTTCGTTATTAGCGTAGCCTGACAAGTTATATCCATCATTAATGAAGGTATTCGTTATAAAAATCAGGCCAAGAATCGAGATAATGACGTATTACAGGCCTTAGAAGCATATAGAGCGAAAAAAGCCTTTGATGGGGCAAAAGACACTGGTAAAGCTAAGAGTAGAACACCGTGGGATACATAAAGAAAAATAAGGATATTTCTCCAAATGATGAGGGAAATATCCTTGTTTTAAATTAAAAAGTATAGGCTTAGAATAATCTCTGATTCACCGCCGGTTACTTAACGGTGAAGTGTAGATTGCGGGTTATAGGACATTTTGAGTTGGTAATTTAATCCCAAAGATAGTTAGGATATGGATCTGAGAAATGAAAATCACCCTAACAATAGCACCACCAGAAAGCTACTTTTATTCATCTTTCAATATTTATCCCTAGATGGTTACATAACATAGCTTTTAATTGAGCATTTATACCGCCTTCAATACGGTTATTACTAGATGAACACTTACAGTCTAATTTGTCCTACTAGGTAAGTAAAAAAGATACCGGATTTAATTAATACAAGCATAGATTGCATTGTTTTTAAACGCCTTTTTTATTTTAACATAGGTTTTTAGAAATATAAAATCTTATGTAGTCCTTATACAACAAGGGGTTTCAGACTTTTTACCAACTCATTGTGTCCACCCTTTAAAATCTAATAAAAAGTTTAAAAGACCGATAAGAGTAGATAAATACTAGTCTCATCGGTATAAAAAACAACTCAAAATGTCCTATAGGCCTAGATTGCTCTAAATAAGAGGATTTTAATAAAAAAATATCCCTCCGGGAGGGTCTTTTTACGAATGTAAAACCAAGCCTCCCGGAGGGATATTTTTTTATCTCTTATAGAGCATTCACTTTAGCCGTTAAGTTAGATTTCTTGCGAGCTGCTGTGTTTTTATGAAGAACGCCTTTGGAGGCTGCTTTATCAATTACGCTAGTAGCTTGAACAAGTGCTTTTTTAGCATCTTCTACTGCGCCTGCTTCTACAGCTTCAACCGTTTTGCGTGTAGCTGTACGAATTTGAGATTTCACAGCGGAGTTTTTCGCACGACGTTCAGCGTCCGTTTTTACGCTTCTAATACTGGATTTGATATTTGGCAATTGAGTCACCTCCTTATGATTACAATAATATACCTGAATAATTATAGCACAGTGCGTATTGTTGTGCAATACCTTATAAAGATTAGTTTTGCCTTATATTTATGATATAATAGTTTCAGATATGTTGAACATTAGTTTAGACTATATATTATACAGCTAAATTTTGAAAACGTATAGAATAGGAAGGTATAACCTTTGAAAACCTATAGCCAAAGAAGGTATGGCCTTTGAATACGTATGACCTATAAGGTATATAACATATAAGCTATAAAGTCGATGTCCATGGTAAAGAGGTGCTTTATGAAAAAATTAATGATTATAGATGGCAGCAGTTTGTTGTACCGTGCATTTTTTGCGTTGCCGCCGCTCAGTAATGCGCTGGGCGTGCCGACCAATGCGGTGTACGGTTTTTTGACAATGCTTGTTAAACTATATAATGATTTACATCCTGATTATGTGGCGGTAGCTTTTGATAAGGGCAAAGAAACGTTCCGTACGGAGCTTTATGCGGACTACAAAGGCAATCGACCAAATGCACCGGATGATTTGCGTCCACAGTTTGGCCTTATTCGTGAAGTGTTAGAGGCACTCGGCATTACCGTTATCGAAGAAGAAGGCTATGAAGGGGACGATATTATCGGCTCTTTAAGCAAAAAATTGGGCAATAAGGATACGGCGGTTTATATCATCACCGGTGACCGCGACAGTTTGCAGCTCGTTGATGAGCACAGCACGGTTTATTTAACTAAAAAGGGTATCAGCGATATGCTCGAAGTTCGTCCCGATAATATGGCAGACGAATACGGCTATGGCCCTGACATGGTTATCGACATGAAGGCCCTCATGGGGGACAGCTCCGATAATATTCCCGGTGTGCCCGGCGTTGGTGAAAAAACGGCTCTTAAACTTCTTAATGAATATGGTACCTTAGAAGGCGTTTACGATAATATTGATTCCATTAAGGGGAAATTAAAAGAAAAATTGGCCGACAATAAAGAATTGGCTTTCTTGTCGCGCACATTAGCGACTATTAAAACCGATATGGATTTAGACTATAAAGCTTCCGATTTTGTGACCTCTGCTCATGAAACGGAAATTGTGCCGCTCTTTGACCGTTTAGGTTTTCACAGCGTAACGCCGCGTCTCATTAAGGCGATGGGGATTACGGCGCCAACACCGGTTGATAGCGACTCCTTATTTGCGGATTTTGCCGAATCACCAACGGCTTCTAAATTGGAAATTGCAGGTATTGAAGCAATTACACCTGATTTTTACAAAAATAAAGATTTAGGTATTGTGGTTAAAGCCGGTGGTGCCCATCCATTCCGTACTATTGATGAATTGTATGTGGCGAACGGTGAAACGGTAGCTCGTTTAGACGGCGGTCATGCTAAGTTCGCCGAATTGTTGCCGGCTATGCTAAAGGATGCGGCTACGATAGCGACGGAAGACAGTAAGTTACTCCTCGAAGTGACGGGTGAAGCAAGACCGGGTACCATGCCTTTATTTACAGGTGACGGTGAACCGAGAATTTGGGATTTAACCTTGATGGCTTATTTGGCGGATCCGACGCGTACCAATTATGGTATTTCCTACTTGACCGAACGATTCAGTGCACCGGCAGTGCCGGCTACGGGTGATGCCAATGAATCTGCGGCAACGGCTCAGGCTTTACTTACCATGCAGTCGGTGGCGCAGGAAGTGGTCAAGGATAATGGTCTTTGGGATTTATATAAAACCATTGAATTACCGCTCGTACATACTTTGCTCGTTATGGAAAAGAATGGTATTTACATTGATAAAGTCGCTTTAGAAGAAACCCAAACTCGCTTCGAAGCGGAAGCTAACGAATTACGCGATGCCATTTATAAAGAGGCCGGGGAAGAGTTTAACATTAATTCGCCGAAACAGTTGGGTGTTATTCTCTTTGAAAAATTAAATTTACCTGTTTTGAAAAAGACGAAAACGGGTTACTCCACCAATGCGGAAGTGCTCGATATGCTCCGCAATGACCATCCGATTATTGAACTCATTTTGAAATATCGTACGGTAGTTAAATTGATTTCTACTTATTTGGAAGGTTTGAAACCGTTAATCGATAAAAAAACGGAACGCATTCACAGTACGTTTAATCAGATGGTAACGGCTACGGGTCGCCTCAGCAGTTCAGACCCTAATTTACAGAATATTCCGGTTCGTACGGAAAAAGGGCGTGAGATTAGAGCGTTGTTCTTGCCGGGTAAAGGCTACGATACCTTGGTGAGTGCGGACTATTCGCAGATTGAACTTCGTATTTTGGCACATTTGTCGGAGGATCCGGCTCTCATTAAAGCCTTTATGGATGGTGAAGATATTCACCGTTTTACGGCAGCTGAAGTGCTCGGTAAAGCAATTGAAGACGTTACGCCGACTGAACGTTCCCATGCCAAAGCGGTTAACTTCGGTATTATTTACGGTATCAGTGATTTCGGTTTGTCCCGTGATTTAGGGATTACCCGCGGTGAAGCGAAAGATTATATTGAACTATATTTCCACCGTTATCCTAAAGTTAAGGAATATATGGACAATATGGTGGCGGAAGCTCATGAAACCGGCATGGTTCGCACCATGTTCGGCCGGGTCCGTTCTTTACCGGATATTAACAGTCGTAACTTTAATCGTCGCTCCTTTGCGGAACGTACGGCTATGAATACGCCAATCCAGGGTAGTGCGGCGGATATTATTAAATTGGCCATGAATCAGGTGGAGCAGCGCTTAGAAGCTGACGGCTTTAAATCTCGTCTTTTGTTACAGGTACATGACGAACTTGTATTGGAAGTTGTAAAAGATGAAGAAGAAGCGGTTATGAAACTGTTGGCGGATATCATGGACAGTGTAGTGGAATTAAAAGTACCGCTCATCGTGGATGTGCATAGCGCTACAAATTGGGCTGATGTAAAATAATAGAAAATTTTGAACAAAATCTGAGCCAAATTAAAAGCTCAAACGTTTATATAGGTGTATAGGCCTATACAATAATCACTCTATAATTGGTTAAGAGGTGAAACGAATGCCGGAATTACCGGAAGTGGAACTCATAAAAGAATATATCCATGAACACGCAGCAGGTAAAACGGTCGCCTCGGTTGATTCTTTGTTACCGCGCATGTGGCGTAATTGCCCGGCTGATGTGGCGGGAGCGCTCATTACCGGACAGACTATTGAGGCTGTAAAACGGCGCGGTAAATATTTAATCATTACTTGGCAAAATTCTGATTTACAGTTAATTATTCATTTGAAATTGACGGGGCGATTAATCTATCGGCCAAGTGCTGAGGTAGAGCGTTTTGACCGCATTCTGTTTCATTTTACCGACGGTACCATGCTGGCGTACGGCGATGTGCGTACGCTAGGGGCGCTCTATGTGTTTGAGTCGGAGAAAGAGATAGATTTAAAAGCGTATCTGAATATGGGCGTTGAACCATTGAGTCGAGCTTTCACAAGTGGTAAACTATATGAGTTGACACGGCGTAGTTCTATGCCGATAAAGCCGTTCTTACTGGGACAGCAATTTGTAGCCGGTATCGGCAATATTTATGCCGACGAAGCTTTGTTTTTGGCCCATGTTATGCCGACCAGACCAGCTGATTCTTTAAGCGAAGCAGAGACGAAGGCTTTGCACCGAGCTTTACGCAAAGTGTTGCGTGACAGTCTGGCCAATGGCGGTACCAGTTTTCGTGATTATAAAAACGGAGCGGGCGGTAAAGGGCAAAATCAGGAACATTTATTGGTGTATGGACGAGGCGGTAAGCCCTGTGTTCGCTGTAAACGGACGCTCCAGGATATGACCTTGCGAGGACGTCATACCGTATTTTGCGGACATTGCCAACATTAAGATTATTTTTATTACATTATCGGGAGTAACGATGTATAAGATTGGGTTAACCGGCGGTATTGCGTCCGGGAAAAGTACCGTATCCAACTGGCTTCGAGATAAAGGAGCACCTATTATTGATGCGGATATAGTAGCGCGTGAAGTTGTTGAACCGGGCACGCCGGGCCTAAAGGCTTTGGTGGCAGAATTCAGTGATGAAATTCTTACACCGGAAGGCACGCTTGATCGTCCGAAGTTGGGCAGTATTATTTTTAACGATGAAGCCAAACGGAAGCGTACCAACGAAATTTTACACAGCTTCATTAAACAACGCATTGACGAATTAGCTGAAAATTTTGCCAAAGAAGGCTATAAGGCTGTTATCTATGATATTCCCTTACTCATTGAAACCAATTGGTATAAGGAAATGGATGAAGTGTGGCTCGTAGCTATCAACGAAGATGTTCAGACGGCTCGTTTGCAGGAACGTAACGGGTATACCTTAGAAGAAGCAAAAGCTCGTATTGCCAGTCAAATGCCGCTAGCGGAGAAGAAAAACTATAGTCATGTTGTGATTGATAATAATGGCACTTTGGCTGATTTAGCGGCGCAGTTAGAACAATTATGGCAAGCAAAAGGACATGTTTTTACTGAGGAGGATGCATGAAAGGCTCTACATTCTTAGCATGGTGCCTCGTAATTTTAGGCTGGTACTATTTCGCTGTGGGCGAACCGTATCTGGCGCGCACCTATGCGTATCCTTTAGAACATAGTGCCACTGTACATGCAGCGGCCAGGGCCAATAAGATTCCCTATTCGTTAGTCGCGGGGGTAATTCTGGCGGAGAGTAAGTTCAATGAACATGCCGAATCGGCACCGGGCGCTTTGGGGCTTATGCAACTCATGCCGGACACGGCGCACTGGATTGCGGAACAAATGAATGAACCAAAGTTGACCGATAATGATATTAAAGAACCGGATACTAATATTAAGCTGGGGACATGGTATTTAGCGTATTTACTGAATGAATTTAAAGGCAATAAAATTTTGGCCTTGGCTGCGTATAATGCCGGTCGTGGTCACGTGGAAGAATGGATGAGCCAATACGGTTGGGGCGACGACTTCGACGATATTGAGCAAATCCCGTTTGCGGAGACTCGTGAGTATGTTACGGCGGTTTTAAAAAATCAGGAAAAATACGAGTCTCTATACGCTATGGATGACAATCAATAGTATTAAATCAAGAGGAAGGATTATTTCAGATGGCAGATGTAATTGCAGAATGTAAGGAACGCACCTATGATTTTTCATGGTTGCCGAATACTTTGGGCGATTTTAAACTGGTAATCGATACGACGGCAGAAGACTTGTATTATCGCTTTTTTCATTATGAAAATGAACTGGGATGGCGTTGGGAAGCCTTGTATGATAAGGAAGTTGACGATTATATAGTTCATGTAGTGATGCCGCTTTTCTCTTTTACGGATATTAACTTTATTCGCGGTTCTTGGGAGGAGTTTGAGGCAGTGCTGAAAGAGCGCGCTGAGCAAGGTCTCACCGAGCGGTTAATCGAGCCTCAAAAAATGTTTACGTATGCATATAAACACAAAGGCCTTGCTGACTGGGCTTATGAAGAGTTTTTACCTCAACAGGTAAGTCCTTTTGTGCGGGATATTGCCCCAAGTAATGGGGTGTGCATGATTAACGGCTCGTACATTATCGGGGAATATCGCATAATGGATGATACGTCGGGGCTGTTGCTTTTCTACAATGTACTGCGTGATGAGTTTTTTGCAGAGCTTCGGCGACACAATTATCCGGAGATTAACCATGACCTCGACGCAAAGACATTACCGGAATTGGAAGCAAAACTGGAAAGTGAGCTTGTAAGAGTGCTTACGGACTTGCAAAATCGTTTATAGTATTTGTGTTTTGGCAGTGTTCATGATATAATATACGTGATTCGAAATAAGCTTTTTTAAAAGAGTGGGCCTTGGCTCACTCTTTACTTTATAGTAAAACACTATACAGGCGTACAAACAGGCAAGTGCTTGGCAAATACGATGTGAGTCATATTACAGGTGTTACATCAAAATGAAGGAGGCGATGACCATGAAAAGAGAAGCCGTGGAAGAATTTGTATCCTCAATAGTGGAAGGGATTATTGAGGGCACAGAGATGGAACTGGTGGATGTGGAATATGTGCGCGAACGGGATTGGTATTTGCGTGTATATTTAGATAAGCCGGGCGGAGTCGATCTTGATGATTGTCAGATTGTCAGCGAGAAGCTGAGCGAAGTGTTGGATGCTAAAGATCCGATTAAAGAAAATTATTTATTGGAAGTATCTTCACCGGGACTGGATCGTGTTTTGAAAAAAGACAAAGACTTTGTTCGTTATCAAGGCGCCGACGTTGATGTACAGTTGTTTAAGCCGGTAGATGGGAAGAAGCAATTTACCGGAGCGCTGGGTGAGTTTACCGATGAGACGATTACGATTCAAGTCGGGGAAAACCCAATCGTGTTAGAACGAAGTGCTATTGCACAGATTCGTTTGCATTTTGAATTTTAAAGATAAAAAACTAAAACAGAAAATATTGGAGGAATAATAAGTGAGTCAAGAATTAGTACAGGCAGTTATGGTGTTAACAAAGCAGAAGGGTGTATCGCCGGAAGTGGTGTTTGAGTCCTTGGAGGCATCATTGCTGCAGGCTTACCGTAAGGAGCCGGGTTCCAATCAGGACGCCTATGTAGAATTAAACCGTGAGAGCGGTGAATATAAGGTTTTTGCCAAGAAAACCGTAGTTGCTGAAGTTGAGGACGCAGAGAAAGAAATTTCTCTCGCCGAAGCTCAACAACGGGATATGCGTTTTGAAGTGGGCGACATTGTAGAAGTTGATGTAACACCTAAGAACTTCGGACGTAGCGCTGCTCATACGGCTAAGCAAATGTTGATTCAACGTCTTAAAGAAGCGGAACGCAGCATTGTGTACGAAGAATATTTCAGCCGTGAAGGTGATATCATCACCGGCCTTGTACAGCGCGTTGAAGGTCGCAATGTATTCGTTGACCTTGGCAAAACAGAAGCCATTTTACCACCGGCTGAACAGATTCCGACGGAAACATACAAAGCAGGCGATCGCATTAAATGCTACATCGTAGAAGTTAAAAAGACCACCAAAGGTCCTCAGATTATGATCAGCCGTACTCATCCGGGCCTGTTAAAACGCCTTTTCGAATTAGAAGTGCCTGAAATTTATGAAGGTGTTATCGAATTGAAATCCGTTGCTCGCGAACCGGGCATGCGCTCTAAAATTGCCGTAGTATCTCGTGATGAAACGATTGATGCGGTTGGCGCTTGCGTAGGTCCTAAAGGTCAGCGCGTTCAGAACATTGTGGATGAGTTAAACGATGAAAAAATTGATATCGTAAAATGGGATGAAGATCCGGCTGTTTATATTGCCAACTCTTTGAGCCCTGCTAAAGTAATTTCCGTAGATGTAAACGAAGAAGAAAAAACATCTCGCGTTATTGTACCGGATTACCAATTGTCTTTGGCTATCGGTAAAGCAGGTCAGAATGCGCGTTTGGCTGCTAAATTGACAAACTGGAAAATCGATATTAAGAGCGAAACACAAGCAGATGAAGTAGAACCGGAAACGGCTGCTAATGAATTGCTTGAAGGTGACGGTGAAGCGTAATGAAGAAAAAAACACCTCCTATGCGTATCTGTGTAGGTTGTGGCGAGTTGCGTAATAAGAAAGAGATGCTGCGCATCGTAGCCTCACCGGAAGGTACGATTGCTATAGATAGAACCGGCAAAGCGGCCGGTCGCGGTGCTTATATCGAACCGAAAGCGGAATGCTTTGAGACTGCTTATAAAGCGAAGCGCTTGGAACGGTCCTTAAAACGAGCCGTATCAGCTGATATTTATGAAAATCTGAAAGCTGAATTAGGGCTTAACGAGGCTGAATAAGCAAATGAACGAAACGAAATTTAAGAATTTATTAGGCATGGCACAGCGAGCAGGTAAATTGTTATCCGGCGATTTTGTAGCGGAGAAAGCAATTAAACGGGGGAATGTTCCCTTAGCCTTGCTGGCAACTGATTGTGCTAAGAATAATGCGGAGAAATATATATGGTTAGCTCAGCAATATGATGTTCCGCTTAGAAATGTTTTGACAAAAGCGGAATTGGGTCATGCCATCGGCAAAGAACAAAGAGCTATTGTACTTGTAAATGATGTGGGATTTGCGAAGGCAATGCTCAAAGAAATAGATAATTGATTTGAGGGGGCATGCAGATGTCAAAAAAAAGAATACGTGATTTAAGTAAAGAACTAAATGTAGAAAATAAACAGATTATAGACTTTTTAAGCCGTAACGGTTATGAGTCAAAAACTCCGGCCAGCGGTTTGGATGATGCAGGTATTGAACTTGTTACCAAACATTTTAAAAACCGCAGTGCTCAGGCACCAAAAGAAGCGCCTGTAAAGGCTGCTGAAATAAGTGCTAAACCGGCAGCTAAAGAAAGTCATAAAAAAGCGGAACCTAAAAAAGCAGACGCTCATAAATCCGAAGCCCCTAAAGGTGAGGCAAAGCAATCTGACGGTCAGAAACCGGCTCATAAACAAGAAGCCCGTCGTGCCGAACAAGGTCAGAAGCCTAACACGAATAAAGGAAATAACGGTAACCGTAATAATGATGGCAATCGTAATAATGAGGGCCGTCAGGATTCTCGCAATCAGCAGAACCAAAAACACGGTAATCGTCAAGAACAGCGTCAGGATAACCGCAACCAGGATAATCGTCGTCAAGACAACAAAGGTCAAGACCGTAATGACCGCAATAATCGTCACGGCGATAAGAAAAACGAGGGCGGCAATCGCAACGAACATCAAGACCGTAATCGCAACGATCATAATGATCGTAAAAACAATCGCGACAATCGCAACAGCAATAAAGAAGGTCGCAACAATCGTGACGGTGGTCGCGATAATAACAATGACCGTCGCAATAAAAAGGACAAGAAAAACCGTGGCGGAAACCGTCCACAGTCCTTATTGTCCACTTCTTTGGCGAAGAGCAAAAATCGCGTAAAACAGCGTAATGAACAGAATCGCCAGCACAAAGAAGAAGAAAAACGTAAAGCAGAAGCTATGATTGCTACTCACATTGAAATCGGCCAGACCTTAACGGTTAAAGAATTAGCGGAAGCTATGGGCCGTGAAGTGAGTGAAATCATCAAAAAATTAATGTTATTAGGCGTTATGGCGACCATCAACCAGGAAATCGACTTTGATACGGCGTCCATCGTAGCGGAAGAATTCGGTGTAACCGTTTCCGAAGCAGCACCGGAAGAAGATCCGACGGAAATCGTAGAAGTGGAAGATTCGCCGGAAAGCTTACAGCCACGTCCGCCGGTTGTTACTATTATGGGTCACGTTGACCATGGTAAAACTTCCTTATTGGACGTAATTCGTCAAACTAACGTAACCGCATCCGAAGCAGGCGGCATTACGCAGCATATCGGTGCGTATATGGTTCGCTATAAAGGCAACAAGATTACCTTCTTGGATACGCCGGGCCATGAAGCGTTTACGGCTATGCGTTTGCGCGGTGCTCAGTCTACGGATATTGCCGTATTGGTAGTAGCTGCCGATGACGGTGTAATGCCGCAGACCATCGAAGCGATTAACCATGCGAAATCCGCTAATGTGCCTATTATCGTAGCCATTAACAAGATGGATAAACCGGGTGCCAACCCTGACCATGTTAAACAGCAGTTGGCTGAACACGGTTTATTGCCTGAAGAATGGGGCGGCGATGTAATCATGGTTCCTGTATCCGCTAAACAGCGTCAAGGTATTGATGATTTGCTCGAAAATATCTTGCTCGTAGCGGAAGTTATGGAATTAAAAGCTAACCCTAATCGTAATGCGCAGGGCGTTGTTATCGAAGCTAAACTCGATAAGGGCCGTGGTCCTGTATGTACTGTATTGGTACAAAAAGGTAGCCTCCGCGTTGGCGACAACATCATTGCCGGCGTAGCATACGGTAAAGTTCGTGCTATGACGAATGAACGCGGTGAAAAAGTAAAAGTAGCTCGTCCATCCATGCCGGTGGAAGTTCTCGGTTTATCCGATGTTCCGCAGGCTGGTGAAATCATGAATGCCGTTGATGACAACGAAGCTCGTGTAATTGCCGAAAAACGTGTGGAAAAACAACGTTTAGCTGAAATGGGTACGAGCCATAAAGTTACCTTGGACGATATCTTTAATCAGATTCAACAAGGTGAATTAAAAGACTTAAATATTATTATTAAAGCAGACGTTCAAGGCTCCGTAGAAGCATTGCGTCAATCTTTGGAAGCAATTAAGAATCCGGAAGTTCGTATCGTTATCGTCCATGCGGCGGTAGGTGCCATCAACGAATCCGACGTTATGCTCGCATCCGCATCGAATGCTATTATTATCGGTTTTAATGTTCGTCCTGATGCAGTGGTTCGTAAAGCGGCTGAAAAAGAAAGTGTTGACCTTCGTACGTATCGCGTTATTTACGACGCCATCAACGACGTGGAAAGCGCTATGCGCGGTATGTTAACACCTGAATTCAAGGAAGTTATCTTGGGCCGTGCGGAAGTGCGCCAGGTTATTTCCACACCGAAAGCGATTGTGGCCGGTTCCTATGTGACTGAAGGTGTGATTACGAACAAAT